>JBHEKR010000353.1:0-5794 GCA_041859365.1 Candidatus Hydrogenedentales bacterium
CCGCGTTGGTGGTCAACGGGGTTGTGAAAGTGGCCGGAAAAGTCCCCGATGTAGAAGAGATCAAGAAGTTGTTGGCATAACAAGATTACCGCGCCGCTTTGCTGCGCAGGGCCGCGAGAAAGGAGTCGTTACCATGTCAAATGCAAGTGTTGGATTCATCGGCGCCGGTCGAGTAGCGAAAATACTTCTTGCGGGCTGGGTGCATGGACGTACGATGCCCAACCGCGTTGTCCTCTATGATACGAGCCCTGAAGTGAGCGGGTCGCTCCGCTCCCTGCACGGCGCTATTGAAGCGAGCGCGGATCCGGCCGGTGCCGCCGGTCAGGACGTCGTCTTTCTTGCGGTTCATCCGCCTGCCATTGTGGACGCGGTAGCGACAATCCGGGAGTGTCTCCGACCGGACACCATACTTGTTTCCCTCGCACCCAAGTTTAGTGTCGCAAAGCTGAGCGGGCTGCTGGGGGGATTTGATCGCATCGCACGGGCAATCCCGAACGCGCCGTCCCTCGTCGGTCAGGGATACAATCCTGTTGCCTTCGGCGCCGGACTTGGATCGGATGACAAGGTGGTGGTTTGCGGGCTGCTCTCGAGCCTGGGTGAATGCCCGGAGGTGGACGAGTCGCACCTGGAGGCATACGCGATTCTCTCCGCCATGGGCCCGACGTATTTCTGGCCGCAGTTGTACGAACTCATCGCCCTCGGCGAGTCCTTCGGGTTGAGCCGGGATGCTGCACATACCGCCGTCGACAAGATGCTGTGGGGGACGTTGGCGGCGATGAAGGAATCCGGCCTGAGCCCCGAAGGCGTACAGGATCTGGTTCCCGTGAAGCCAATGGCGGACGAGGTGGCGGCGCTGGTGTCGGCCTATCAGGTGAAACTAGCCGGTCTCATGGAGAAGCTCAAGCCGTAGGAGGCAACGGGGGGCAATGCGAGCGCGGAAGTGTAATGAAACAACCAACGAACCGGGAAAGGAAACTGGTCATGTCACACGAAATCGGACGCAGGGAAATGATGGGCGCGATGGCGGTCGCGGGGGCGCTTGGCGCGACTGCGCAGGAATCGGCAAAGACTATCAAGGTCATCGCGGTGAATTGCAGCGCGCGCACGGGCAAAACCACCGCCGCCGCGCTCCAGATCTGTTTGGACGCCGCGAAGGAGCAAGCGGGTGTCGAGGTCGAGCTGATCGAACTCGGCGGCTTGAGTATACCCGCGCAACTGGCCGTGGGGCTGCCGCTGCGCCAGGGCGAGACAGACGACTTCCCGGAGATCGCGAAGAAGCTGGCCGATCCGGCGGTCGCGGCGATTATCGTGGGGTCGCCGGTGTACTTCAGCAACATGAGCGCGCTGTGCAAGGCCTTCCTGGACCGGTGCATGAGCTTTCGCAAGGACGGCTTCACGCTACGCAACAAGATCGCGGGCGTGGTGGCGGTCGGCGCATCGCGCAACGGCGGGCAGGAGCTGACCATCCAATCGATCCAGGCGGCCCTGATGTGTCAGGACATGATCCTGGTGGGCGACGGCAAGCCTTCGGGCCGGATTGGGGCGGCCTTGTGGAATGTGGACGACTCGATTGCGGGCGATAAGCCCGGCCAGGACGGCGCCCGGAACCTGGGCCTGCGCGTGGTCGAAGTGTCGCGTCTGGTTGCGGGGTGACCGCAATCAGATTGGTCCATAGGACAGTTCGCAATGATAGCACCAAAAAAAAGCGGCCGGAGACGGCGCGCAGGTCGAAACAACATGGAGTAGTGTCATGAACACGCTTTCCAGAATACTCATAGTCCTGGTGGTCGCGGGCGCCATTGTCGGCACATTGATAGTGAAGCAACGCCAATCCGGCGAGTCCCCCGAATCCGCCGTGACCGCCACCGTCGCCGTAGAGACGGAGACAACGCCCGGATCCGACTTCCCTGATGCGGTGCTCGCCGCCAATACACCCATCACCGGTCTGCCCCGCCTGGTCGATCTCGGTGCGGACTCGTGTGTTCCCTGCAAGATGATGGCGCCCATTCTTGCCGCGCTGAAGGCGGACTACGCGGGCAAGCTGAATGTGGAGTTTATCGACGTGTGGAAGAACCCGGACGCGGGAGCGACCTATGGCATTGATGTTATACCGACGCAGATTTTCTACGGGACCTCGGGTGAAGAATTGCGCCGCCACACCGGATTTATCGGGCGGGAGGACATCCTCGCGACGTGGAAGGAACTGGGGGTGGACCTGGGTCCAGGTCCAGACGCCGCACCCGCGTTCAGCCGCTGGCAACCCGCGCAGCCGGACACACGGCCGAAGGACGCTATTTGTTACCTGTGCGATGGCAACATTCAATCGGATACGCGCGCGGTCATGAAGACACCCGCGGGCGATGTGGCCTTCTGCTCGGTGCACTGCTACGGCATCACCTTTGCCAGCATGACGGAGCCCGGCAAGTCGCATGAGAACGCATCAGTCACCGACGTCGCCACGGGAGTACTCGTCCCGGTAATGACTGCATCGTATTTGCATGGACTGGACGCCTCGGGTCGCCCGAGTATCCGCGCCTATGCAACGGAAGCGTCCGCGCGCGAGGCGCAGCGCGGGTCCGGTGGAAACGTGGTCGCGTGGGCCCAGCTTGAGGCCCTGGAAACCGCGATCCGCTGCGGTTTCTGTGATCGCCCGGTGTATGCGGTGGACGCCACGGTGGTTCGTGCGGCCGGTATTCAGACCTGGGGCTGTTGCGTGATGTGCGCACTGGGCGTTGCGGCGCGAAGTGGTCAGGACATCGAGGTGGAGGCGAAGGACGCGCTGACGGGCGAAGCCGTTCGGCTCACGACCTTCGAGGGCCACGTGGCCGCATTGGAACCGGAAACGTCGGTTGCGTGGGCGGGCGCGTTCAAGGACGGCGAAGGCAACATCAAATCGGCGGGCTGCTTCAAGCAGGCCTTCTTCACGAGTGCGGCGAACCTGCAGACGTGGGTGGAGGCGCACCCGACAGCCACCGGCCGTCTGGTGAGTCTGGAAGAGGCGCTGGCCGAGAAGATGAAACTTTCGCCCGAACAGATCAGCAAGGCCTGCAAGATTGGCGAGTGTACCCCGAAATAGAATCAACGAAGGGTAGGATTTGTTATGGAAACCCTGTTTGTCACCTTGACCCGGGCGGTGGAGGGCAGCGCGCTGGTTGCGCTGGGCGCGTCCTTTGCCTGGGGCGTGCTCAGCATCCTGCTGAGCCCGTGCCACCTCGCCAGCATCCCGCTGATCGTGGGCTTCATCGACAGTCAGGGCCGCACGACGGCGCGGCGCGCGTTCTTCATCTCCACACTGTTTTCGACGGGTATTCTCATTACCATCGCCCTGATCGGCGCGGTCACGGCAATGGCGGGGCGCATGATGGGCGATGTGGGCCGCTACGGCAACTACGGCGTGGCTGCCATATTCTTCGTCGTGGGGCTGCACTTGCTGGACGTGATTCCCATGCCGTGGGGCGGTCCCGGCAATGTGGGCCTGAAACGTCGCGGTCCGCTGGCGGCGTTTATCCTCGGACTGGTTTTTGGCATCGCGCTGGGCCCGTGTACCTTTGCCTATATGGCGCCCATGCTCGCGGTGACCTTCAGCCTGGCGTCGAGCAATGTGCTCTATGGCGTGGTGCTGCTGCTGGCCTACGGCGCGGGCCATTGCTCGGTGATCGTACTGGCGGGAACTTCGACGGAGGTGGTGCAGCGCTATCTGAACTGGAGCGAAGCTTCGGGCGGCGCGGTGGGGCTCAAGCGCGTGTGCGGGGTTGCGGTGATCCTGGGCGGGCTGTGGATGGTGTATACGGCGCACTAAGTGCAAGGGGAAGGAGCGCCACACGCTGCTTTAGTCCGATCGAAGTCCCCGTGCGGTCAGGCGCGTTTGCTACGCATGGCGGGCAGTACCTTCAAATTCTCAGATTTTCTGAACGTTGCATAGAGCGGACTTTCGACGGCGACTAGGGCGATCCGGCCTTCCGGATTGAAGTGGAGACCCCAGCCATACTTCTTGGGCAGGGCGGATGCGCGGAGGCAGGCCCTGGACTTGCTGAAGTACTGGGTCCAAAGTGAATTATGCTTTGACGTGGCCTCCGCGGGCGAGATGCCCTCGCGCTGCAGGTGGACGGCGAAGAGGAGCTCTTCCTGGGTGTAGCCATAGGGTTTTGCGGATAGCAGCGCGAACTCGATGGCGGGGATGGACTGCGCACCCTCCCGCTGCGGAGGCGCGGTGCCTCGAGTGGCGGAGCTGTCCGGGGCAATCAGGATGAAGGTGTCGTAGTAGTTCATGGCGTGGCGGGTCCTCACTGGCGGATGCCATCGGGATCATGAGGGAATTTTGAAGGTGGTAATATGGCGCCACAGCGTTTCCGCGACCTCCAACTCAGCAAGCCCGATCAGTGCGCCAATATTAACGATTACGGTGATCCAGAACACCACGAGAAACGAGGTCTTGCGGGACTTGTGCCGCAGCACACGCTGCGCGATGAGCGCGCCGGGCCAACCGCCCGTGAGGGCCTTCACATGAAGCGTGAATTCCTCGATCCGCCACAGCCCGGCCCGGGCCGCACTCTTGTCCTGCCGATAGGTTATGAAGGTGAAAAAACTCAACAGCCAGTAAAGCCCCGGAAAGAACCCGTGCAGCTTCCCCAGCAGCGCCAGCACGAGGAGCGTGATGAGAAACAGGACCGCGAAACCTATCAGCGCCACGTCGGACTTTCTTACCAACCGGAATCGAAACATCGTGCCTTCTCGCCGGACATATTTCGCCTGAGGCCGGCCGCGCTCATCCGTGGTCAGCTCAAAAGCCACCCGGTCGTTCAAGATGGGGCGGACCTTTGCGTCGAGGAATGCCTTGATATGGACGAAGACCTGCGGCCCGCCATTGTCCGGCGTGATGAAGCCGTAGACTTGGTCGTCTTTCCAGGTGGTGATCGTGCCTTGAAGGCGCATGAGGAGTTCCAGTGGATTTTTGAGTGCTTGCTTTTACGCCATCCGGTTGCGGAGGACGACGCCAATCGCGATGATCACGACGACAATGCCCCAGGCGAGTGTGCGGGTGTCGAATTGGTCTGAGGGATGGGGCGCGATGGCTTCGGCGGGGTCTTCGCTGTTGAGGCTGTACTCGCGGGCGAGGGCCCGGAAGGCGCTGGCGGCATCGGGGTTGTTGGCGGTTTCTTCGAGCCGTGCGAAGCTGTGGAGGAGGTCGGCGACGACGGGATCTTCGGGTTTTACGAAGAGCATCTGCTCGGCGAGTTGGTGGCCGAGGGCGTCCATGAGGTTGTCGGCGCCCAAAGGGCGTGCGGAGGGGAAGTAGGCGTTTCCATCGAGAGGCTGGCCCGCTTCGGAGAGGGGCACGATGGGGTTGTGGGTCAGGCGGTCGGGGTCGGTGTTGAGGGCCATGCGGGTTTGCAGTATGCGTGCGTGGAGCCATTCGGTGCCCCGGTGGGCCTCGGGGTCGCGGGTGATCGCGGTGTTGATCCAGCGCAGGGCGCTTTCGTAGTCCCCGGCGCGCTCGTAGGCCGTGGCGAGGGTGGCGGCGGTGGCTTCGAGGTCGGGGCGGGCCCCTTCGAGGGCCAGCAGTTTCCGGATAGCCGTGTCGTAGTTGCCGTTCAGCACATCGCGCACGGCATCGTGCTCTTCGATGAGCCGGGCCTGTTCGGTGGTTGAGACACCCTGGCCGCGCTCGCGATACCAGGCGTCGTACTCCGCCAGGCGGTCGGCGGGCCGGGCTGCCTTGCGGCTCCGCAGGAGTCTCACTTCCGCGGGCTCCCTGTAGCCCGTGCCACCGCCGGTGCCGCGACCCGGGGTGAAT
>JBHEKR010000124.1:0-80480 GCA_041859365.1 Candidatus Hydrogenedentales bacterium
CCGCCGATGCCGAGGGCGATACCCATCCCGACGAGATTCCCATAACTGAGAAAGCCCACCAGAACGGCGGCGGCACTGCCCGCAAGGAGGAACCCGGTGAGTCCCAGAATCAGTTTGATCAATCGGTACCCAAGAAAGCAGTAGAGAAAGCCAACGAACGCCATGCCCCCGACGACGAGCATAACCTGTTCCTGGGGAACATCTTCCAATCGCCAGGCCTGAATTTCTTCCATGATACTGCTCCTTGTTTCAAGGGGCAGTATAGCCCGTGGCACTGTGCCTCCCAAAATCACCAGGGCGACTTCCAGACGCAACACACACTTAACCCATCAGTTTTTGATCCGTCGCAGCCGCTCTGCTAGAATACACGGTTTCCTCAACGCCTCAGGCTTTTTGAGGTCAACGTATTTAGTTTCAGGCCCTTATGCCAGCGCCCAATCCGGTCGCGGCGGGGTATTTCGCTTAGAATCCTGGCCCTGTGCCGGGCAGTTATGGAGTATCAGTGCTGTGCCAACCTATTCCTATGAATGCGGCGGTTGCGGCCATATCCTCGACGTGTTCCACGGGATGTCCGCCGAGCCTAAAATCAAGTGTGATCAGTGCGGGAAAAAGTGCAAGCGCCTGATGGGTTCGGGGGCGGGCTTTATCTTCAAGGGCACCGGTTTCTACGAAACGGACTATAAGGACAAGAAGGGGACACCGCCGGAGAAACCGAAGGCGGAGGGGACCTCGGAATCGAAGTCGGAGCCCAAGTCCGCAACCAACGTGGAGAAAAAGGCCGAGGCGAAACCGCCTGTAGAAAAGGCCAGGACCAGTAGCGCCAAGAAGAAAGCGGCCAACGGCTAGCCTCTCTTAATCCCATCGACTGGCACACCGCTGCAAACTGCGCATACGAACGGGTTCTGTATTCAATTTGAAAGTACAGTCCCGACTCTGGAGAAGCGCAATGGACAGCATGATCGCGGAAAGCCCCGTCTATATGACCTTGACCGAAGAAATCAAAACGCTCAACGATGCCCGTATTATCAACACGTATGGCGCGCGCAAGGTCGCGCTCAGCCGTGGGGAAGGCATGCGCCTGTGGGACGCCGAGGGCAAAGAGTACCTGGATTTCTTCGCGGGCATCGCGGTGTGTAATCTGGGCCATTGCCACCCGGAGGTGACGCAGGCGATCTGTGATCAGGCCCGGAAGCTGGTCCACGTCTCCAATCTCTACTACATCGAAGCCCAGACCCTTCTGGCGTCGGCACTATCCAAGCATTGCTTCGCCGAGAAGTGGTTTTTCTGCAACGGCGGCGCCGAAGCCAACGAAGCGGCCATTAAGCTGGCGCGGCGCTACTGGTACAAGCAGGGTACGCCCAAGCCCGCGATCGTGACGGCGCACCAGTCCTTTCACGGGCGCACGCTGGCGACGGTGACGGCCACGGGTCAGCCCAAGTATCACGATGGCTTTCAACCGATGATGCCGGGTTTCCACTATGTGCCCTACGGCGACATCGCCGCCCTCGAAGCCGCCATCACCCCCGAAGTGGGCGCGGTGCTTCTGGAGCCGATTCAGGGCGAAGGAGGCGTGCGTGTTCCTGGCGCGGAATATTGGCGGCAGGTGCGGAAACTCTGCGACGACAAGAATGTCCTCCTGATCCTGGACGAAGTCCAGACGGGCCTGGGTCGGACCGGCGAACTCTTTGCCCATCAGGGCTATGGCATCACGCCCGACATTATGACCCTCGCCAAGGGCTTGGGCAACGGCGTGCCCATTGGCGCCATGGGTTGCACCGATATTGTCGCCTCGGGCTTCGAGCCCGGATCCCACGCCTGCACTTTTGGTGGCAACCCCCTGAGTTCGGCGGCTGCCGTAGCCACCCTTCGCGCCTTGACCGCGCCGGGCTTCCTGGAGAGAGCCGCCGAGTCGGGCGCGTATCTGTTTGAGCGCCTTGCCGAAGTGGCCCGGGACTTCGCGTCCGTCGTCGAAGTGCGGGGCAAAGGCCTCATGGTCGGTATCGAATTCAATCAACCCGTTGCCCCCCTCGTGGGCAACTTAATCGAAGCCGGCATTATTTGTGGGCCCGCCGGTCCCAACGTCCTGCGGTTTTTGCCGCCCCTCATCGTGGAAAAAGAACACATCGACCGGATGGTGTCCCTCTTAAAGGCCTGTCTCGGAGAGTTAAAATGGTAAAAGACTTCATTTCCCTGGCCGACTTCAGCCGGGAGGAAATTGTGGCCTTCCTGGACCTGGCCGACGACCTGAAGGCGAAGCAGCGCAATCGGATTCCCCACCGCCTGTTGGAGGGGAAGACGCTGGCCATGATTTTCGAAAAGCCCAGCTTGCGCACACGCGTGACCTTTCACACCGGCATGTTTCAGCTTGGCGGGGACTCCGTCCTGATCGAGACGACGCTGGGCGCGCGGGAATCCGTGCCCGACGTGGCGCGCAACCTGGCCCGTTGGGTCGATGGTATCATGGCGCGAACCTTCCGGCACTCGGATGTGATTGAGCTGGCCGAGTACGCGTCGGTACCGGTTATCAACGCCCTCACGGACATGCTGCACCCCTGCCAGATCCTGGCCGACGCGCAGGCGATTCGAGAGCACAAGGGACGCGATCTGAGCAGCCTGAAGTTGGCCTTCGTAGGCGATGGCAACAACGTATTTCACTCCTGGGCGCTCTTTGCCGCCAAGGTCCCGATTAACCTGACCCTCGTCTGCCCTCCGGGCTACGAGCCCGATGAGAAGATTGTGGCGCGGGCCCAGGCCGAAGCCGCAGGGCAGATCGAGATCACCCACGACGTGCAGGCGGGTGTGAAGGACGCCGACGCCGTCTACACCGACGTGTGGGCGAGCATGGGCCAGGAAAAAGAAACTATCGAGCGCGAGCGCGCATTCGCGGCCTACCAGGTTAACGACGCCCTCATGGGGCTCGCGAAGAAGGACGCGCTGTTCATGCACTGTCTGCCGGCCCATCGCGGCAGCGAAGTAACGGACAGCGTGATGGATTCGTCGAACTCGATTGTCTTCGATCAGGCCGAGAATCGCCTCCACGCGCAGAAGGCCGTGCTGGCGACGTTGATGGCCTGATGAAACTATAAGACTGATTGGACCGATAGGACCGATGTGATCGGTCTCCCTCAATCGGTCCTATCGGTCCAATCAGTCTGATTAATACTCTCCGCGAAGGCGGTATAGCTCAAAAAATTAACAAGGACCCCCAACCCCCATGGCAAAAGACATCAAGAAAATCGTGCTGGCCTACTCCGGCGGCCTCGATACCTCCATCATTCTCAAGTGGCTCCAGGAAACCTACCAGGCCGACGTGGTGGCCTATATTGCCGATGTGGGCCAGGGCGAAGAGACCGAACCCGCGCGCATGAAGGCCATTGCCACGGGAGCCTCCGAAGTCTTCGTCAGCGACCTGAAGCGCGAGTTCGTGCGTGACTTCGTGTTCCCCACGATGCGCTCCAACGCCATCTATGAAGGCGTCTATCTGCTCGGCACAAGCGTGGCCCGTCCGGTCATCGCCAAAGAGCAGATCCGCATCCTGCGCGAGACCGGTGCGGACGCCGTGGCCCACGGCGCGACGGGCAAGGGCAACGATCAAGTTCGCTTCGAGCTGACCTGCCTCGCCATGGAGCCCAATGTCCGCATCATCGCCCCCTGGCGCGATCCTAAATGGGCGTTAAACACGCGCGAGAAGATGGTGGCCTACGCCGAGAAGAACGGCATCGATGTGCCCGCTTCGAAGCGCGAGAAGGCCCCCTACTCCATGGACCGCAACCTGCTCCACATTTCTTTCGAGGGTGGCGTGCTGGAAGATCCGTGGAACGAGCCCAGCGAAGACATGTTCGTCCTCTCCGTCGATCCGAGCAAGGCCCCCGATGTGGCGACCTACGTGGAAATCGACTTCGAAGAGGGCTATCCCGTTGCCGTTAACGGCGTGCGCATGGAGCCGGAAGTGCTGTTGGCCGAGCTGAACGCACTGGGTGGCGCGAATGGCGTCGGTCGCGTGGACCTGGTCGAGAATCGCTTCGTGGGTATGAAGTCCCGTGGCGTCTATGAGACCCCCGGCGGCACCATCCTCTACGCCGCCCACCGCGCCGTGGAATCCCTCACGATGGACCGCGAAGTCATGCTCCAGCGCGATCAGCTTTCCCCGAAGATCGCCCAGCTCATCTACAACGGCTTCTGGTTCTCGCCCGAGTTCGACGCGCTCCAGACGTTTGTCAACAAGAGCCAGGAAAACGTCACCGGCACCGCGCGGATCCGCCTGTACAAGGGCAATTGCACCGTAGTCGGTCGCAAGGCGCTCAAGTCGCTCTACGACGAGAAGATCACGACCTTCGAAGAAGACGAGGGCGCCTACAACCAGATGGACGCCACAGGCTTTATCAATCTGAACGCCCTGCGCCTCCGCGTGCGTAACCGGGCTGGTCTGTTTAACGGCTGACCGAAGCCCGTCCGTAGTTCTATATATTGTGCCCTCCCGGTACCCGCTCCGGGAGGGCTGTTTTTGTTGAAAAAGGAGGGGCTCCAGGTTCGTCTTCGCCCCGCTCAGGACCACAGCGGGCTATTTACGTGAATTGATGGAAATTCCAGGTGTTCATCTCCGTATATCAGGGGGCGAGAACAATCTTTTTATCCACAAGTTATCCACAGGCCCCCTCTTTCAGAAATCTTTGCTGTATTAGCATAAAGAAACAGTTGTAAGATCTTACGACTAAAGGTTTTGAGTCTGACGCTAAAATTTTGCCCGCAAGGCTCGGAGTGAGGTGTATGCCCGCATAAGCCCAAGTAATACACCAGCTTCCGAGCGAATTATTCAGCGAACATGTGAATTGTATGTCCGAAGGCTTAAGACGCCGTCGGCGCGAAAAATTTCGAAAAACGATGTCCAGCCGGGCATCCTGGAGAGGGAAGGGACACAATATGCGGATTATCGCGGGAACCATGCGGGGCCAACGTCTGGAGGCCCCACCGGGAGATCGGGTTCGTCCCACGCTGGATCGGGTGAGGGAGTCTCTGTTCAACATCCTGGCGCCTCGCGTGGAAGGGGCGACCTTTCTCGACCTCTATGCGGGGAGTGGCGCCAATGGTATCGAGGCGCTGAGTCGGGGCGCCTCGCGGGCGGTGTTTATCGACAATCATCCACAATCTGCGCGCTGTATTCGCAAGAATCTGGCGACGACGAAGTGTGAAGAGCGGGGCGCCTGTATGAGTTACAGGCTTCCGGAGGATCTTCGGCGCATACCGGGGACCTTTACACTGATTTTCGCGGACCCGCCGTTTGAGTTCACCAATTACGAGGCGTTATTGCAGGCGATATCCGACGCCGACCTGCTTGCGCCGGACGGCCAGCTTATCGTGGAGCATGGTTTCAAGTCGGATCTGCCCGAGGAGGTTGGTCGACTAAAGCGAGTCCAGGAACGCCGATACGGGAAAACGGAGCTTACGTTTTACGCTTGACACTGTATATGGTATTTGCTACCCTCTCTACGATACAATATGTGGAGTGAATGCAGTATCCTGGTGGCCCTGTGGGGCTGCCTTGATGGCTTCGTCGCTACGTAATGGACCTCGGAAGGTGGAAAAACGAATATGCGTTGTCCCTTTTGCAATGATACCAACGGTCGCGTTGTCGACTCTCGATCCTCCAAGGAAGGTGATGCTATTCGCCGCCGTCGCGAGTGTTTGAAATGTGGTCGGCGTTTCACCACCTACGAACGGATTGAAGAAGTGGCGCAGATGGTCATCAAGAAAGATGGTCGCCGCGAGAACTTTGACCGCTGGAAGCTTAAGAGCGGCATATTGAAGGCGGTGGAGAAGCGCCCAATCGGACTGGAGCAGGTGGATGCCCTCATCGACGAGGTCGAGCGCGAGTTGTTCAACTCCACGGACCATGAAGTCAACACCGACGCCGTGGGCGAAGCGGTTATGATCAAGCTGAAGAAGCTGGACGAAGTGGCCTATGTGCGCTTTGCCTCGGTGTACCGCCAGTTCAAGGATCTGAATGAATTCATGGGCGAGCTCAAGAGCATGTTGACCTGAACGACGAACCCAATAGAACTTTAAATCGCGCTATCCACCGATAGCGCGTTTTCTTTTGGCCCGTAGAGACTACAACTCGATCTGCACGCCCAGTTCCACCACCTGGTTCGGAGGGATGCCGTAGAAGGCTGTGGGGGCCTGGGCCAGGCGGGACATGGTTGCAAAGATCTGGCCCCGCCAGCGGGGGAGCGACGTCTTTTCTCCAATGACGATGCTTTCCCGCCCGAGGTAGAAGCCCGTTGTTCTGCGGTCGAACTGGACCCCCTTTTTCGAGGCCAAGTCTAGAATTTCGAAAACATGGGGCGATTCCATGAAGCCGTAGTGTGCGGTCAGACTGAAGAAGCCAAATCCGAGATCCTTTACGTCCAAGCGCTCCCGCTCGGGTACGTGGGAGCGCTCCTCAATGGAGATTGAAAGTATCACCGTCTTGGCATGGACGATTTTATTGTATTTCAGGTTATGGAGGAGCACCACGGGGGCGACGTCGGGTGTTCCCGACATGAAGATCGCCGCGCCGTCCACGCTCTTGGGGCGATGGCCCTGCTGGAATACGCTCTCCACGAACATTTCGATCGGTAGGGTTCGGTTTTTGAAGCGCTCGGACAGGGCCCCAGGAAGGGAAATTCCACTCGCCTGCAGCATTAGGTGTGAAACCCCGTTCCCATTCGCCATTCACTACGCTCAATTCTTCCGACCATGTTATAATCCCCGCTCCAACCAACCCACGGGAAGTCCTTACCTTGTCCAAACGAACCGAACTGATTACTGTCCTTGATGTCGACACGCGCGACGAGGCGCTGGCCATTGTCTCGGCCTGTGGCGCCTGCGCGTGGTTTAAGATCGGCTCCCAGCTTTTTACTCGCTGCGGCCCGGCGATTGTGACGGAGGTCCTGGCGCTGGGGAAGCAGGTGATGCTGGACCTTAAGTTTCATGATATCCCCAACACAGTGGCCCACAGCGCGACTGCGGCTGCGGCGCTCAATGTGGGGCTGTTTACGCTTCATGCTTCGGGCGGGCGCAACATGATCGCGGCGGCGCGGAAGGCGGTAGAGGGGACGGAGACGCGGATTCTGGCGGTGACGGTCCTCACGAGTTTCAGCGATCTCCAGCTCCGGGAAGAGGTGGGTTTCCATGAGACGGCGGCGGAGGCGGTGCCGCGCCTGGCGAAGCAGGCGGTGGAGTCGGGGGCCCACGGAATCGTGTGTTCGCCCCAGGAGATTGAACTGGTGCGAGCGGCAGTCGGACCGGATCCTATCGTGGTGACGCCGGGTATTCGTCCCGCCTGGTCCACGAAGGACGACCAGGAGCGCATCATGACGCCGGGCGACGCGGCCCGAGCGGGTGCGTCGATGATTGTGGTGGGGCGTCCCATTCTTACCCATACAAACCCGGCGGAAGCGGTCCGCCTTATCCACGAGGAACTGGCCCAATGACCGAAGCGGAAGTGTTTGATTATTTTAAGAAGGCTGGCGCCCTGCTGGAAGGCCACTTTATCTATGCGAGTGGTCGTCATGGCCGTCAATTTCTCCAGGCGGCGCGGGTATTGCAGTATCCGGAGTACACGGGACCGTTGTGCGTGGCGATGGCGGATCTGTTTCGCGAAGACAACGTTCAACTTGTCGCGGGTCCGGCCACGGGCGGGATTATCCTGGCCTACGACACGGCCCGGAGCCTGGGGGTGCGCGGGGTCTTCGCGGAGAAAGAGCCGGACGGCAGCATGGCGGTGAAGCGGGGCTTCGCTATACCGAAGGGTATCCGCGTGCTGGTGGTGGAGGATATCGTGACGACGGGCGGCTCGATCATGAAGACTATTGAGCACCTCGAAGCGCGCGGCGCAGAGATTGTGGGTGTGGCGGCGTTGATCGATCGCAGTGGCGGCAAGGTGGACTTCAAGTATCCCTACCGTCCCGTAGCTCGCTTGAACATGCAGAGCTGGGCTCCGGACGAAGTGCCGGCGGAATTGGCTGCGGTGCCGGTGATGGAGCCGGATGATCTGGTGATTTAGGGCGCTATTGTTAGCGAATGACTGGCAGGACGAGGCTTTCGGGCCTTGTCCTGCTTTTTGATTATGGGATGATTCGTCTTTGCAGAATTTTCAGGGACAGCAGGGACGACGGCAAAATACCACTCTCACCCTTCCATAGGTCGCTGCCGTTTCTGATGTCCCTGCCGTCCCTGAAAGCTGGCTGAACCCCATTCCCTTTCCCCATCCGTGCGCATAGGGCTTACCACGCTGTGTCTAAGGCCTCGGCAGATTACACGGCGGTAGGAATTATGATGGGGAAATAGGAGGGGAAAAAGGCTGTACGTGGCCATAAATAGCCAAAACATTGGTGAAATGGGCATTTCTTAAAACTTGGCACGAGCGTTGCATATAGTGTTGCATGGTCGACAGCGGCCAGCAGCTAAGCTCGAAAGTTTAAATGCGATTCGTTGAAAGACCAAAGCCTCCCATCGCTTTGGCCGGACTGGGGAGCCCCCGACCTCCCCGGTCCGGCCGGAGCAAATTAATTTGGATCCCTCGGTACCGCAAGCGTCCAGGAAACGTTGTTGTCCTGTTTCTTGGGCGCTTGGCGGACCGGCTACTGGCAGGGCCCGGGCCAAAATTGTCTGGCTCAGTTCGGCCCTTGCAGTGAAATAACATAACGAGAAAGATACCATGAAATACGGTTACCTGATAGACATGGATGGGGTTATCTACCGCAGCAACGATGTTATCCCCGGCGCGGTGGCCTTCATCAACCGCCTGGTCGCCGACAACGTTCCCTTTAGATTTCTCACGAACAACAGCCAGCGCACACGGCGCGACATGATAACGAAATTGAATCGTATGGGTTTTCACGTGGGCGAGGAGCACATCTACACATGTGCTATGGCTACGGCCCGGTATCTTGCCCATCAGAAACCCAACGGCACGGCTTATGTCATCGGCGAGGGCGGATTGTTGAATGCGCTTCACCGCAACGGTTACGCCATCGTAGATCACGACCCGGATTATGTGGTCGTGGGCGAGGGTCGGACGATGAACTTTGAGGTCATCGAACACGCCGTTAACATGATTCTTAAAGGTGCCAAACTTGTGGCGACTAACATGGACCCGAATTGCCCCACCGCCAGCGGGACCCGTCCCGGCTGCGGGGCCATCGTGGCCATGCTGGAAGCGGCCACGGGGGTCAGCGCCTTCAGTGTAGGGAAGCCCAGTCCGATTATGATGCGTGCCGTTCGGATAGAAATGGGATTACGCGCGGCGCAGACCATCATGATAGGAGACACTATGGAAACGGACATCCTCGGCGGCGTGCAGTTGGGCTACAAGACGGTTCTTGTCCTCTCCGGAGGCACGGGTAAGTCGGACTTGAGTCGCTACGCCTACCAACCGGATGTCGTGGTGGACTCCATCGCCAATCTGGACACGACGGCGCTCTTTCTGGAGCACGTGCCGGCACTGGCGGAAGCCAAAAGAGCAGCTATCTAAACACAGGCCGAGGCCTGGCGAAAGTTTAATAACGTTTTTCAACGGCGCCCGGGGTTTTTTAATCAGGGTCCTAACACTGCCTTGCTGGCGGGATTGCTCTCTCCTCCCGTTAGTCCACTCGATACCCTGGCTAAAATTCATGCGCGCATTGCAACGATGCGACTTGTTTGCCCAATACACAGCTCATCCTTCCTGCAGTACCCCGGGCGCCGTTCTCTCCCCTCAAACCCGCGCCGTCGGCCCACCAAGCCGACGGCGTTTCCATGTAACGGAAGGCGCGACCGGCGCGAGCAATTGGGAGGTGTGGCATTCTCGAGGCATGCTGAACGGTTCGTGTTGATGCTTCGGAGTTGCCCGCCATTCCTTGACTTTGCCCCGAACTAACCGTTAGCCTCATAGCGCACGTTATCGGGAACAGGGAACGTTGAATGCCGCAGTGGGCGGTTAGTTTTAGGAGGTTTCACCGGTATGATCGAAAGGATTACGATCCTCGGTGGGAGTAGTGTCTACACGCCCGAATTGGTCCTGTCCATTATTTCCAAAAACATTAACGTAAAAGAGATCGTGCTCCTGGGGCAGGAGGGTCGTAAGCTTCAGTTGGTTGCCGGTTTCTGCCAGCGCCTGATCAACAAGAGCGGCTTCCCCGCAAAGATTATCGCTTCCACCGATGTGAAGCAGGCGGTCACCGGGGCCAAATATATCCTCAATCACATTCGCGTGGGCGGCATGCAGGCGCGCATGCGCGACGAAATGCTCCCGCCAAAATTCGAGATGGTGGGTGATGAAAACCTCGGCGCGGGCGGGTTCTCCAATGCCATGCGGACGCTTCCCGTGATTTTCGATATGGCGCGCAAGATAGAAGAGGTGAATCCCGGCGCGATTTTCATTAACCTCACCAATCCCATGGGGATCGTGGTCGAGGCGCTGATCAAGTATTCCAACCTGAAGGTTGTTGGGGTGTGTGATCTGCCGGGCACGTACATGCGCAAGGTGGCGCAGGTCCTTCAGGAACCCGTCAGCAGCCTGAAGTTTGACTACGTGGGTCTCAATAACCTGGGCTGGTTCCAGGACATAAAGTTGGATAAGCGAAGTTGCATGAGCCGGATTCTGGAAATTCTGGAGTCCCAGACCGAGGATGGCTTTGACTACGAGTTGATCGAGCTCTTCCGCATGATCCCAACTCGCCAGACGGGCACTTATTTTCGGCGAGCGGAAATTCTGAAGAAACAGAAGGCTTGTTCCCGCTTTCGATCCGAGGTTCTCCATGAAGCTGAACAGCGAATTCTGAAACTCTATGAGGACGAGCACCTCCACGAAATTCCGGATCTGACCCGCCAGCGCAATGCGGTCTGGTATGAAGAGACGATTCTCCCGGTTATCGAGGCGCTGGAAGACAAGGCGGAACATAATATTATATTATGTGTGAAGAATTGCGGTTGCATCCGCGACCTTCCGGACGACAGCAGCGTGGAAATTCCCACGATGGTAAGCCAGAAGGGCGTTGAGCCGCAGATGGTGGGTAACCTTCCCCGATTTCTGAAGGGGGTCTACCTCGCCCTGAAGGAAAGTGACCGCCTGACGGTTGAAGCCGTGAGGCATAAAAGTAAGGACTACGCGTTACAGGCCCTCGCGATTAATCCATTCGTGCCCTCCCTGGAAACGGCAAAAAAATATCTGGAGCGAATAGTAAAAGATGAACACATTGAATTACATTGACTCATCCTCGGCTGCGCGGCGCGGAGTTTTCGCACGAACGATGCGGGCCACTGCGGCGGCACTGCTTCTTTCGGCCGTGGCCATGCTCCCGGCGGGGGCCGTTGAGGTAAAGGGCGGTGACGGCAACGTCAGCCTGAGCAACATCACCGGCACACCGACGCTGGTGACGGTGGTGCTCAAGGGCGGCGCGAAGGATCCCAACCTTCAGGTGGTTGAAGTGGTCGGAGAGACTATCAGCTTCACGTCCGAGCGGGGCGACCGGGTGAACTACCAGAGCGGCGACATTGACCATCTCGCGATTCAGGGGGCTGTCGTTGCCCGGGTCGCCCCCGTGGTGACCAGTAATGTGGCGCTGCGTCCCGAAGATCAGCGTATCGTCGATCAGGGTACGACGCGGGTCGCTGAGCTCTTCCAGAACAGTAAAGACAATCAAGATCTTCGCATTCGCGCCGCGGCCTACATGGCCGCCGATGGCAACAAGGAAGCGGAGCAGTATCTAACCTCGCTCGCCGAGTCCAACAATCTCCAGGCGCGCATTGACGCGGCGCGCGGGCTGTACCTTGCCGGGAAATCGCTTCCCGGCACCTTGGTCAAGGACGGTCTGGAGAGCAACAACCGCAATATCCGCGCCGCCGCGGCTGTGCTCGCCGGATTGTTTAAAGATGAGAGCGCCACGCCCGAGCTTATGACCATGTTGAATGATCGCTCGGCGCAGTTCTCGGCCCCGGCTGGTGTTGCGCTGGCCCGACTTGGCAATCGGGAGATCGTCCCGCAGTTATTTTCCATGCTCGGGAGCAACAGTGACGAGAAGAACAAGGCTGGTGTGGAGGGCCTTATCATCCTCGGCGGCGCCGATCTCATCGAGACAGCCAAGTACCGCCTCAAGGATGTCGATGGATTGGAGCGCTATCGCCTTGTTTATGTCCTCTTCCGACTTGGGGATGAGGAAGGCCGAAAAGAGGCTATCCGTGTCTTCAACGAAGAATTGACCATCAAGCCGGAGGCGGCCCTCGTCCTCGCCGCCGACAAATACTGGGAAGCGACCCAGTATCTTCAAGAGCGCCTTAAGCGCCGGGAAGACGCTACCCCGGAGAACCTGGCCTACCGCGCTCGTAATGCTGCGGCGATCATGGCCGGTGGCGATCCTTCCGCCGTCTTCGTATTTCAGGAACTGCTGCGTTCCGACCGTGTCGAATCCAAGATCCAGGTGTTGCGCTTGATTGGCGACTCCGGGGACCGGTCTTTGCTGAAACTGATGCCAGCGGCCATCTCCAATGTGGATACGAACGTGTCCATCGAGGCGGCCAATGCGGCTATGGCCGTGGCCAATCCCGGCTTCCGCCAGCGCCTGAAGGACCTCCGGATCCACCCGTGACCTGTCGTGTCCGGCTGCTCATCGGCGGGCGGGTTCAGGGTGTCGGTTACCGATACAGTGCCTGCGCCGAAGCCCGCCGTCTGGGCCTCGACGGCTGGGTTCGCAATATGGACGATGGCCGGGTGGAGCTGGAGGCGGAGGGAAACGAGGAATCCCTGGAGGATTTCCTGGCCTGGTGCCGCCGTGGTCCGAGCTTTGCGGTTGTTCGCAATGTTGATATAGTGGCGCGCGAAACAGGCGAGAAGCGTTACAGCGGGTTTAACGTCCGCTGACTTCGCTTGAGTGCAAAAATCTATCCGGGACCTCCCGGCTCCCGCTTGCGGGCGCCGGGAGTTTCATTCCATGATAGCCAGAAACCTGGATGGGGCGCCTTACGGCCGAGTTGGCAATACGATTTCATCTCTTTTCTCTTACGTGCAGGATCCAATGAACATCAAACTTCTGGAACTCCGAAGACAACTTTTCAAGGCGAAGAACAAGCTTGAAGAGGACTTCCATGCACTGGACGAGGTCAGAGTGCTTCTCGTGAAGGCGGATGAGCGTCGACAGAACGAGCCGCAGGATGCCCGAAAGTGGAACCGTGTTCTGGAGAACCTGGAGAACTCGCTGGACCATACCCGGGCGCGTTGCGCCTATTCACAGGCGATTGTCGCCCAGCTCTCCCAGGAGTGCGCCGAGCTGGAACGATCCCTGGAAAACGCCTTGCCCCCCGTTGTGATCCCGCCCCTGAACACGGATACTTTGCCCGTGTTGGAGGCGGAAGAGTGGACCGCAACCCTGGAGACGGTGGGCGCCCTCAATCTTGAGGAGGCGAGCGTGCTCCAGAGCAAGATCGACGCGGGGGAGATCCACGACCCATCTCTGGAAGCGGGTCTCGCCCTGGCCAATCAGATGCGGCATGAGCCAGAGGCCGAGACGCAGGTTCCGGAGGCCCGGCGCCAGTTGGTCTTGCGGGCCGCCATCGACAAGGTGGGCAAACAGGCCTTCGATGACATGACGCTGGACGAGATCAAGTTGCTCATGGCGTGTCATTCCCTCCTCACAAGTCGTCTGGAGCCCACCATGCGAGATCAACGGCTCCGCCGTATTCTGGACGGCGCCATTAAGATCCTCCAGAAGCGAAAGGATAGCATGGAAGGGCTCTAAAGCCCGGAATTGTCGCCCGGACCGTGAAATAATTGCATCCGCCGCGCCAACGGTTTATTATATCGCCGGTGTTCCCTGTCTGGAATCCGCCCGCAGCGCCTTCCCCGTGAAAAGTCCTTTTAAGCGCTGTTCCGTCCTTTTTCGCTTCGTGCAGGCCCTCTTGCCTGCCATGGCGTACGGGGTGTAGATGCGACAGGGAGCTGCAGCTCAATGAGTCTCGATACCAGGAGAGAATAGTGTCCACGGTTTCCACACAGCAGTCATTTTCCCGCGACGAACTCATTCTCGGTGGGCACGGGCGCCTCTTCGGTCCCGACTCGCCGCGTCTACCGCTACCCAACATGCTCATGATCGACCGGGTCACCCATATTGACCGGGACGGTGGCGCTTACGGTAAGGGACTTCTGGTCGCGGAACTGGATATCAATCCTGATTTGTGGTTTTTCGGCTGCCACTTCGAGACAGACCCGGTGATGCCAGGCTGCCTGGGCCTCGACGCCATGTGGCAGCTTGCGGGTTTCTACATGGGTTGGGCCGGCCACGAAGGCAAGGGTCGCGCACTGGGCGTGAAAGAAGTAAAGTTCACTGGCCAGGTGCTGCCGACCGCAAAAAAGGTCACCTACAGGATCGATATCCGCCGCCTGCTCGCGCTGAAACTCACCATGGTTGTCGCCGACGGCACCATGGAAGTGGACGGGCGCGAGATCTACAAGGCAAAGGAACTCAAGGTCGGGCTCTTCAGCAGCACAGACGGGTTCTAAGAAGCGCTTTCTAACACCGGAGTGCCGTGCCTCAACCGAGGTAAGGTGGCATCCCCTTCGCAGTGCGCTGGCCAGCGGACTCGAACTTGTATCAGCATAGTTGGGGTGAGATAGGTGTCGGCTATCAGCCCGACGTTCGGAAATGGACGAAACCCTTGGACGTCCCATACACGAACGGAGTTCATTTCGAGCACGCTTCAGCGCTCTCCATCTTCCCAGGGCACGGCAAGTCCCAAATCTTCTGGCGGCGCGTCAATGTAGTACAGGTCCATCTCAACCCAGCCATTTCCGCCGGGCATGTCGTCCAGGTAGACCCGGGCCGTGAAGTTATTCTCTTCGTCCGGCTGCTCCATGATGAAAGGGTGGAGGGGGCGGGATTCAATGTTCACCGGTATCACGGTGACGTTGTCGGAGGGCAGGGGGGCGAGGGAGGTGAATTCCTTTACCTGCGCACCGTCCCACTGGATATGGTCGATGGTATATTCCGCACCGCGAAAGTTCACAATGTCGCGACCATCGATCAATACGCGCATGTGGGCGAATTTGACGGCTTTGTCTTTGTGATCGGCCAGGACTTTGGCGTAGAGGGCCTGCTGGGAGGCGATGGTGTTCTCCAGCTCCGAGCGGGTCGGTGCGGCTTTGAGGGCTTCGCGTGCGGCATCCACGTCTTCGGAGGCTTCTGCCATGGCCTTCATCAGCTCTTCAATGCCCCAGAGTTTGTAGGTGTAGCCCGGCACGTTCTGGAAGGCCTCGCAGGTCTTGCGGGTTTCTTCCAGCGTCCTGTCGAGGCGTTCTTTTCGGCCCTCATCCGAACGGTCCATATAGTCAAAGTAGGCGAAAATCGATTCCACATAGCGCAGGTTGGTCTCGATGAGCTTTCGGGTCATGTCCAGACGGGACTGGAGTGACTCGGCGATGGCGCGGTCTTCGAGAGTGGGTTTGACGGCCTCATACTTGGCGAACATGGACTCCGCTACTTCTTGGCCGTCCTCAATGGCGCTCAGGGTCTCCCGTTTCCAGGGCTTGCAGCGAAGGTAGATTTTGCGCAGCCACTCCAGATGCTCCCGGCCTCCATCGATGTTGGGATAGCCCTGCACGGGAAACTCGCCGACGCGCATGTGGTAGTGGGAATTGAACTGGCCATAGGAGATGGGCTCGATGTGCAGCCCGTACTGATAGGCCCTGGGAGAAAGGAGGTAGAGATCCGCCATGCCTTCCGAGGCGTTTGGCCCGAAATGAATGGCGCAGAAGTCCCGGGCAATCTGCCGGATATCATCGTAGGGATCCCACATGAGTCGGTAGAGGACGTAGGAATAGGCTTCTCGCGTTCCCCATCCATCGCCCTGAATACTGGCCAGGGCGGCGGCGCCCTTTAAGTTGGGATGTTCGTCCAGGAGAAAGGTCTGCATTCCGCCCTGAAAATACTGGCCGGAAAAGGTGGGGAAAAGATTGGACTTGCCGCCTTCGTAGTAGTTCATGGTTTCGAAGAGCACGATGGCATCGTGGGGAGACTGGTTGAAGGTGGGGTTGTAGGGCTGAAACCACCACCGATCGGCCCGTGTCACCTTGGGCATGACGTAGAAATTCTTCGTCGGGATCTCGTCGGTAAATATCTCCCGAAACACGGCGGGTTGGGTGTGTACTTCGTGATCCACAAGACTCCACGTGAAGTGGAAGTACTGCTTGCCGTACTCCTCCGCCACCACCTCGTGCACTTTCTTCACGAAGGTGCGAAAGCGCTTTGGATAGGACCAATCCGCCTCGGGTGTCTCGTGCATGACGTCATAGGGGAGATAGTTGTCCCAGAAGCCCGAGATATCGTCGTTGCAGATCTCCACGCCATCGAGTTCCGGCAGGGCGGTAAAGAGCATGCGAAACTTGTCCTGGACCGCATCCCAGAATTTAGGGTCGTTTGGGTTGAGCGTGGCCCCGCGGTTTTCCAATAGTGAGGGATGATAGGTGAACTCGTTTGCAAAGCTGAAGTATTTCATGTGCATCGCGTGGGCATAGGCGATGAGCTCGCGGGTCTTCTCACGGTTGGCCGCATTGAGAGTGGCCTCGGGTTCCGATTCCCAGGGAACCAGATCGAGAATCGGCGTGCCCGGAACCCAGTTGATGCTGAGGCGCAGGGCTTGCTGTATTTCTTCCCGGCTGGAGCCCCCAAAACCCGAGCGGCCCCAGGCGCCACCCAGACGGATTTTCATCGCAGGTTCCCGCGTGACGGCCACGCTGTCGGGAATGCGCCGGTACACGCGCAGCCTGTCATGGAGCCAGTACAGACCATAGACCGTGCCGATAGTTCCACGCGAAGCAACGGCAAAACCTCGGGCCCCGGCGTTGTCAAAGGGTACGATTGTGTAGCCCTGCTCGTCTTCTGGTGTGGCGAGGGTCTTGATGGTTCCCGATTCCAACAGGGCCGCGGTCCTTGTGTTTTCATCCGCTCCACCGACGAGAATGACATTACCAGCCACGGTCCCGTCGTCGTCGGTGACCGTGATCGGTATGCCGAAGCGCGGCCCAGTTTCCTGGAGGTCCGCCAGCACCACTTTCATAGCTTCGTCGCCCTGGAGCGCGGGAGAAACTACGATGGTCCAGGATTCGGCACCGACCGGGGCGATTGCTCCAGCGAGGCAAAGAAAAAGGAGGGACACAATAAACCGGGGCATTTTGGCCCTAAGCGATCTGGCCATAATCATTACTCATTTCATTCGCGTGACGGGGTCCGCACTAAACTATAGACCGAGCCGGTTGACACGGGGAGCGAGAGGAGACCGTCAGGCCTCGTCGGGCTTGAAGCGCCGCGCGGCAATTTCGAAAAATACGACGCTGGCGAGAAAGCCAAGCGAGGCGACCAACAATACCGGCCGGGGCAATCCGTTTGCCTCGAAGCTCTCCAGTTGCAGGAACTGCCCCACTGCGGCGGGCATGCGGCCGCTGGTGAGCAGGATAGCAAAACTGTTATTCATCAGATGAACGAGCATCGCGGCGTAGATGGAGCCCGTACGCACCGTGAGGTAGGTTAGCACCATGCCGAGTACGGCAATCGGCGGAATCCGGAAAACGTCCAGATGGAAGAGGCCAAAGAGGGCGCCCACCAGGATGATCGCCGGCCAGGCGCCCAGGCGTTGGCGGAGTCCGGAGAGAATGGCGCCGCGAAAGAGCACTTCCTCGCAGATGGCCGGGGAGACGGCCGCAACGAAAAGCAGAAACAAGAGTTGGGAAATGCTGCCGTCGCTACTGAAGAGTTGGCCCATGGCCTCCTGAATTTCTTTTGGCATGGGCAGGACTTTGTTGAAAAGGTAGCTCAATTGAATGACGAGAATAATCGAAAAAAGGCCGATACTCAGCGAGCCAAGAAAGCCCCACCAGTGCAACGGGCGAAGATTCAATGCCGAACGGAAATTTACCTTTCCATAGCCCAGGAGGAAGAGAATAGGGGTAAGCAGGAGCAGCCATTCCGTGATGAGGAGGCCTGGAAGCAATTGCCAGGATTGGGCCGTGCTCCCGAGGGTGAAGAGAATGATCAGGAGCACGGTGAACAGGCCCATCGCCATGGAGGCGGTGAGGGTCTGTCGGGGGCGGAACTCGCTCCGCCGCCAAGTAAGGGGAAAGCCCTTCTCCTCGGATAGGATCACCTCTTCGCGTTGGAACAGCCAGGCCGCGAAGAGGAGGGAGAGGGCTGCGAAGGCGGCCGTGCTGAGAAAGACGGGAAAAGCATCCAGCAGGCCCGCCTTGCCCGTCATCATATCGCGAAACAGGAGAATGGCGTTGGCGACCGGGATGAACTGGGTCATGGTGTTCAGCTTGACACCCGGCATGGCGGCGAAGAGGGCCGGCATGGTAATGACTATCAGAAAGGGCGTGACATAATTCTGGGCTTCTTTGAAGCTGCGCGCGAATACGGCGATCGCCATCATCAACGCGGAAATGAAGAAGGCGAGGGGAATCATAATCAGGAAGATAACGAGAATGGCACTCGGCGGAAATTTAAGCTCGAATGGAATGACGGTATCCACATTCTGCTGCACTTGACTGGCCATGAAGGCAAAAGTCGCCGCCATGCTGGCCAGATTCAACAGGCCCGCAGCCATGGCGAGCAGAAATACGGTCAGGAATTTTCCCGCCACGATTTCCAGCTTGCTCGCGGGGGTGGAGAGCAGGGTTTCGAAGGTGCCTCGTTCCTTTTCACCGGCAGTGACATCGACCGCCGGGTAAAATGCGCCCACCGCGAGCATGACCACCATGAGGATCGGCAACACCGTTCCCAGGGCGTTTCCGGTGGTCTTGGCGGGTGGCGACACGTCCTTACGCTCGATTTTGATAGGTTCGATATAGTCCGCCTCCAGCCCCATGGATTTCAGGCGGACCTCCAGCATGGACTCCGCATCTTTGTCGAGGCCGTCGCGCAGCCGGCCTGCCGCGTCCATGGATTCGAACTCAGTGGAATCGAAGCGAAGCTCCACATTTACTGATTTCCCCTCGCCGAGAAGCGAGGCCACGGGACCCTCGACAAATACGATGGCCTCGAGATCGCCGTGCTCCAGCGCTGCGGCGGGGTCGGGAACCTCCACAATCTCGATTTTCTCCACATCGACGAGCCACGTCCGGACCGTGTCGGGCTCCGAAGTTTGCAAGGCAACGCGGGAGATTTTCTTGTCCAGGCTCGCGCTCTGGATCAGCAAGCCCTGTAATCCAACGATGAGCAGGAGGGGATAGAGGAGCATGGGCACGCCGATCATCATGATCAGCGTGCGCTTGTCCCGCATGGTGTCGAGCATTTCCTTCTTGAAGATGGTGTTGGCGATACGGAAATTCATGCGGCGGGTTCCGTTTCCTCACCCACCAGATTCAGGAAGGCCTGTTGGAGATTTTGCGCACCCGACTGGGCGTAGAGTTCTTCCATCGTGCCCACCGCCATCAGATCGCCTTTGTAAATGAGGCCGACCCGATCACAGAGCATCTCCGCTTCGGTCATGTAGTGCGTGGAAAAGATAATGCTGTGGCCCCGGCCCTTGGCATCGCGAATGAAATCCAGGATCGCGCGGCTGGTCATGATGTCCAGGCCCATCGTCGGCTCGTCCAAGATTAACACCTTCGGATCGTGAAGAATTACCCGGGCGATGGAAACCTTCTGGGTCTGGCCCGTGGACAGGGCTTCACAGCGCCGATCAAGAAAGGGCTTCATATCCAGCATGCCCGCGAGGGTCTGGATGCGGTAATCGATGTAGGCGTCTTCCATGCCATAGAGGCGTCCGAAATAGCGGAGCACTTCCGTCGCCGTGAGCCGACCGTAGAGCTTCGTGTTTCCGGAAAGAAAGCCAATATCCTTGCGGATATCGTCCCTGGCCTCGTCGGTCCGTACGTTGCCCACCCAACAGTACCCGGATGTGGGGGAGATTATGGTGCCGAGCATCCTGAGGAGTGTCGTCTTGCCGGCGCCGTTCGGTCCCAGGAGACCGAACACCTCGCCGGGTTCGACGGTAAAGGTGGCCCCTTTTACCGCCTCCACCGCCTCGCCGCGAGGGGGATAAAAGACTTTACGTAATGATTCTGCACGTAGCATGGGCTCTCCTCGATTTCAACACTTCTAAGGTTGGCAATTTCGTGGGGAACAAGTCAAGAGAAGGGGGATGAAGTTTGAAGGGCGAAAGATGAGTTTGAGTCCCACCCTTCTTCGAGCTATTGGCTTTCCGCCTGCAGCCTCTTAGACTTCACCCCTCAGGTCTGGGTTTTCTTTCCGCGAAAAATGGAGTCGACCGTGTTCCGAAGATACTGCTCATCGGTTATCCCGGCGATTGCCGCGTCGGGAAACTCGACTTTCTCGCGGAAGTGTTCCGTCAGTTCCTTGAATACACGGACCCGTGCGTTCGGGTCGAGGCTCTCCCGTCTCAGGAGCGCGCGCACCAGCAAGTCTGCTTCCTCAGGACTCACCTGCTGGCGCAGGCGGCCTTCGAGGTGGGGGTAGTCCCGGAAGGAGTTGTACTTTCCCGGCAGAACCTTCGCGAAATCCGGAGGTGAATCCTGGGGCAGGTAGGTGACGATGGAATTGGCGGCAATGTCGCCCAGTCGCTGATTACGCGAGTTGAAAAGCATCGTTCCACCACCGAGGGCGTAGGCGATGGGTAGCATATCCACCACCCGTATCAGGTTGCGGAGGACGATTTGGTTCAACTGGAGGCGCAGTCCCCCGGCATCCATCACCCGCAAACGCAGGATACGCTTGCCGAGAGTCTGGCCGCGAAATCTCCACTCCATGACGATTCGGTAGCCGAAGCCAAAGGCAAATACGAAGACCGTTGCCATCGCGAAGCCGACATTGCCCACGAGAATCCCGCTGGACCCTGCAATGCTGAAGGTGGCCGAAGAGACGGCCGCGATCACCAGCAGATCGATCAGCCAGGCGAGAAAGCGCGTGAAAGGTCCGGCAAGATAAAGGGAAAAGGCGACCCCTTCGGGTGTCTGAATCAGGATTCGTTTTCGGAGATCGTGACTCATGTGGATCGGGATGCTCCGGCGGGCTTGAGGTTGTCGGCGGGGTTACTGCGTCCCGCGCGGCTCAGATAGATAATGAGCGCCGCGAGCTCCAGCGCGCCAAAACTTATCTTGAGCCAGTAGGGAAGATAGGGCTCGTGATACTGGGAGAAAAAGGACTCCACGATGCCGGCCCAGACGAGCATGATGGCAACGCCGGTGATGAGCGTGACGAGATCCGGGCCCACGGCGCGGAGGCGCGCACTGAGCACGAGGTGGTCTCCGAAGCCGATCAGGGCGTGGGCGAGGACCAGTCCCGCCTGGCCCGCCAGGAAGATGGCGGGCAACTCGATGGAGCCATGGGGAAGCAGCCACCCAAGCAGAAAGACGGTCTGGCCGTCGGCCATATAGTCGAAGACGACGGCCCCGAGGATGACTCCGTTATAAAACAGCACAAGAAAGGTGCCCAGGCCAAAGGTCATCCCCAGGGCGAGGGCCGTGATGCTCACGCGAATATTGTTCTGCATCAACTGGGCGGAGAACATGCTTCGCGAGCCCGACATGCGGTCTTCGGTGACCGACTCCTCCTTCGCCACCCGCTCGGAAGGGCTTCCCATGAGGTGGTCGAAGGGCAGAATGACCCGTTTTGCTGGGGAATCGGTCGCCACGACCAGTGCCCCGAAGGCTGCGCCGATCAGGGTTACAAAAAGGGTAAGGTGAAAGGCGCGAATATGGCGACGGAAGGCCTGGGGGAAGGTTTTCATCACCCACTCGCCCACGCGGATACGGTCGGCTCCACGGCGCACCTCGTGCACCTCCGCGTAGGCCCGCGCCACGAGATTCTCCAGGTAGCGCCGGGTTGTGGGTTCGGCGGAAAAGGTGCTGATCCGCGCCAGGTCGGAAGCAGTACGCTGATAGAGATAGTTAAAGCGCTTTACCCGTTCCAGCGGTAAGGGATTGCCTGTTCGCTCTTCCAGCATCGCAAGCAACTTGTCGAGCTCGTCCCAGTAGGGTTGCTCGGAGGCGATGAATTTCTCGAGGTCGATAATCATAGTAGTTGCCGCTGCTTTACACTGACGTACTGGGCCACCATGTCGCCGCAAAGGCTTTCGTGGCCCGCGAGGTGCATGTCCACACCATGACGGTGAAGGCTGCGCTGAGTTTCGCGAAGACTCTGCCATTGCAGGTGCCCGCCCAGGCGCGCGTATATTTCGTCGGAATGCCGGACGTCGCCCTGGCTGAAGAGGGGCCGGACATGGCTCGGGGTAATCATGTTTACCATGACCAGATGCCGGTTGCTCAGCAACTCAAGATTCCGGCTGAGGCCCTCCGCGAGAACAGGATCATCCAGATTGGTCAGAAATATTACGAGCGCGCGGCGTCGGAGCCGCATTCTGATGAACGTGCAAACGTCTTCGAAATCGGGATTCACAAGGCGGGGCTGGAGGGTGTAGAGGGCTTCCCGGCAGCGGTTGAAGTGACCCCGCCCCTTGCTCGCGCGAATAAACGAATGGACTTGGTCGCTGAAGGCCGCGAGTCCGAAGAAATCCCCCTGCTTTTCAGCCACCACGCCAAGCAGCAGCGCCGCGCGCAACAAAAGCTCCAATTGGGCCTCGGGCTCCGCGCCCGGAAGCCGTCCGGGGATCGGGCGTGCGCTCAGGCGCGAAGCATCCACCACCACATAGACTTCCTGGGTGCGTTCCACCTGATACGTCTTGGTTATGGGGTGTCCACGCCGCGCGGTAGCCT
This sequence comes from Candidatus Hydrogenedentales bacterium, assembly GCA_041859365.1. Lineage (GTDB taxonomy): Bacteria > Hydrogenedentota > Hydrogenedentia > Hydrogenedentales > JAEUWI01 > JAEUWI01. Next base: position 22,733 of record JBHEKR010000124.1, read on the forward strand.
TCCAGTGAATGTCTTCATAGCTGTCGCCGGGAATGTACTCCCGCAGTTGCTCGAACTCGCGCCCTTTGCCGACCAGACGCTGGGCGTGCATGCCGACGCCCTCACGGTTGAGGAAGAGGGACGCCATCCGATTGCGTTCCGCGAGGAGGTTCGGGTAGATGCGAACTTCCGCGCGCTGCTCGTACTGACGTCGGACAGCCCAGAGACCCAGTGTGGAGACCTCCTCCACATAAACACCCGTGATGTAATGTTGGCCTCGCTGTGCGGGCAGGCAATCCCAGGAAAGGGGGTAGGAGCCCGCCGCACCCGGCACGTGCACGGTTTGGATGGGGCGGGTGGTGCGCAATGCTTCGGGAAAAGCCAGGCCCACGCGGATGAGTTGCGTGCGGGGTGTATCGCTGTTCTTATTCAGCGAGGCGAGAAAGGCGCCGGGCCGCTGAAGGGAATAGCGACTGATGGCGGGCAGTTGCACGGAGAAGGTTGGTGCGGTCCGAATCGCCCGAGCCAGGTCTCCAATCACGATCACGGCAGCGAGGAGGAATAGGGCCAGGCATGGGAGGGCCATTCCGGGCGACAGGCCCCCGGCGAGACCCAGAGGCAGGCCGAGCCAGGCGCACCACCAGAGCAATCGTGTGGTCGGCGCAGTCATCGGGGCACGGTAACCGTCGTGAGCAGTTCCTGGATCACCTCTTCCACGGTCAATCCTTCAATCTCGAATTCTGGTCGTAAAACCAGGCGATGGGCCAGTACCGGTATGGCGAGGTATTTGATATCATCCGGGGAAACGAAATCCCGCCCGCGCAGGGCCGCGTTGGCACGGCTCGCAAGCAGGAGCGCCTGTGTCGCGCGGGGTCCGGCCCCCACGAGGATGCTGCTGTAAGCGCGGGTCTTGCGCACGATGGAGACCGCATAGCGGATAATCTCCTCGCGCACGGAAACGGTTTCCATGGCCTGACGGCACTGTACCAGCGCTTCGGCGGTCAGCACGGGGGCCACGCTCTCGTCATTGAGGACGCGCTCCGGCGCGCTGGCAGAGAGGGATCGGTAGGCCAGCATCAATTCTTCGTTCTCTTCCGGGCAGTCCATGCGAATTTTGAGCAGGAAGCGGTCTTTCTGCGCCTCGGGAAGGGGGTAGGTGCCCTCGTATTCGATGGGGTTCTGGGTGGCAAAGACGGAGAAGTTCGGGGCCAGGGTATAGGTTTCCCGGTCGATGGTCACATTGCGCTCCTGCATGGCCTGCAAGAGGGCGCTCTGGGTCTTGGCCGGTGCGCGATTGATCTCGTCGGCCAACAGGAAGGTCGTAAAGATTGGACCTTTCACCAGCGTGAACCCGTTTTCTTTCATGTTGAATACGTTGGTTCCGATGATATCGGTGGGCATGAGGTCGGGCGTGAACTGGATACGCCCAAAATCGCACCCGAGCACTTTGGCCAGGGTCCGCACGAGTAAGGTCTTGGCGACGCCCGGCACCCCTTCAATCAGAGCGTGCTGGCCCGCAAAAATGGCCACCAGCGCATGATCCACCACCGCCTGCTGGCCGATAATGACTTTTCCGATCTCACCGCGGGTGCGTTGCAGCACCTCATGGAGCTGTTCGATACTGTAATTCAAGGAGTTTGTCCTTTCCCATCGGGCGGCGGCTGGCCGCTCTGCCGTTATCTGCGATGTAGTTCCCGAGCGATTTCATTGTACGCAGCGACCAGTTCTTCTTCCGTGCCGTACTTGCTTTCACCATTCTTCCGCGCGGCCGCAATCTGCCGGACCTGGGCAAGTTTCGGATCATGCTGAAACTGCTGGCACCATTCTCGCACGCAGGTTTCAAAAAGGTGCGCACGGGGAATGAAGCGCACCAGAAGATTGTCCAGTCCGTCCTGGTGGCTGCGCTCCGTCGCGGTTCCCGGCGTTGGGCGTGCCTGGATGTCGCTGCGGGGTATCAACGTGGTGGCATGATGCCAGACGAAGAGCGCGCCGAGGAGAATGAAGGCGAAGAGGACCCCGTGGAGGCGATAGCGCCGGATAAGGGTCATGATTCGGTCCTGCTGCTGTGTACCCAGGTGGGCCTCGCTGAAGAGAACGGTCCCGTTTCCGCCCAACAACCAGGCCAGCAATTCCGAGTTTCTGTTGTTGCGGAGGGCTTCGTTACTCAGGAAAAAGGCGTCGCTGCAAAGGACTACCGAGCCAGCGCCGACCTTGCGTTCCATCACCCCGACCCAGGACGACTCACCTTCGGCAGCGACCTTGCCGTAGATGGCGGTCCAGCCTTCGTCAGCCGGAATGAAATAAAGCCCCGAGCGCCCTTCCAGGCGCGGTTGGACGGGGAGTGCCTCGTCCAGGCGATCAAGATAGGTTTTCGCTTCGGGTTCTTCGAATCCATATTCGAAATCCCACCGTTCGGAAATATCTTCCACCGGAGGGCCAAAGTCCATACTTTGGTCCTTCGGATTCAGCTCCTCTTCTTCTTCGGGCTCATCAGTCGGCTCTTGCGCTTCTTCTGGAACTTTCGGGGCCTCCGGGGGCGTGTCTACTTCGGGCTTCGGCGCGTCTTTGTCAGGCGCTTCGCTATCCGTTGCGGGAGGCGTCGGTGTCTCATCATAATTTGTGTTTCGGTCGCGATCGCGAAGAATCTCATCCAATGCGTCGAGCGATGAATCCTCGCCGATCGGGAAGAAGGCAATAACGACTCGCCCGCCCGTGGCCGCGAATCCTTCGAGTACATCAAGCACGGGAACGGGGTCGGGCCCCACACCCGCACCGGCGATGAGCAGCGTGGCGCCTTTCCCCAAGGGGAGCTCGCTGAAGTCGCCGATGTAACGGTCGGTTTCAACGCCCTCAAGGCGATCCAGCGCATTATAAAGCGCCATCATCCCCATGGGGTCGGAGCGAAAGGTGGAGTAGGGGGCAAAGGTCGTGCCGCTTTCGCTGTTCAGGCCGAAAACATACACAAATACCGCGACACACAGCGCGACGGTAAGCGCGCCCGAGGTCAATACGACGTTTCGTTTACTCAACCGCATGGCGCAGGCGCTCCTGGTGGGCGTGCATCTGGGTGAGTACCGCGGCGTTGGCTTCGTGCTCGCCATACCACACGGATTCGTAGATCAGGGCCAGGCGTGAAAACAGCGCGGGGGCCTCGCCGAGGCTGCTGGCGCGTCGTCTCAACTCCTGATGATAGTCCATATTGGATTTGAAGCGGGCAATGCGGATGACGTCCCGTCGTGCGAGCGTGGCCAGCATGGAAAAGAACAGGGCACGGGTGGCGAGGCGGAAGTCGCCAACGTTCGCAAGCTCCTGGGCCAGGCGAAACCATTCGTCTTCGGGCAAATCGGCCGCCGTGGTGGCCTCGTCTTCCAGGTCGGGCGATTGGGCTTCCAGCGGTTTGGCGGCGACCAGTAGGGCGGGTTGCCGATTGCGATAGGATATCCAGACCAGGTACAGGGTTACCACGATCAGTACGATTCCGATCAGGACCGTCAGAATCCGAAGCGAGGGACTAAAACCGCTGAAGAGTCCCTTCTGCGGAGCCTGGGAATCGTCGCCATCGAGCCAGTCCTTGAAATCATCCCACTTGTCCTCCACCCACTTGATAACGGCCTTCGCGCGGTCACGCACATCCTGAGCAAAGTCGTCTATAAGCTGGAGGAGCCAGGGCAGTTCACCTTCGGGAGGAGCTTCGCGCGGCATACGCCAGGTGTAGCGGGCCTCGTCAAGCTCTTCCTGAAGCGCGGCATCCAGGCTTGCCGCGGGTGGGGAAGTTTGAGGCTGGGCCTCTGCACTGGAGAAGGGCAGGCCAGCGACAAAGGCCAGAATCAGCAGGGCCGTGGCCGCCGCCGTACCCAGACGCCGCTTCTTCCGGATTCGTTGGAGGCTCACCTGGAGGTCCGACCCGTTTTTTCGTGAAAGCCCATCGTGGCAGCGCAAGGTGTAGGCCGCCTTCAGAACGGGATCAAGGGCCAGATAGGTCAGCCCGCAAATCAGCGCCGTGAACACGCTGTTGTTCGCCAGGGCCGCGGGGTTCCGTGCATAAAGGGTGTCGGCGCCGGTAAGGATGTGAAAGAATTCGATCCCGAAGAAAACCGTTCCCCCGATGCCCAGGGTGAGCACGGTTGCGACGGGGGACAGCGGCAACATGGCCAGGAGGAAGAGGATGCCGTAAAAGGAGCCGAGGGACATGAAGAAGGACATTCCGTCCAAGCCCTGTTGGAGTCCATCGAGAACGGGGAAGGTGACGAGGTACACGATACCGCCGCCAACGACCATGAGCGGGCTGCAGAGCCAGAGCAGGGCGTGGTTCTGGCGCGGCCAGAGGATGGCCTGACTGAAGGCGTCACGGGCCAGTTGCCGCACGGTGCCCGTTCCGCCGTTGTCGAGGAGGGTGGCGTTCTGGTACCAGGCCACTGAATAGGCCATGGGGATCAGGGTCACCATACCCACGGGATAGACCACAATGACCGTGGCATGGATGGTCGCTTGACGACACATCGTTCGAAAGAACTGTCCGGGGTTCCACGGGGCCATTTCGCTGTCCATCAGCGTCGACTGCAAGTGCTGGCCGAATCGAGATTGAAGCGTTTTCATCCAGACGAAAAGCAGTGCGAGAATCATGGCGCCCGTACTGGCGAAGGTGTGTGCCTCGGGGCTGTGGGTCATGGCGGACCAGTAGAAGATTGCCGCCACCAGGAATGGCAAGGTGCCGACCAGATAGAGTGCCGCAGCCACCGCGCCGGTCCGGAAGAGTAGCTGGAGGGCTTCTTCGGCCAGCAGGAGCGCGGAGTGCCAGCTCCGATTCTGGTCGCCATTTGCCGTCAAGGCGAGCCACTCCCGCCGCTGGCACTGGACACGGTCTCAGGGACTTCCGCAGTCGTCTCCTCCGGCTCGTTCGCGTATGAATCGTCGAAGGTTTCGGATTCAATCACGTGGAATTCGGATGGAATCAGAAGGAGCGCGCGGCCAACGCCGTAGAAGGAGATCCAAAGGACGAAAAGGGCCGCGAACAGTTGAACCGTCGGTATGAATGGCCAGCGCCTGCGTTCTTTCGCGGCGTGGGTCGAAGCCAGGGCCTCGATGCATGACGCGCACAACAGTTTGTGATCGTGCTCCGTTACACATTCGCGGCAATAATGCCGGCGGCAGGATGGACAACGGGCCACGGCCTCTCGCTGACCATGGTTAAAGCACCGTGTGAGGGTCAATGAACCCAATCGCCCGTCCTTCCGTTGCGGGATATCCCGCGCCTCGTAACAACTATCCTACCACTCGCAGCCGATTGGTATTCATCCCGGACGTCGATGACGTATTCCGGGCCGGAATGGCGGAGCCAACTTGGGCCCGTTCCACGGAAAAGTTGTGAATCACCCACGCGCCGCCCAGGCCGCTCCAACTATATACGCGATTGCTTGTCCCCCGCGCAATTTTTCGAGACGGCGGAACTGGACTCCCATATACGCAAGTGCCCACGAAAATCGATTTTTTGCGGTCGGTGGGACTGTGGCGCGGCCCGTCTCCACAACGTCGCGGGGCCACCTGGGTACGGGGGGCTTCTTATTTCTTGCGCAGGTGCTCGGGCATCACCATGCGCCGACCCGGCGCGGGCGATGTGGCGGGGGCTGCGGGCCGCTCGTTTTCACGGCGTTGTGCCCGGCGCGAGACCCGGCGATTCTCAACCGCCTCCATGACGGAATTCATATCGCTGCCCTCCTTGGACGCCAGTCGCTGCCGCAGGTCGTGGATGGCCTGGGCACATTCCCGGTCCAGGTTCATGAGGCAACGTTGGCAGAGGCGCTTGGAAGTGCTGATGGCGGGCGCTCCGCACCGACCACAGGTCGCGTGGTTTTCCTGGGAGATATTGTCGATACGCCCTTCCCTGAGCATTCGAAGGACGCAATCCAGCCCTACGCCCGCCTCGGTGGCCACTTCCTCAGCGTTCAGATGGGACTCACGGGACAGCACGTCCTGTATCCGGCTGAAGTCGACGTCTTCATCCGGCTGGCAGTTGGTGCAAACTTCGGATACGACTTTATTGAAGAGTTTATCGCATCGGGCGCATTTTGCGAGTCGAAAATCCAAACTTCAAGCCTCCAGAGTTCCCTGCCAGAGTATACCACCCCAAGCCCCTTTGATGCGCAGGCTATTTTTTAGCATGCTGGAGGACTTTTTTCAATGCGGAGACTACTTCGTGAACATTCTTGTCCGAAAGCTGAGGGTGCAGTGGGAGGGAGATGATCTCCTGAGAGGCGGCGGTGGCCACGGGACATTGCTCCGGTCTCATCCCCAGTACGTCCCGGTAGTAAGCGTGTAGATGAAGAGCATGAAAGTGCACCCCCGTACCTATATTCTCCTGACGGAGATCGAAGGCGATTTCGTCCCGGCTCCTGGTGAGTTGATCGAGATTAAGCCGGATCATGAAAAGGTGCCAGGCGTGATCCACCTCGGGCCGAACGACCGGCAGCCGGATTTCGGGAACCTCCCTCAGGACTTCGGTATACATGCGCGCGAGACGCTGGCGAGCGGCTTTGAAGGCGGCAAATTTCTTGAGTTGCTCCACGCCTATGGCGGCACTGACGTTGCCCATGAGGTATTTGAAACCCGGCTCGTGTACCTCCAGTGGACGTGCAATGGCGCTCCGGCCGTAGCGATCCCATGCGGTGTGGTCCAGCCCATTCGTCGCCAGGGATCGGAGATGGGCGGCCGTTTCCGGATCCTCCACCGCAAGCATGCCGCCTTCCATGGTGGTGATATTCTTGATGGAATAGAAGCTGAAACAACCGAATTGGGCGTCGGCGCCCACGGGCACGCCCCGGTAGGACGCACCCAGCGCATGGGCCGCATCTTCGATCAGAGGAAGACCGTGGCGCGCCGCCACCGCCCTCAGGGCGTCCATATCGCAGGGGTGACCCGCGAGATGGACGGGAATTATGGCACGGGTGCGCTCGGTGATGGCGGCCTCGGCGGCTGCGGGGTCCAAATTCAGCGTCTCGGGGTCCACATCGGCGAATACGACCTTCACGCCCATGTTCAGGAGGGTGTTGCCGGTTGAGGCCCAGGTAATCGGGGGCGTGATAACCTCATTGCCGGGTTTGATGCCCAGGTGGACCAGAGCAAGATGTATGGCCGCCGTGCAGGAGGTTACCGCAACGGTATGGCGGGCGGAGACCGTTCGGCTGAAGGCCGCCTCGAAGGCCGCGATATGGTGCCCCGAAGTCAACCAGCCACTCCGCAGGGTCTCTACGACGGCCCGTTCTTCCTCTTCACCCAGACTGGGGCGGCTGAGGGGCACGAAGCGCGCCGCCACGGGATCGCCACCCTCGGAGACGGGCGTGGCGAGGAGATGTTTGACCCGCTGCGCATTGAAGTAGGCTTCGGAAAAGGGATCGGCGTCCATGGCCTGGGTATAGTCAAGCAGTTCCCGGATGCCTTGCTCAATGGAATAGCGGCACCGGAAGCCCGGTAGCCCAATTGCCTTGTCGAAGTTGACCCGATAGGTACGGCGGTCATCGTCGTCCGTCGCCCGATCAATAACCGTGCCCGGCACCAGGGCAGCCACACGCTCCGCCAGATCGGACGCGCGGACGTTCAAGTCGTTGCATCCCAGGTTGAAGATTTCTCCACGCACGGTAGTCGCCGAAGCATTCAGGATCGCGAGGTACCCCCGTGCGGCGTCGTCTACGTGGAGGAAGGGGCGCCACTGCCGACCGCCGCCCCGGATTTCGATCCGCCCGTGGCGCTGCGCGGTTGCGGCCATCTGGTTGATGGCCAAATCGAAGCGCATGCGGGGGGAAACCCCGAAGAGGGTTGCCGCCCGAACAACCACGGGGGCAAAGCTCTCGGAAGCCATGGCCAGAAGGCCCTCTTCGGCGGCGAGCTTGGTGCGCGCGAAGGTGGATACGGGATTGGCCGGGCTGGCTTCGTCCAGCCACTCAAAGACGCCTTGGCCGTACACCGAACAGGAGGAAGCCAGAATAAAACGGTCAACACCGACCTGGACGCAGCCGCGGGCGAGTTCGAGGGTGCTTTCCACGTTCACATCCCAAGCCATGTCCGGATCGAGGTCGCAGGACGGGTCGTTGGCCAGCCCCGCGAGATGGATGACCGCGTTAACCCCGGAGAGTAGAGTTCCTAACTCCTGCAACCGCCGCACATCACCGTTCAGTAACTCGACATCGGGATGGGATTGGAGCGCGGCAAGTCCGTCGAATCCATAGCATCCGCGATCCACAATCCGAACGGCCCATCCAGCCTCCAGCAATGGGGGTACAAGCCTGCAACCGAGGTATCCCGCCCCGCCCGTAATCAGAACGCGCATTCAACATCACTCCATTCCACCGTCCCGGCGCGGGGAGTATAACATCTGGCGGATAGGTCTGCCACGTGATACGAGTTTCTGTTCCGCCCGTTTTTCTGGTATGGTTTTATCCTGCGCGGCGCGCGAGGAACCCTACGGTACAATCGCGAATACAGGCACTACAGTGTATCCATGAAGAACGACATTCCAAAGAGCAAATCCGAATTCAGGCAACTGGAGTTTGGTTTTGACGTCGCTGCGGCGGAAGCGCCGTGCGCGACTGGCCCGGTCAAGAGTCCGCCCGAAGCGGGTGGGGGGAGCGCCCCCTGCCGTGCCGCGGCAACGTATCAGGAGCATCGAACCGACGTGCTACAGCGCATCGCCGACGCCCTGCACCGGGAACTGACTGCGGCCACCGGGGTGGACATTCGCTTGCGAATCACCAACAACACCTCGACGATGATGAGCCTGCGCTACGAGTCGGCGGGGCGGCGCGCCCTGGTCGGTCTGCACCACATGTTTCTGGAAGCGCCCGACGATATCCGGAAGGCCCTTTCCGCCTGGATCGTGAAGCCCAGCGCCAAGGCGCCCGGGAAGAAGCTGGAGGCCTACATCGCCGAACGGCGGCACCTGATCGCAGCGAAACCGCCAAAGTCGGTTGCCTTGCGCACCCAGGGCGAGTTCTTCGATCTCGCTGCTCTTTTCGATGAAGTTAACCAGTCGGAGTACAATGGCGCGGTTACCACGCCCATTACCTGGGGCAAGATGCCAGCCCTGAGGCGTCGGCGCTCCATTCGTTTCGGGAGCTTTTCTCCCGGTGAGGATCTCATTCGGGTCCATCCACTCCTGGATCAGGAATTTGTGCCGTTTTACTTCGTCCGTTACATCGTCTTTCATGAAATGCTGCATGCCCACATGGGGATCGAGGAAACAGCGACCGGTCGACGCAAGATTCACCCACCCGAGTTTCGGCGCCGCGAGGGGGCTTACGTGGACTATGTCCGGGCCTTGGCGTGGATGGAAGACGAGAAGAACTTGCGGCGGCTCTTGCGCACCCCGCGCGGGTGAACGGGTCGGTGGGTCGATCCGCGGAAATTGTGCAACCATGCTGAAACTATTAAAGGCCACGGCGGGCCCTTTGAAAATCCTCGTGTTCGCAGGGCTCATCGGCGGAATGTCGATGTTGGTGTCCTATTTCGTCGTGCACTCCCTCGCGAAGGGCATCGTCTCCGGAAAAAGCGTGGATCCCGCAGTGCTCCGCAGGGCGAATGTTCTGCGTGACTTCAGCAACGAACTGGTCCTCCTCTGCAATGCCTACGCCCAGAAGATTCCGGCGAATCCCACCCTCGCGTCGCCCCAGGCACGGGCATGGGTCGAGAAAGTGGCGCGTCCCGAGCTTCAATTCCTACAGCGGCGAATGGACGAAGTAATTAAGGGCGACAGCACGGAGTCCGCCCAACTGGAGGCCACCGTCGCCCGTTGCGCGGCTATGGCCCGGTATCCACAGGACGCGACGCTTCGTATGGCGGCCTTGCAGGAGGCGGCGGCGACCGTAGGCCTGATTGAGGCGTGGATCGTGTCGGAGGGTCTGGAAAAACGCCTTTCCCGTCCCGCCGTCGATTGCGAGTTTCCTTGAAGGGGCGCACCGGGTTTGGTGCGACACAACCTTAGGGCGTACAATAGCTTAAGAAACCAAGTCGGCAACGCGAAAGGATTTCCTGTGATGTTTTTCCCACTGGCTTGTACGGTAAGCAACTGGGAAGTGGAAAGGATGATTCTATGGCAAGGCTGGCGCTGCAACGTGCGGGGTTGCGCATGAGTGGCACGTCTACCGAGACCGACGAACAGTTGATGGAGGCGCTGGACGCAGGCGATGATCAGGCTCTTGCGGAACTCGTCGGTCGCTATCAGAATGATATCTTTCGTTTCTGCCTTCACTACCTCAAGAATATCGAGGTGGCCAAAGAAATGGCGCAGGAGACCTTTCTCCGGATTTACACGGCCCGCTCTCGCTTCGAAGTCAACCGGAAATTCAAGCCCTGGATGCTCTGTATTGCGCGCAATCTCTGCTTGAACGAGTTGAAGCGTAGAAAAATGGTGCAGATGGAGACGCTGGAGGAATACGCGAGTTCCGCGCGCGAAGAATCCGGGGAGATACTCCGGGCTCCCGAAGACAGTCCCTATGAGTTGCTGCTGACTCAGGAGCGCCATCGCTATCTTCTCAGCGTGCTCGACGCGCTGCCGGAGGAGTCGCGTGAAATTGTAGTTTTAAGATATTTTCAGAAGCTTTCCGCACGTGAGATCGCCGATATCGTCGACAGCACGGAAGGCGCCGTCCGGACCAGGCTGCACCGGATTCTGAAGCAGATGCGCGATGGCTTTACCCTTGACAGAGAAGATATGTGATGATGAACGCCGAACACAGCAGGCGCGATGACGCCCTTGGCCTCTTGTTGGCCGGTAATGACCATGCCGAGGGCATGGACACCGCCCGGGCGCTGCTCCTGCAGGATCGTGCGTTTCGTGAGGAATTCGAGTCTCTTCAGCGTGTCGGTGCTTCTTTGGGCGCATTGGGCGACGCCCTGCATAATCGTGCGGGGACCGTCGACCTTCTGGACGATGTGTTCGACTCCATCGCCCATATGGCGTTTGAGGATCTGGGTGCCGCCAAAGCAAGCCCCTATGGCGATGTGGAGCGAGAACTGCGCGCCATGCGAAAGACCTTTGACACGCAGGCGCCTCAGGTTTCGCTGGTTGACGACATTATGGCCGCCGTGGCGGCGAGCAGGAAATCCGACGCGGACGTGGAGCGTCCTTTTGCCGGTGTCGCGTTGGCGCTGAACGGTCTGGGGTCGACACTGAATTCCATGGCCCCCGAAGTGGCGCTGGTTGAGCCGGTGATGGAACAGGTTGAGCACAGCCGTGTCACCGATCGGGTAGTAACCCCCTTCCGGGCGCGCCCCGCAGTATCGGAAGCCCGGATGGTATCACCACGCCGTCCCGCCTGGCCCGCCATGGTCGGCTGGGCCGCTGCCGCGGGCTTCTGTGCCCTGGCGGGGTGGATGTATTTTACGGGTGACCCGGGAAATGTCTCGAACTCGGAGCGAATGGCCTCGCTGCCTTCCCCGGATTCCAGCGCCGTCACGTCAAACGACAATGGAGAGATGCGTTTGGTGCGTCCCTTCGGTACGGATGGCGCGTCGGGTCCGGAGCACGCCACGGGAGTGACGCCGCAGAATTCGCCAAGACCCCGAGTAAAGGAACCGATTACGCTCCAGGACGCCATCAACGCCCGGCGCAGTGAGCTGCTTTCCCAGAGCAACGAATTCGCCTTGCTGGCGTCGCTGACTGGTGATGAGGCGAGCGAACTCCTCAAGAGCATGGATCTTTCAGTGGAGGCACTCCTTGGCGCCGCTCAGTTCCTTTCCACCGATGAGGCCATCGCGGTGCTGCGCGCGGCGATTGCCGAGCACCCCGATGATCCTCAGTTGAAGTACGCCCTGGCGATGAATCTGGAGGGGAATCCCGAAGCGGTAGAGGAGCGCATGCAGCAGCTCGCTCAACTGGCGGCGGTAGATACTGACAACAGCCTCCCACATTTCATGCAGGCCGCCGAATATTTTGAGCAGGGCGATATGGCCCGCGCTCTGGAAGCCCTGGGAAAGGGCTCGTCGTACGGTGATGCCAGCGCGTACACGCTGGAGAGCGCGAATCAGCGTGAGGCGGCTTTGATTGCCAGCGGGCTCGACGTGGACACCGCGCGCTTTCTGGCCCTTTCCACGGCGGGAAACAGCGAGTACACGGATATTTCGGCGCTACGGAATGAACTGCTGGATTTCGGCGCTCATTACGAACAGTTGGGTGAATATGAAACCGCCGAGCAGATTTACAACGCGGTCAACGAACTGGGCGAGCAATTGGTGGCGGGCGCCTCGATGGCGGTGGAGCAGCAGTACGGTCTGGAGACGCAGCAGGACGCTATCCTCGCGATTCAGGGGATAGCGGAAGTATTCCAGCAGCCGGAAACCGTGGCGCTGCTTGGCGAGACGTTGGGATTCCTTGCCGAGAGCATCGTCGACGTTACCCAGTATATCGCCGCACGCCAGGACCTGGTGACTAATCCGGCAAGCTCCGACCAACTGGACTGGAGTGCCTTCCTGAATCACGTCATGAACAGCGGTGATCTGAACGTCTCTGGATTCATCCGCTAGTTTTTCCACTCGTTTGGCGCCGCCTCAATCAGAGCGCGGCGCCAATTTTTTCACACGTCTGCGTAACCACGCTGGCCACCGAAGCGCTCATGGCCTCGGCTACTTCCGCCAGCGACGCATCCGAGTGAAGGCTTTCACCGTCGTTGACCTGTGGAAGTGGCGTTTCTCCCGTCACGTATCCCTGCCACAAGCTTGCCCCGCTTTCCGTATCCCGAATGATACAAATGATCTCAACGATGACCGCTGGCGTCTCTCGATTATAGTCGGCCTCAAAGCGGCGGAGCTCACCCGTGAGAATGAAGTTGGGCCGAGCTATATTTGCGGCATCGTCCACTTCCGAGAAGCCTTCCAGCTTGATGAGTCCGTCGGTGAGCGCCCGGTTGACCATGGTTGCGGGAAGGTCGGCCCACTCCGCATTCTGAAAATAGGCAATACGGTTATTCTCCGCCGTGTACGCCACGGCGAGCTTGTAGGGCTTGGCGCCAATCAAAGGCCGAATTCCCAGGGATCTTCCCGAGCTGGCGATAGGCTTAACGGTAGTCACCGGGGTGATGGTGTAGTAGCGCGCGGGGGAAATGGTGGTGGCCGTCAGGCAGCCACAGATCGTGGCTGTTGTGGTCACCAGCAGGCCCAGCAAGGCGGCGTGACGCTTCGTCATGGTAATCATTCCTTTATTTTGGCTTTGCCCCGGACCAGGGACGAGGGGTCTTGCTTCAACTGCGCGATGAGGGCTTCCAATTCGAGGAGGGTCTCTGCCGTGGTCGACAAGGTGTTGCGGAAACTGTACTCGATGTTGTCGGCTTCGTGAAGCATGGTCGCGGAAGACGAGTCCAGCTTGGCTACCGATCCATTCAGTTGCATGGTCAGCACGGCGATCTGCTCCAGCACCGTGTCCAGCTTGCTTCCCAGCGTCTTCACATCCAGTTGCTCCGTCTTTTCCCGTGCGACCGACAGGAAGGCCCCGGCTTCTTCGGATGTGGAGCGGATGTTCTGGCTTAGGGCCAACACTTCGTCCGTGACGGGGTCGATCTTCCCTTCCAGGGTTTCCATCGTGCCACGGGCGGCCGCCAGAGTTGCCTTGGCCTCGGTGGCGAGGCCCTCGGCTTCGGCCAGAATAGTGTCCACGCGGGCGAGGATATTAGTGAGCGCCCCCGGTTCCATGCCGCTGAGTCCGGTCTCTATTTTTCCAACGATGACTGATACGTCGTCCATCAACTCTTCAACTTTGGTGCTAATCGAAGCAAAAGCTGACGGACGGGCGGGAATCTGGCTTCCGGGCGGCAGGGGACCGTCCCCAGGGTTGCCGCCCGAGAGTTCGATGGCCATGGTGCCCGCAGCCAGGCTGTAGAGCACGAGCTGGGCCTGGACGCCCTGATGAAGTTTGATCTTGGCGGGATTGATGGCAATTTCGATGTGGGCCTGATTTGTCGAGGTCACGGAGATATTCGTCACCTTACCCACGGGCACGCCCAGGTACTGGACAATGCCGCCCTCGTACACTCCCAGGACCGAGTCCTTGAATTCCAGCCAATAGGGTGAGCCCTGCTCGGTGTAGGTGCCGGAGATGTAGCTGACCGCTGCGGCGATGAGCGAAAAGCACATCACGAGGAAAACGCCGACTTTCGTTTTTACTTTTTTGGTGGCCATACCCGCCTCCTGAATTTATGGTGAGCGCCAAAGGGGCGCGGTTATACATTCCGCTGTGCGATGAACTCATCGGGCCGTCGGTCGAAGAGCTGTCGCACCCGTTCCACGTGGGTGTTCTCAGCGTCCTCAAGGGTGCCCGTAAATATCACCTTGCCACGATCAAGCATTAGAATCCGGTCCGCCACTTCCCGGATGGAATCGAGCTCGTGGGTCACGATGACGAACGTGAGCCCCAGCAGCTTTCGCATATCCAGAATCAGGCGATCAAGCCCCGCCGCCATGATGGGATCCAAGCCCGCCGATGGTCCATCGAAATAAACCAGCGGTGGATCCAAGGCGATGGCCCGCGCCAGACCCGCGCGCTTGCGCATGCCGCCGGAGAGTTCGCTGGGCATCAGATGGCCCGAATCGCCCAACCCGACGAAGCTCAGCTTCATGCGAACGATGGCCTCGATTAATTCCTCGTCCATGTTGCCATATTCCCGCAGGGGGAGGGCCACGTTGTCGCCCACGGTCATGGAGTTAAAGAGTCCGCTCGATTGAAATGCTATCCCGATGGTTCGCTGCAACACCGCCAGTTCGTCTTCGTCCAAGCGGGTGAGGTCCTGGTCCCGATAGATGATGCTGCCCGAGCTCGCCCGGAGCAGGCCGCACATATGGCGCAGCAATGTGGTCTTTCCACAGCCGCTTCCGCCGATGATGACGAATATCTCGCCGGGGTATACCGAGCACGAGACGTCATCGAGGATCAACGTCTCTCCATAGTAGGTCACGAGATTCTTCACCTCGATAATGGGCGGGACCTGAGTATTTGGCGCTGTGGGAATGTGATTATTCATCTCAGGGCCACACATAGTAGAAGATGGCCGCGAACACGATGTCGCAGGTAATCAGCATGAAGATATCCATGACAACGGCGCGGGTGGTCATTAGGCCCACGCCCCGAGATCCGCCGGAAACGCGGAATCCATTGTGGCAGCCGATCAGTACGATGCCGAGAGAGAAAATGATCGTTTTGGAGAAGCCCTGAAAGAGATCGCCCAGGTCGGCGGAGTTCAGGGTCTGGTTGAACCAGATAGAAGGTTGAAAACCGAGCACATAAATGCCCCAGAGGGCCCCGCCGAAGATTCCGGACACCATGCCCAGGGCGACGAGGCAGGGGAGGACTATCAGGAGTGAAAGGAGCTTGGGCGCGACGAGAAACTGGTTGACGTTCAGCCCCATGCCCCGGAGCGCGTCGATCTCTTCCTGGACCTGCATGGTGGCGATTTCCGCGGCAATCGCGGCGCCGGTTCGTGCCGAGACGACCACGGCCGTCATGATGGCGGCCAGCTCCCGGGCGAACCCAATCATGATAATGTCGGCCACGAAGATGGAGATGCCGTAGGATTCGGCCTGTTTGGCCATGAGCATGGCGATGATAAGCCCGAGAAGAAAGTTCATAAGGCAGACAATCTGGATCGCCCGGACCCCCATCTCGTGGATTTCATCGATGAGGATGCCCCAGCGAAAGCCCCGGCCTTCCAGCGGCGCGAGTACGGTCCAGTAGATGGCGTCGATGCACAGTTCCACGAAATCTTTGAACTCCGAATACCACTCGATAGCGTGGCCGCCAAAGGTCTCGAAGAAGCCCGGTCGAGCGCCCGTATTTCGCGGACGGGGCTGGAGCGCCGGTTCCACCATGCCCACCATCTCCGCCACCTTCCCAGAGTGGCCTTGGAGCCTGAGATGCGCTTCTTTTCGATCCAGGTGCTCGGCAATTTTGACGAGCCACGCCCCCCCCAGTGAATCCATCGCCGTGGTCTCGCCCAGATTGAGAGAGACCTGCGTGCCCTTTTCCACGGGCTGCTTCAGGATCCGCTCCCAGAGGGCTTTGCCGCTGTCTCGATCAAGGGTGGGAGGGGCTTGAATCTGGAGGGGGCTCATGAAGCCCCCCCGAGCATACGCTGAAAATCGTCTTCGGTAAGGACGGGCACACCCAACGCTTCCGCTTTGGCAAGTTTGGAGCCGGCCTTATCGCCCGCGATAAGGTAATCCGTCTTCGCACTGATACTGCCGGACGCTTTGCCGCCAAGGGCCTTGATTCGCTCGTGGATCTCGTCCCGGGTGAACTGCGTCAGCGCACCGGTGACGACGAAGGTTTTCCCCGCGATTTGCTCGTTGGTTTCCGATGGTTCGCGCCGTAGTTCCTCCATGCGGAGGCCGCTCTCACGAAGTCGAGCGATGAGGGCATGGTTGGCGGGCAACTCAAAGAAATCCACCACGCTTTGCGCCACGACCTCGCCCACCTCCTCGACGCCCTTCAATTCGTCAAGCTGCGCGGCCATGAGAGCATCCATTGACCCGAAATGCTCGGCAAGAATCTCTGCGAGGCGGCTACCCACGTGCCGGATGCCCAGACCATAGAGGAGGTGCTTCAGGGAACGGGATTTGCTCGCCTCGATGGCGGCCACAAGATTATTTGCCGATTTCTCCGCCATACGCTCCAGCCCCGCCAGGGTAGCCGAATCGAGCTGGTAAAGGTCCGCGGGATCGTGAACGTTTGCCCGGCTTACGAGCTGTTCGATCAGCGCCGGACCCAGCCCCTCAATATCCATGGCGGCCCGGCTCGCGAAGTGGGTCAAGCGTTCCTTAACCTGGGCGGGGCAGGCCATATTGAGGCAGCGCAACACGGCGTCCTCGGGATCTTTATGGACCTCCGTATCGCACTCGGGGCATCGGGTCGGGACTGGAAATGCCTCGCTGTGGTCCTTTCGCAGCTCGGGTACGTACCGGAGTACCTGGGGAATGATCTCGCCCGCTTTCTGAACCTCAACCGTATCGCCGATCCGCAGGTCTTTCTTGGCGAGGTCCTCGAAGTTGTAAAGTGAGGCGCGCTTCACGATGGTACCCGCCAGGGGGACGGGGTCCAATTCCGCTACAGGCGTAAGCGCCCCGGATTTTCCCACCTGCACGGTGATGTCGCGTAACACGGTGCGGCCAACCTCCGCAGGGAACTTGTATGCAATCACCCAGCGCGGCGACTTGGAACGGGTGCCCAGACGCTTTCGCTGGTCGGGGTCGTCCACTTTGATCACCATGCCGTCGATCTCATAATCGAGGTCGAAGCGTCGCGTGGACCAATCCGCGCAGACGGCGATGGCTTCTTCAATGTTCGCGCAGGGTTTTGTGTGCTCGTTGACCGGCAGGCCATAGGATTTCAGGAGGGCCAGAGTTTCCTGATGAGAAACCGGCGTCTGGTCCTCCTGTGCCACGATGTCATAGACGTTGATAGAGAGGTTGCGTTTTGCCACCTCGCGGGAGTCCAATTGCTTCAGCGTGCCCGCCGTCGTGTTGCGCGGGTTGCGGTAGGGCTCGTCACCGGAAGCTTCGCGCAACTCATTCAGCCGCTTCAGTTCGTGCGTGGTCATGAAGACTTCGCCTCGAACTTCCAAATCTTCTGGCGCATGATCGGGAAGGCGCAGCGGGAGCATCTTGATGGTGCGGACGTTCTCCGTGATCACATCGCCCTGAATACCGTCTCCGCGTGTCACCGCCCGAGCCAGCACGCGATTCTCATAGACTAGCGAGATGGCGATTCCGTCCAGCTTCAATTCGGCCACATAGGCCGGCGCTTCTCCATCCAATCCTTTGCGCACTCGCGCGTCAAAGTCCCGTAGTTCCGCATCGCTGTAGGTGTTGTCGATGGACAACATGGGAACGCGATGGGTCGCCGTTTCGAAATAGCCAAGGGGCGCTCCCCCGACGCGCAGAGTGGGTGAATCAGGCTCCTGGAGACTCGGGTAGGCGGCCTCGAGGGCCTCAAGCTCGCGCATGAGCGCATCGAAGTCCTGATCGGAGATTTCCGGAGCGGCCTCCGCGTAATACAGGTGGGTGTGGCGCTGAACAGTGGCTTTCAACGCCCCGTAATGGGCAATAACTTCAATATCGGGCTGGAGGATGGACTCGTTCATGGCGACATTATATAGAATACCTCGGGGGCCATGATAGTTGCCTCCGGGGTGCTCGGGCGCATGACATAGGGTGGAGCATAGTGCGAATACAGTAAGACAATCGACCGGGTGGGTTGCGCTAACAGGCATTCGCCTGGAAGCGCCTTCGGGAGACTCAGGGTTGTGGGGGCCTGGCGCCGTAATGGGCAGTTGCACATTACCGCTACCATGGGTTACAACGTACTCGGGCGCACGGATGAGTGCCGGGAGAGATTGCGACATGGTAGACCTCAGAACGCTGAAGGACGCGGCCAGTTGGTCGCGGGCGCGTAAAGAGATAGTCGAATCGGTAAATCAGGTTCTGGGCCAGCGGATAGCAAAACGCGCCGACCTGCAGTTCAACGTGGTGGATGAAATAGAGTTTCCCAACTATACCCGCCAGCGTGTCAACTATTTTGTGGATGACTGGACACGGGTGTCCGCCTGGATGTTTGTGCCCAGGCATTCGGAGGACGTGCCGGGTATTCTATGCTGCCATCAAGAATGCAGACAGGGAAAAGACGAACCAGCGGGATTGGAGGGAAATGGCCGGATGGCGTTCGCCGCCCACTATGCCGAATTGGGATATATCACCCTTGCGCCGGACAGTGTGACGGCCGGCGAGCGCGTTTCGAGCCGCTCAGAGGCCTACAACACCGACCTTTTTTATAAGGATCATCCCAAGGCTTCGTTGCTGGGCAAGATGCTCGATGATCACCTTCACGCCCTGGATGTGCTTGAGGAGGACCGTCGTGTGGATTCCGCGCGAATAGGCGTGATCGGCCATGGCCTCGGCGGGACCAACGCCCTGATGCTGGCGGCCACCGATGGTCGGGTTCAGTGCTGCGTGGCCAGTTGCGGATTTACCCGGTTTTCGACGGATCCAGGGGTCGGGCGGTGGGCATCCGATGATGGCATGAAACTGCTTCCCAGGCTGAAGGATGCGATTGACAGCGGCCAGTTTGAGTTTGACTGGGAACATCTACTGGCGATGGCCGCGCCCAGCGCGTTGTTGATCATCACGGCGTTGGAGGATTCGGTCTACGCCAATCCCGAAAGCTGTGGCGAGGCCGTGGAGCAGGTTGAAAAACTTTACAAGTATTTCGGCGCCCCCCGCGCCATAGAGCATTTCACCCATGGTGACGGTCACCAGATGACCTATGAAGGCCTTGATGCCGCGGACGACTGGTTCGAACGCTGGCTCTAATCCGGGTGGAGGGTAATTGTTGGGGGGCGGGCATGTGGATGGTGTGTACCTTGACCGCAGATATTGACCGATGGAACGGGCTGGAGCGAGAATGGATCCGAACGTAGCAGCGCAGATTCAAAAATTACTGGACAACATGGAGCAGGTGGTTTACGGCAAGCACGAAGTGGTGAAGATGTGTGTCATCGGCCTGCTCGCCCGTGGTCACATTCTGATTGAAGACGTGCCCGGCATCGGCAAGACGACGATTGCCCAGAGTATCGCTCGTTCCCTCGATTGCACCTTCAACCGGGTTCAGTTTACGAGCGACATGCTGCCTTCCGATATCATTGGTGTGTCTATGCTCGACCCCAAGACCAATGATTTTGAGTTTAGAAAAGGTCCCATCTTTGCGAGCATTGTGCTGGCCGACGAAGTGAACCGGACCCCGCCGAAGACGCAGAGCGCACTGCTGGAAGCCATGAGCGAAAATCAGATTTCGATCGATGGGCGCACCTATCCGCTGCCCCAGCCCTTTATGGTCCTTGCCACGCAGAATCCCATCGAATACGAGGGGACCTACGTGTTGCCCGAGTCCCAATTGGACCGATTTTCACTGCGCGTAGAGATGGGGTATCCGCCTCCGGCCGACGAAATCCGGATCATGCGCCGACGCAACCCGCAGAAGGCCATTCATGACCTGGACCCGGTGCTCTCGGTAGCGGAGATATTGGAGCTGCAGGAACGGGTCGGCGAGATAATTGTGGACGATTCCGTGGCAAAGTATATGCTCGCCATTGTCCAGGGCACCCGGACGCACGAGCAGGTCCAGCTTGGGGCGAGCCCCCGAGGCTCATTGGCTTTCTACGAAGTCTGCCAGGCCCGTGCGCTGGTTGAAGGCCGTGACTACGTCACGCCGGGCGATGTGAAGGAAATGGCCGTTCCGGTATTGAGCCATCGCCTGCTGGTCAAGTCGAGGGGCGCGGATCTTTCCATGGCGGCCCAGGAACGAGCACGGGTGATTCGCGAGATTCTCAAACGGACCGAAGTGCCCGTTTGATGAGCGCGCCGGCGGCAAATAAGAAGCGCAAGGTTCGGGTGCGCGCCACCGGATGGGGATTCTTCATCATCCTTTTTCCGATCTTGCTCGCCGCGTGGAATACCGGCGCAAACCTGCTCTACATCGTCGTTGGCGGGCTGATCAGCTTTGTCGTGTTGTCCGCCTGTTGCGCCTTTCTCGCGCTTCGCGATGTGGAACTCTTCCGGAATGCGCCGAAGGCCGCCTATCGAAATCAACCCTTTCGGGTCCACCTGCGCATCGAGAATCAGCGCCGTTGGTTCTCCGCGCTGTCCGTCCGAATCGAGCGTTCGGGAAAGACAGGTGAGGCGCTTGGTTACGTGCTGAAGATTCCCGCGGGTCAGGCGGCCCGCCTCGCGGTGGAGGAGGTACAGGTGAAACGCGGCCTCTTCTCCCTGGAGCCCTATAGACTCGTAACAGGATTCCCGTTCGGATTGATTGAGACCTCCGTGCAGTTCGAAGACAAGGCGGAAATACTGGTTTATCCCCGTGTCTATCCCGTTCGCACCAACGCGTTGGAACGCATTCCAACGGCGTCACAGGCTTCGACCCAATCCAGCGAAGATGGTGACGAGTTCTTCGCCCTCCGGGAATATATAATCGGCGACGATATCCGCCGAATTGTGTGGCGCATCAGCGCGCGGATGGGCAAGTGGATCGTGCGGGAACTTGCCCGTTACAACTCCAGACTGGTCATTCTCGCACTGGACACCACCCTGGACCCTTCGCAAGAGAACTTCAACGATTCCTTTGAGGAAGCGGTGGAACTTACCGCCTCCGTCGCAATTATGTTGCTCCGGCGCCGCTACGAAGTTTCCATCGTAACGCCGGATAATTTTCTGGCGGGGGGAGAAGGTAAGGGGCATGAGCGGCACGTGCTCCGTATGCTGGCGCAGGTTGCTCCCACGGAAGACCCGCAAGCGTTCGCCGAGAAACTGGCCGCTCTGGAAACCGTCGATTCCATGGTTTTTTACCTCTCCCCCGATCCGGAGAAATGGGGGACCCAGGCCCGGTACGGAAGGGTGCTGGATCCCCGGGAGCTCGTTCATGGATAGCCCACATACGTCATTGTTGAGACGCTCCACATCCGTATTCGTTTTCGCCGGCTATCTTGCCCTCGCGGCAGTTCCCCAGATCGGTCCAGCGATCCTGATCATCCCAATTCTTGCGCTCACTTTCTGGCGCATCGGCGAGCAGCTCGATGCGAAGTACACTACCTACGGCCTCCTGTCCCGCGCACTTACGATCGCCTACTTCTGCTTCCTGCCGCTGAGCCTTGTCCAACTGGATCTCTTGCCCACTGTCGTGATGCTCGTCATCTACATTCAGTGTTATACCCTGGTACATGTGAAGCAGGTGCGAAACTATTACCACCTCTTTCTCATGTCGCTCTTCCTGTTGCTCGCGGCCTGTGTGCAGACGCCCGATCCCATCATTGGCGTGATTCTGCTCATTTTTCTGGTAAGCGCCGTATGGGCGAATATGGCGTTGCGCATCGTGATGGAAGAACTCGCATGCGGGCGGGATACGGAGGTGGAGCTGGTGTCGATCGACTACATGCTGCACCACGCCTATCGGGATCAACCGCAGGACAAGGGGTCGTCCATGCCGGCGGTGGCGGCAACGCTGTCGGTGGCCGTCATCGTGTTTACCACGCTCTGGTTCTTTCTCACACCCCGCATCGAGGCGGGCGTACTCGGCAGAAATCAAGTCGAAAACCAGACCGTTGGAATGAGCGAGTCGGTGGACTTGGAGTCCGGCGGCCTCATCAGCGACGACCAGACTCCGGTTATGATGGTGCAGTTTCCTGATGAGCCAAAGGGCCAGATCCAGAACGTCGACTGGCTGTATTGGCGCGTCACGTCCCAGAATACGTATGGGGACAATCGATGGGACAACACGCCGGTTCGATTGCTCGAACCGGGTGTGAGGAGCTTGTCCCAGGGCCAACGCAATGAGAATGGCGAGGTGCGTCGCGTGGAGCGATTCATGCGCCCGGATGCCACGGTCGTGCATCAAGTCATCTACATGGATGACGTGCCCCGAAAAGGAGTTCCCGTGCTGGACCTTGTTCAACGAGTACGGGTTGACGACAAATCGAAGGGGGTTGAGGTAGGCTGGGGTCGTGATAACGATTTCACCGTTCGACTAAATAAGGCTGGCTCCCGTCGTCTCAACTATGAAGCGTGGTCGGAAGTGGGCGAGCCCGACGCAAATGAACTGCGCAAGATTCCCATCGATTTCAGTGGAATTGACCCACAGGACCTTGACGTGCTGACGCGCAGTCCGCTCAGCGAGGCCTCCATAAATCTGGCCCAGTCGATTATGCAGGATGAGGATACCCTGTATGATAAGGTGCTGTCCATTCAGAGTTTTTTGTCGGGTCCGGATTTTCTCTATTCCCTTGACGATTCCGACACCATGGCCCGCTCCGTTATCGATGAATTCATTCTGACAAGCAAGAAGGGCCATTGCGAGAAGTTTGCGACAGCCATGGCGCTCTTGGTACGAAGCCAGGGAATTCCCGCGCGGGTCGTCATGGGGTATCGGGGAGGCGAGTGGAACGAGTCGGACGAGTCGTACACTATCCGCGCCAATATGGCCCACCTGTGGGTGGAAGTATGGTTTCCCACGGCGGGCTGGATTAAGTTTGACCCGTCGCCCCGCGCGGACGCCGTTCCCGGGAGTGGCCTGAGACAAATTACGCTACTGGCCTCCAGAGCGTTGCTGAAGGCGAAGATGTTCTGGTTTCGTGAAGTGGTGGGCTTTGATCGGGCCGCGCAGGTGGAGCGACTTCAGAATTTTTCCCTGGGGGTGATACAGGGGTTTCGCGGTAAGACCGAGTCCCCTGGAGGCTCTCAGGTTACCGGGACGATGGGCATGCTCGGCTTCGTCACGCCGCTCATCGTACTGGCCGGGCTGATCGTGGGGATCGTTCTGGCCGTCGTGCGCGTCCGGTGGGTGCCCGTCCCGAAAAATCTCCCATTGAGCGCAAAACAGCTTCAGGTCGTTCGTCTGTATCTGCTTCTGCGTCGGCGACTGCAGCGGTTCGGCGTGGTATGTGCCGGGAAAACCGCCGAAGAGTTGCGCGCTGAGCTTCACGGAACGCGTTGGGGGGCTCCGCCGGAGGCGATTGCCGTGATCGAGCTCTACAATCAGGTTCGATTTGGGAACTCGGCGCCGATGGACATCGATCTCGCCGCACTGCGCAAGGCGGTGCTGGCCATCCGTCCGATAGAAGATTGACACTCTGCGAATCTATTCATTGAGCAGCAGCCCCACGGCGTTCAGGCCCCAAAGTGCAACGGCAATATCGGGCTTGCCATCCTGATTAAGGTCGGCGCTGCAGAGCGCCCGTGGCTGACCACCCTTGAACTGATAGGACTGTTGGGGGAATTCCAGGAAGGGCTTGTTCTTGCTGTTGTCCGTCGTCAGTACCACCACCCGTTCGGATGAGTAACATGCGGCGGCAATATCGGGGAATCCATCGCCGTTGAAGTCACTCACGGTGATATCCTGTATTCCCTCTTCCAGCACATTCCGATCCGCACCGAGCATGATTTCCTGAGAGACTCCAAAGCTGAACTTGCCAGTGCCGTAGAAGACCACGATGGAGTCGTCCGTGTGTTTGTGGGATACAATTAGATCCCGCTGCCCGTCCTGGTTGATGTCCGCAACCTGGATGCGGTGGGGAAGGCGTCCCCGGCTGGAGAATCGCTCTACTTCCTTGAAGCTCCCCGTGCCGTCCCCCTGCCATATGGCTACTTCATCACTGGCCATCAAGGTCACGGCAAAATCGAGGTTCGAATCGTGATTGAAATCCGCCAGCTTCAGGCAGAAGGGAGCGCCCGGAAGATCCACCAGGACCGGGGCTTTGAAATGGGTTTCGGAATCGCCCTGAAAGTAAACGAGAACGTCGCTGCCCCAACCGGTCGCCAGCACGTCCCGAAGCCCATCCCGATTTATATCGCCGACATCAATCGAAGTCAGCGCGGGGCGGTGATAGACCGGAACGCCGTCCCCATCCATCTGCCGCTCATACCCCAGGGTATCGCTCTCCACGCCGAAGTACTCAGGCTGAAAGATGCCCTCATCGCGAAGGTTGAGAAAAAGATACAAATCCCGGTGACGCGTGGCGTGAAAACTGGCCACCAGAATATCCGGCCACTTGTGGGCGTCGATATTGGCCACGGCGAGGGCGTAAGGGCCGAAGTCCGTCTTGAGAGAAGGGTGGAGCTTCTCGTATTTCAATTCGCCCTGTGCGATAAGCAGGGAAAGCTCGTCATTCGCTGGGCGCTCTTCGCGCAGGTCGCTGAGCACGCCCCGATCGGCGGTGACAATCTCCGGCCACTCGTCGCCATTAAGATCAACGGCCACAATGGCCGAAGGGTTGGGACCCACCTGGAAGGGCTGGGGGCGCGCGCGCATGCCCGCGCTGGCTGGCCAGGGCAGAAGGGCAAGGGCGGCGAAGGCCAAGCCGACGGCGCGCCCCTTCCAGGTGTTTGGTCTCATGAGAGGCATCATGGCTGGTTCCCCAGGGCGATGGCCAGTTTCAACGCGGCTACAAGGCTCGATTCGCGCGCCAGTCCCTTTCCCGCAATATCAAAAGCGGTGCCGTGGTCCACCGAGGTGCGCACGATCGGTATGCCCAGCGTGACATTGACCCCTTCGTCCATGGCGACAAGCTTCAATGGGATGTGCCCCTGATCGTGGTACATGGCAATTACCATGTCCAATGCGCCTTCCTGCATTTTTCTGAAGATCGTGTCGGGCGGGTAGGGGCCGCTGCACGCAAAGCCTCGCGCGATACAGGCATCGACCGCAGGGCGTATTTCGTCAATTTCCTCACGCCCAAATGCGCCGGCCTCGCCCGCATGAGGATTAAGACCCGCGATCCCGATGCGTGGTGTGGAAAGCCCCATTTTGACCAGCGCGGCATGACCTATTTCCACGGAGCGCACAATGCGATCCTTCTTGACGCAATCGAGTGCTTCGCGCAGTGATACGTGGCCAGTAATATGCACGATGCGCATCGTTTCCGTAAAGAGGCACATGCGGTAGTCCGGCGTGCCCGTAAGTTCAGCCACCAGTTCGGTATGTCCGATGTAGTGATAGCCCGCCCGGTAGATACATTCTTTGCTTATGGGACATGTCACCATGGCCGACAGGGCGCCATCAATGCACGCCCGGGCCGCCGCCTCAATCCAGGCGACCGCGCTGTGCCCCGCCTCCGGATCGAGAACGCCGAACTGAACATCGGGACCTCTGACCCCGGCATCGAACACGGGAATACAGCCGGCCGGCGCTGGCGCGGTAATGGAAGGAATCGAGACTATCGGCGGGCAGTCCGGGCAGAGCTCCGCCGCCCGATGAAGGGCGTGGGCACTGCCGAAAACCACGGGCGCGCACCATTGGGCAGGTGCGTGGCGGGCAAAAAGCTTGACGACGAGTTCCGGACCTATCCCGTTCACATCACCCAGGGTAATTCCTACGCGGGATAAAGTCATCGGTCATCACTTTCCAACAGGGCTAAATGCGAGGCGGCAGGGAAGGGGTCACGGTCTGCCTGCGAGGCGCGTATGGTAGCACAAACCCGGCCTCAAATCCCATGTGCCCGAGCGACTTCCAGACCGCGGGTCGCTGCCGACGGCGGCCGATTTTACACGTGGGGACATTATTGATTTTACGCAAATTCCCCTGTAATCTCCCCGTTTTTCATTTTCTCCTTGCGTTGGAACTATTCCAATGTTATACTCACTTTTTTAAGCCAGACACGCAGGATCGCAGGTCCACGGGAGGGGGCCTGTTCGTTCCGTACACCCGCTGTGCGGCGGGTATTTTGGCGCAATCTCTTCGAACACCCGACGGGAGAAGTGTGTCCTTTTAAAGAGAGGAGTAGTCGCGTTTATGCTTTCACATCATGCCAATGCCGACGCCCTGAGCGCCTCTCTGCATGTCCAGGATGTCGCTTCCAGAGAAGGCTTCGACTGGAATGATGTATCAGGCGTATTGGATAAGGTGGAAGAGGAAATAGCGGAGATTCGTCACGCGCTGGTGGCGGGCGATTCTTCCCACGCGCGCAAGGAACTCGGCGACCTGCTTCTGATTTCGGTTAACCTCGCCCGATTTCTGGGTGCGGATCCCCGTGAAGAACTCTTGAACGCGACCGAGCGATTTTCCAATCGGTACGCTTTCCTTAAGAAATCCCTTGCTGAGGACGGGAAGAACATCGGGAATTGCACGTTGGAAGAACTGGAAAGCGGTTGGCAGCGCATCAAACACGAAGCGGACAAAGCACTTAGCAACAGGGCTTGACATGGGTCGTATTCATGGTGCAAACTCAGGTCCTGATTTTATAAAAACCCTTGATTTTAAAGGTCAAAATGAGGGTGTGGATAACTTGTTGGAAACCTGTGGAGAACTGGTGGAGAACTGGGAGATCCAACACGGTCAAGGGTTTCAGGGTCATATTCTGGCTCGCCCAGGTCGGTTGAGGGTGTGGCAAACGACAATTGGATACGCTCGTTAATTGTTCCAGTGCGTTATTTCATCACACAAACGAGTTGATTCAATGTGTGTTCGTGGTCGGACAGGAGAGAAGATGGCTTCAAAAATCGAAGTGAACCCATGGCAACAGGCGCAGGTGCATTTGCAGGCGGCGCTGGATGAGTACAGCTACAAGAATTGGTTTGCGCAGACTCGCTTCGAGTCCTGTGCCAATGGCCAATTGCTTGTGGGTGTACCCAGCCAGTTCTTTGCGGATTGGCTTCGCGACCACTACATGGATGCAGTTTGTGATTCCCTTCGTAAGGTCATGCCCGACTTTGAGTCCGTGCAATTTATTCCGCGTCCGGAGCACACCGCCGATTTCAACGTGGCCAGACTGCCCAAACCCATGGGCCAGTCCAAAGTGTCTTCGACTCCGGATCGCGCACCGGTTAAGCGGCCCGTTGCGACACCGCGCAGCTATAACGGCTTTAATCCTCGCTACACCTTTGATCGCTTTGTAATCGGCTCGGGCAATCGCTTCGCCCATGCCGCCGCGCGCGCCGTCGCCGAGTCTCCAGGGCGCGCCTACAACCCGCTTTTCCTCTACGGTGGCACCGGGCTGGGCAAGACGCACCTGATGCAGGGTATCGGACAGTATCTCATGTCGCGCCAGTCCGAACTGCGTTGCGTGTTCATTTCCTCCGAGCATTTCACCAACCAGCTGATTCAGAGCATCGCGGAGAAGTCGACCCAGCAGTTTCGCGCGAAGTACCGCAAGGTGGATGTGCTGCTGATCGACGACATCCAGTTCATCGCCGGCAAAGAAGCCACACAGGAAGAGTTCTTCCACACCTTCAACGTGCTCTTCGACATGCACAAGCAGATCGTGCTCTCCAGCGATCGGAGTCCGAAGGAAATGCGCGGCATCGAAGAGCGTCTCATCTCCCGTTTCGAGTGGGGTCTGGTAACCGATATCCAGCCGCCCGACCTGGAAACGCGCGTTGCCATCCTGCAGCGCAAGGCTCAGGAAGAAAACCTCACCATTCCAGATGATGTCATGCGCTATATTGCGACCTACATCACCACCAACATCCGCGAGCTTGAAGGCGCGCTGATCACCGTTCTGGCTTATAGCCGTCTGACGGAAGAAAAAATATCCATCTCCATGGTGGAAGATGTCTTGCGCGATCTCATCGGATCCGAAAAGATCAAACCGGTCACCATCGAGCAGGTTCAGCGCGCTGTGGCCGATCATTTCGATGTTCGCATCGCCGACCTCCACGGTCGCAGCCGCCAGCGCCAGATTGTGAAGCCCCGCCAGCTCGCCATGTACCTCTGCAAGGAGCTCATCCCCAGTCTCTCCCTGAGCGACGTGGGGGAGGCCTTCGGCGGCAAAGATCACACGACCGTAATGTATGCCTGCGACAAGGTTTCCACCGAGGTCAAAGAGTCCGCCGTGTCGCGCCAGATGGTGGAACAACTCACCAAAACCATTCGCTCGTAATTCCCGCGCTTCGGCGACCGTGTCCGCTCCGGAGCCCCATTTCCACTGGAGTCCAGGGCCGCGCTGTGTTACCATAGAGCGAGGAGTCCAGCTAGATGTCCGTGCTTAATATTGTACTTTTTCCCGATGATCCACTCACCCGCAAGGCGGAGCCCTATACCGAGTTTGGTCCCGACTTGGCCCGCCTTGCGCGGGATATGTTTGAGACCATGTACGCCGCCGACGGTGTGGGTCTGGCCGGTCCCCAGGTGGGTGTGGCCAAGCGCATCTTTGTCTACCACGAGCCAGACGGTGAGCCCCGCTGTCTTGTAAACCCCGAGATTCTCGCCATGGAGGGCAGTGAAGAAGGGGAGGAGGGGTGCCTCAGCATGCCCCGGGTCTACTCCGACCGAATCCCCAGGGCCACCTATGTGGAGGTCAAGGGTTTCGACGAGACCGGTGCCCCCGTTCACTTTGAAGCGCGTGACTTCCTCGCCCGAATAATTCAGCACGAGTACGATCATCTCGACGGGATCCTCTTTCCCCAGCGTTTGGACATCATTACCCGTGATGCGGTGCTCCAGGAATGGCAGGCTGTTCGGGCTGAAATCCTCGGCGAAAACAAACGGCAGCCGGTCTAGCCCGATGTTGCTGGATTCTCCGACCGTTGAACGCCTGGTGGATGCCTTTCGCAGGCTTCCCGGGGTCGGAAAGCGCTCCGCCGAGCGGCTCGTGCTTCATCTCCTGAGTGCGCCGGCGGATGATGCCTACCGGCTCAGCGAAGCTATTCGGAGCGCACGGGAGCGAATCACCACCTGTACTATCTGTCGCAATCTTACGGAGGAAAACCCCTGCGTCATCTGCGCGGACGAGCGACGCGACGCGTCGGTCATCTGTGTGGTGGAGCAGCCCGCCGGGGCCATGGCCATCGAGCGCGGGGGGATGTTTCGGGGGCGTTACCACGTGCTCCATGGCGTGCTCAATCCCCTGGAGGGCGTTGGGCCCTCAGAACTCTGCCTGGAGCGTCTCTACGCCCGCTTGGGCGGCAATGCGGTCGAAGAGGTGATTATCGCCACCAACGCCACGGCTGAGGGGGAAGCGACTGCGCTCTACCTCTCCCGGCAACTGGCCCAGCGCGGCGTGAAGGCCAGCCGGATAGCCCACGGTGTCCCCATGGGCAGCGGCCTGGAATTTGCCGACGAGGCGACCCTGTCCCATGCGATGCAGGGGCGCACCCTCCTCCACTGATTCGGTCTTTTTGGCCAACAGCTTATCGGGAAGAGCGCGGGGCCTCTGGAGCCGGGGTAGCCGTGGTCATCCCAAGGAAAGATTCTTTCAGCCGGGCCTCGACCCCCGTAATGTTTAAATCCACCTTGTAGGTGCTCTCCGCTTCAATCCACGCGTAGCTGCTTTCCATGGTCAAGTCATGCGTGCGTTTCAACTCTGTGGCCAACATGGGCAGAATGAAGGGCCCCATGAACTCCAGTCGTCCGCGTACTTCGGGGGCAGCATGAATCAGTATCTGGATCACCATCGTGTCCGGGTTTTTCAGATCAATGGCCAGTCGTATATCGGTCACCTGGGTAAGCAGGTCCAGGGCGGCGGTAAATTGGGGATTGGTCTTGAGTAGTTCGAGGCTCGTTCCCCAGAAGGGAGCACAGGCGGCAATCAGGGTGACGATATCGCCCGTTCGGTTGTCGATGACACCCTCCGCCAGATGCCCGCCGTGAAGGGTCAGGGTATCCTCGGGGGATTCCATGGTCCAACTTTCCAGGATAGTGGATTCCAGGCCGTCAGGCAGGGCCAGAGCGCCTTGCGCTTTCAATTTTCCCCGGCCGTCGAGCAAAAAGCCGGGCTCTTCCCATTGAATGGCGGATGTGGCCGCCTTGAAATTGGTTTGATTGTTAAGGAATTCGGGTAGAAAAGGGCCACCGCGCTGCTCGTTCATAAAAAGGGTGAGCCGATAGGTTCCGTCTCGAAAATCCGAGTTCCCGAGCAATGCGACTTCCCGGGGAAGTACCTTCGGGAGGAGTCCGGCAAGATCCCAGGGAAGCCAGGCGGGCAGGGGCGATTCTGAAGGATAGTAGGGCTTTAGGTCCTCGCCAAGGCGCGCCGTATCCACCATCAACCGCAGCCGCGTATCGGCCGATGCCAGGGAATCGTGGGTCACGACGGCCGATGGAAGCCATCCATAGGTCTGATTGAGCTTATAGCCCGCGACCGCTCCGAATAGCCCTGCCAACACTACGAGAGCGACAAATGCTACAAACAACTTCTTTCGCATGCAAACTCCAGGGGGAAGGCCCCAAACGGGCGCCTCAAGGCTAACGTTTACCGGTCGCTTGAAGGGGACGCGAAATTCGGCGCCCTAGCGGCACGATAGTAGACCGGGATGGGGATTTTCTCCGACAATCCGGCGCGATTGTACAAATTAACGGCGGGATTATCGCACGTTACGCCCAGTGCAATATAGTCGAGTCCCTCGCGGGCAAAGGCAGCGCTCAGCCCCTGAAGGAGGAATGTGCCAAGCCCGAGTCCCTGAAAAGCTGGATGAACAGCCAGGTGCAACACAAAACCAAGGCTGGGAAGTACCTGGCATCCCAGGGCGAATCCAGCGCATTGACCATCCTTCCAGGCGGCGAGGGTGTGGGTGATATCGTGTCGCCCGAACTGACCGATGGAGGCCCGGCGCAGGTAATCGAATGCCTGTAATTCTGATTGGGCTTCGAGAAGGAGGTGGCGATCCGGGTGCCCGCGATAGGTTTCAGCCAGGACTGCGGCGAGGGCTTCCAGATCAGACGCGGTAGGGTGGTTAAACTCGAATCCGGCGGGAAGAACCGGTATGAGGCCGCTGGTGGGGCCGCACATGAGCTGGCGTTCGGACTTCTGGAAACCTCGGCGCGCGAAAACCGGATCCAGGTCCATGGGGTGAAAGGGAACGAACTCCGTGATGAGTTCGGCGTGATCACCCAGTGAGTCGATCGCGAACTCCACCAGAACATCCACGGCCACCGTATCTCGATAGTTTTCCAGCACATGCAGGAAGGAAAGGGTCGTTCTGGCCCTTTCCCGCTTCGCGAGGAGAAGGGCTGATACCACCGTCCCCGACATGCGGGCAAAAGCGAGGACCTCGGGTCCTGCCATGGTTGTGGCTATGGCACGGGCGCCGTTGAGGGCGTAGTAATCCGCGGCCTCTGGACCGTACAGTTGTCTAAATCCCGGTAGAATCTCACGGACGTAGTCGTCAAGATTGTTCGGAGTGGAGTTTAGTCGTACCAGGTCAAGCATAATCGGGACATCCATCGGGTGGCCGAACACGATCCAAAGCGTGGCCCGGCATGTCGGTTGAGTTGAAGGTCTGTCCTAACTATAATTAGGTATCCTAATTAAGAGCAATGCTAATGAGTGCGGTGATGAACCAACCAACACAAACCCAGGCGCGAGAGATCTACCGAACGGTCAGGATGCTGAAGGACCGGCTCTGTCACAAGTTCCAGGCACGGGTGCGAGAAACCAATGACTCTGATATCTGCAATGAACTAACCTTCGTGCAGAGCAACGTCCTGATGGCCATAGAGGAGCGAGGGGAGCTCTCTATCAAAGAGCTTGCGGATGCACTTCACGTCACCCGCCCCTCGGCGTCGGCCATGGTTGATCGTCTCGTGGAGATGGGGATGCTGGTCCGGGAGCAATCGCAGCAGGATCGTCGCGAAGTTCGGGTCCGGTTGTCGGAAACGGGGGGTGTTCATTTTCAGGAGATGGAGCGACAGATTCTGGAATACATAAGCACACTTTTGATACAACTCGGACCATCCAGTTCAGCCCAGTGGTGCGATGTGTATGCCCGGATTCGGGAAATTATTGCGCTCGAAAAGCGTTCGGAGGCTGTGCTGTTGGCGAAGAAAGAAGGGGTGGAATGATAGAGGACAAACAGGGGGCGCTCCCCGATGATCAAGATGAACCTCGCAAGGAAGGAGCCGCGGCCAATTCTTCGGAGGCTTCATTGCTGGTTCGAGTGTTGGTTTGTCTGCTCGTGCTTGCTGCGGGCGTCATGTCGATGGCGCTGATGATCTATCTTAAAGAAGAACCCGCCGAGGCGGTTCTGGTCGAGCAGGCAACCCCGGTGGAGACACTCCAGGTGGCCCCGGAGACCGTACCCGTGGTTGTGGCGGGACTCGGCGAAGTCCGCGCGCTCAATGTTGTATCCTTGTCGACCGAGGTTCCCGGGCGTATCGTGGAAGTTCATCCCGATTTAGAGGTGGGGGAGAAGATTCCGGCGGGCGCGCTGCTCTTTCGGCTGGATGCGAGCGACTACACTGCGGCGCGAGACCGTGCCCTGGCCCAGGTTAAACAGTTCGAGAAGACGGTGGAGCGGTTGACCCGTCAAATGGAAATTGACAGGGAGCGGTTACTCACGATCGAGCGGAACGAGGCTCTTATGAAGGCTGAGCACGAACGCGTGAAGGCCCTGTACGAGCAGGACGATGTAGGCACGCGTTCGGCCGTCGATCAATCGGAGATGGCCTTCAATCAGGCCGCCGACGCCCGCGATCAACTCGGGCAGGCCGTCACGTTGTATCCCGTACAGATCGAAGAAGCCCAGAGTGCTCTTCAGGCGTCTCGGGCCCAGCTCACCATCGCCGAGACAAATCTTCTTCGTACCGAAGTACGCGCAGCGTTTGACGCTCGTGTTAAGAGTGTGAATCTGGAGGTTGGCCAATACGTCAACCCCGGAATGCCAATACTTACCCTGGCCGACGACAGTATTCTGGAAATCTCCGTTTCCCTGGATAGTCGGGACGCCCGAAACTGGCTGCAGTTTGAAGGCCAGGCCTCAGGAGGGGATGTCTCCTGGTTTGGCGCATTGAAACCGGTCCCGTGCACAGTCTCCTGGACCGAGGATCCCACGGCCCACCGCTGGGAAGGGACGGCGCACCGAATCGAGTCCTTCGATCCCCAGACCCGCACCGTCACGGTGGCGGTACGCCTGACCGCCAATGCCTCGGAACGTGGCGCGGGCGGGCTGCCTCTCGTCGAAGGTATGTTCTGCCAGGTGGAGATTCCAGGCAAATCGATGGAACAGGTATTTCGATTGCCCCGCTGGGCGGTGACCTATGAGGGAAATGTGTACGTCTCCCGGGACAACAGACTGGAGATTCAGGCCGTGGAGGTTGTCCGCAGCCACGGCGAGGAGACTTTCGTGAAAGGCCTGGCCGCGGGAGACAACGTGATCGTCACGCGACTTTCCAATCCGATTCCGAACGCGCTTCTCGCCCCCGAAGCCCAAGAGGCCGCGCCCTCATGAGAGACGTACTTGCGGCATTCGCACGGAACTCGGTTTTTGCCAATATCCTGCTTTTTTTCTTCATCGTCCTGGGGCTGTTTGCGGCGATCAACATGGTTCGGGAAACCTTCCCCGAATTCAGTCTGGACTATATCCAGATTCGTGTGCCCTGGCCCGGAGCCGATCCGGAGGATGTGGAAGAGGGCATCTGCAGGAAGATTGAAGAGGCCATCGAAGCGATTGAGGGGATCAAAACCTACACATCCACCTCCGGCGAGAAATTCGGTTCGGTGCTGATTGAAGTGGAGCAGGGCTACGATACGGAGATCGTGAAGGACAAGGTCCGGAACGAGGTGGAGGCCATATCCTCATTTCCGGAAGATGCCGAGCGTCCGATCACCGAAGAGGTCACCCTGAGACGAGAAGTGATGATGGTTGCCCTGGCCGGTGAGGGACTCGATGAGCGCCAGCTCAAAGAGTGGGCCGAGCAGGTGAAAGAATCACTCCAGTTGCTTCCCGAGGTGAGCCAGGTCCAGATCATGGGCGCCCGGGAGTACGAGATCGGAATCGAAGTTTCCGAAGAACGGCTGCGCGAATACGGGTTGACTTTTGCCCAGGTATCGCAAGCCGTGCGGCAGAGCAGTCTCAATCTAACCGGCGGAACCGTCCGCACGGAAGGTGAAGACATCCGCCTTCGCACGATAGGCCGGAAGTACACCGGCAGGGAACTCGCCGAGATTGTCGTGATGGCGAAACCCGACGGTGATGTTATCACCCTGGAGCGCATTGCCCGGATCGATGACGGGTTCTCCGAAGATAAACTGGTTTCCCGGATGAACGGCGCGCCGGCGATCACAGTTGCGGTGTTGAAAACTCAGGAAGAAGACGCCCTCGCCATTTCCAGGGCGGTCAGAAAATGGGTGAGCGAACAGGAAAATGTGCTTCCCCAGGGGCTGAGCCTCAGAATCTGGAACGACACCAGTATCATGCTTCAGGACCGAATTGATCTCCTGCTGGAAAATGGGTTGATGGGCCTGATTCTCGTCTTCGTTATCCTTTGGCTCTTCCTCGATCTTCGGATGAGTTTCTGGGCCGGCATGGGCATTCCCATCAGTATCGCGGGCGCTTTGGGCATCATGTGGGCTCTGGGCGCGACGATCAACATGGTTTCCCTCTTCGGTCTCATCATGGTTTTGGGAATTATCGTGGACGACGCTATTGTCGTCGGTGAGTCGATCTATGTGGCGCGACTCAATGGCGCGGGTCCGCTGGAAGCCGCCATCGAAGGCACGCGCGAAGTGGCCATGCCCGTAATCGCCGCGGTGACCACGACCATTGTTGCGTTTATCCCCCTGGGATTTATTGGCGGGATTATGGGCAAGTTTATCGCCATCGTACCGATCGTGGTCATTGCGTGCCTGGTCGTGTCACTGGTGGAGAGCCTGATTCTTCTTCCGGCCCACCTGAACAGCCTGCCCAGCCCCAATGAACAGCGAAAGCTCGGCAAAGGCCGCGCATTCGCCTTCCGCATGCACCACTTCACCAATGACTGTCTGGTCTGGGTGGCGGAGCACCCCTATGCGACCTTTCTGCAGACCGCCCTGCGCTGGCGCTATGTTTCCCTCGCGACCTCGCTTTCCATCTTTCTCGTGGCCATCGGCATTTGGGCCGGGGGCATCCTCAAGTTTGAGATGTTTCCCAAAGTCGATTCGGACATCCTCACAGCAAGCGTCGAATTTCCAGATGGCACCCCCATGACTGTGACGCAGGCGGCGGTGAAGCAACTGGAGGAGGCCCTCGCCAGGATTGCCGTCCGGGAAAAGACCCTCACCGGGGAGCCCATGATCAAGAATACGTTCTCGTTGATTGGCTCTGTGATTCAGGAGGGCCCGCCGAAGAACGGAAACAATGTAGCGTCGATCCGGGTCGAAATGCTCGACTCTCCCTCCCGTGGAATATTCTACGAGACAATCGCCGATGACTGGGAGAAAGAGGTGGGGAGTCTGCCGGGGGTACTTTCCTTCTCGATCGTGGGGATGGAAAACGGCCCGCCCGGCGCGGCGATTGAGATCTGGCTTCAGGGGCACAATATGGATATGCTCAACACCGCCGCGGGCGAACTCAAGGAGGAGCTCGCGACCTTCGACGGCGTCTATCAAATCCAGGACGATTATCGACCGGGGAAGAATGAGCTCAAATTTACGTTGAAGCCCGAAGCGCGCGTCCTGGGACTTACGGTGTCGGATTTGGCACGCCAGGTCTATGCGGGCTATTTCGGTGAGGAGGCCTTCAGGATGCAGCGCGGGCGCGACGATATCCGGGTGCGGGTGCGCTACACCACGGAAGAGCGAAAGCAAATAGCCGAGCTCGAACAGCGCCGCATTAGGACGCCCCAGGGCTACGAGGTCCCGCTGCACTCGGTGGCATTTATCGACTACGGCGCGGGCCTCTCCAACATCAAGCGAACGGATGGCATGCGACGGGTGGCGGTGACGGCGGAGGTGAATACCAACAAGGCGAATACGGAAACTATCGTGGCGGCGATGGAGAAAGAGTTTTTCAAGGGACTCCAGGCGAAGTATCCCGGACTCTATGTGGATTTTCAGGGTGAGAAAAAGAAATCGCAGGAGTCCTTCGGCAGTCTGAAGATCTCTTTTCCCTTGGCACTGATCGGTATCTATGTCATTATCGCTACGGCTTTTCGCTCCTACCTGCAGCCCCTTGTTGTCATGATTACGGTCCCTTTCGGAATCATTGGAGCTTTCCTCGGGCACCTCGCGCTGGGTTTTGAATTGTCCATGATGAGCCTCTTCGGCATTGTGGCCCTGGCGGGGGTCGTGGTGAACGATGCCATCGTATTGGTTGAATGCGTCAATATGCTCGTCGCCTCGGGGATGCCCTTCCGTGAGGCGATCTGGCGGGGCGGCGTACGCCGATTTCGCGCTATTTTTCTGACTACGGCCACCACCGTGGGGGGCCTCGCGCCTTTGATTATGGAGCCGGATGTGCAGGCCCAATTTCTGGTTCCCATGGCGGTGTCTCTGGCCGCAGGCGTTGCCTTTGCCACCCTGTTGACGCTTATTTTGCTTCCTTGTCTCCTTCTCATCTTGAACGACCTGCGCCGTGTCGGCCACTGGTTGTGGTATCGCCACTGGCCCACCCGAGAAGAAGTGGAACCCTGGGTGGGCGAAGCGGCTTCCCTCGCCAGTGCCCAGGCCCACCATGGGCATACACCCCAGCCTTTAAGCGTGGTTTCACCATGAAGACGCACACTATCAGCCGGTGGTTGGTATCAGATTTCCCCATCCAAACTTCTGTGTGGCCCGTGCAACGCCGTAGACTCGTCGCTATCCTTGCCATGAGCGTGGCAGGCCTGTGCGTGCAAGCCTGGGTGGAAGAACCCCAGTCTGCCGAGGTTGTTGAAGCCCTTCCCGTGAGTGAGGAGTCTACTAAAGCTCCCGGAGCGGTCGAGGTTTCCCCAGAGACGCCGGACCCGGAGACGACGGGTGCGGTGGTGCCACTCCTGCTTGATCTTCGCGCGGCCCAACAGTTGGCTTTGGAAAAGAACCCGAGCCTTTTCGCGGCGGCGGCCAGGGTCGATCAGGCCCGCGCGCGGGTGCGCCAGGCCCGATCGCTTTATTTCCCTCAGCTTGACGCGGCGCTTTCGGCGACCCACACCAATCTGCCGTCGAATACAGTGAATGCGGCCAAAGATCAGGCCCTCTTCGCGCCCTTGACCTCGTCCCTGCGCGCCAGTATTCCACAGGCACTCTTTGACACCAGTCAGGGCGGCGGTGTGGAGGGGGCACTGTTTTCTTCGCTCGCGGGCCTTTATTCCGGGCTACAGGCCCGGGGAGGCTTTGACGAAAGTGTCGAAAACTATCAGGCTTCTATTACGGCATCCTTCATTCTGTTCGACGGTTTCTCCAGGCGCTTC
Source organism: Candidatus Hydrogenedentales bacterium (assembly GCA_041859365.1). Taxonomy (GTDB): domain Bacteria; phylum Hydrogenedentota; class Hydrogenedentia; order Hydrogenedentales; family JAEUWI01; genus JAEUWI01. Next base: position 60,297 of record JBHEKR010000124.1, read on the forward strand.
ACCAACGCCATGGCCCGCTTCGGCCGGGAGGAAAGCGAAGCAGCCCATAGGGAGGCTGTGCGTCTGGTGCTCGATGCCATAGCCCAGAGTTACTACGGGGTTCAACTCGCACGGGAAAATGCGGCTATCGCCCGGGCCGATGAGTCCTTTAATGAGCGCCTGTTGAAGGAAGCCCGGCTTCGCAAAGAACGCGGTACGGGCTCCAAGAGCGACGTGCTCAATTTCGAGGTGGCCCTCCGCGCCGCTCAGTCGGCTCGAATCCAGGCGGAAGGACAGGAACAGGTCGCCCGGGTCGCGCTGGCTGCGCTCATGGGGCTTCCCGAAGCAAAGCTTGGGGAGGAAATCACCCTCTCGCCATTGCCGGACGAGGTTCCAGATGATCTTCAGTTGCCCAATGTGGAGGAGAAGATCGGTGCGGCCATGACACTCCGCCCCGACTTGCAGCAGGGCGAATTCCAGGTCGCTCGTATTGAGGCCCAGCTCGGCGAGCGGCGTTCCGCGTATTACCCGCAGGTACGCACCTTTGCTTCACAGAGCGCATCGGCTGCGGACAATGCCCGTTTCGAACAGGGGGATTTCGGCGCCACAGTGGGCCTGAATGTCTCGTACGGTCTCTTTGCCGGCGGACGGAATCGGGCCACGGTCGCCGAGGCCCGGCACCAGTTGGAGGAGGCGGAGTACCTGCTCGAAGCGCTGCGCCTGGGAGCCGCCCAGGATATTCGACAGAGCAGTATCATCCTTCAGACGGCCCAGGAAGCGCTGGCCTTGCAGCGCACCACGGCGGAGTACGTTCACACCAACCGCGACCTCGTGGAAAAAGAGTATGAAGCGGGCCAGGGGAGTCTGGCCCGACTCAACCAGGCCCAGCGCGATCTGGTAGAGGCCGAGGCGCGCCTGGCGCTGGCCCGGGTCGCCCTGTACTCCGCCTGGCACGAGTTGCAGACCGCAACCGGTGAAACTATTTCCGCCTTTGAGGGATATATCCCAGGCGGGGAGGCTGCATCCGAGTAGCCCGAATTAGGCCGGACTTTGATTGTTCCCCCGTTCTGTGCTACGGTATTTTCTGTTTTTAATCGCTTTTCGCGGGGAATTTCCAAACAGGTGCTCCTTCATGAATATCTCTGAACTGCTTTCCAATCCCTCCATGATCCACGCCGCCATCGTGCATATGCCCATTGCAGCGGCATTTATCGGCTTGATCTTCGTCATTCTCAGCGCGCTGTTTCACCGAAACAACACGGTACGCGCCCTGACGGCCCTGCTGTTTATCATCGTGGTCGCGTCCGCCTATGTCGCCATCGAATCCGGTGAGGATGCCCGCGATCTGGTGCCAAGCACGTTGCCCACCGTCGTGTGGGATCAACTTTCCGCCCACAAGGCGGCCGCAGAGAACGTGCTGTACGCGGGCGCCTTCACTCTGGTGTGTTTGGTGCTCTCCCTGATTCGGTTCGATGTGATTCGTATCGGCTGTCTCCTGCTTGCTGCGGTCGGCGCGATCGCAACGAATATATTCTGCGCGAATACCGGCCATCTTGGTGGTTCACTGGTCTACAACCATGGCGTAGGGACGCCGATGGTTCACCAGCCAGTCCCGGCGCCCGCGCCAGAACCTGTAACTCCGCTCCCCGCACCGGTCATGCCCGGGGAGAGCGCCGTGCCCGAAGAACCGATGCCCATGCCTGGTGAGCCTGTGTCCGCGCCCGCCCCGGTGGAAGCGCCCCCGGCGGAACCCGTGCCCGCGGCGCTGGCGGAGAACCCCGAATGGCTCCCGATTCGTGAGTTTACTGCGGAAGAGGCCGCGCTGGTGAGCTTCAAGCGCGACGTATGGCCTATCATCGACGATCAATGCACGAGTTGCCATGAGAACCCCGATGCCGATGCGGATTACGATATGACCACCGTCGAAGGCATGGCCAAGGGCGGTAAGAAGGGCGGCCCCGGCATCGTTCCAGGCAAACCGGACGAAAGCTCCATCATTCACTACATTCGCGGCATCGCCAACCCCCGCATGCCCGAAGACGAGCCCCCCCTCTCCGAGGATCAGATTCACACGCTGCGTATGTGGATCGCCGCCGGCGCGAAGGACGACAGCGCTGAAGCGGAGTCCGCTCCGGCACCGACGGAACCCGCGGTGGAAGTCTCGGCTCCCGAAGCCGTTCCGGCGCCTGAGGTTGTTCCGGCCCCGGAGGTAGTTCCGACCCCAGAGGTAGTCCCGACTCCAGAGGTAGTCCCGACTACAGAGGCCACTCCGGCCCCGGAAGCTCCCCCCACAACGGTCGAGACAACGACAGAAGCCACGCTTTGATCCTCTGCTGATTCAGGCGTGAAAGAACGCAAAGAGCGCAAAGAGATCAATATCTTTGCGCTCTTTGCGTTCTTTCGCGGCCAGGATCGAAGCAGGATTTCTTTGAGTGGTTCAGGCGGACGGGACCGTCCCGAACCAGGGAGACCTCGTAAGACGAACCGCGACCTCAGTTCCGCCACGGATCCAGGTACGCCGTGGCCCGCCAGGCGTTCGGGACCGTCCCGCGTTTTGAAGCGGGGGACAGTCCCGCACGTTGATACGGGCTGCGCTCCGGCAGGGCGATCCCTATTCAGAACGGATTGCAGTGGACTTTGTTGAGTGCCTTTGCGTGCAGGACAGTCCCCTCAGGCAAAAAAATCGCCCCGATTACCTCGGGGCGATCTGTGCATCCGCTTGTTCAGGCATTACTTCATTTGCTGCACCTTCATTTCTTTGGCCAGCGTCACACCTTCTGCCAGATTGGATGCCGTGCCAATGGCGTAGTCCTCTTCCACCGTCGTGAGGGTCAGTTTGCCGACCGGCTTCTGGCGGTGGGCGATGACCTTGCCGCCGACTTCAATGGGGTCGCCATCCTGAAGGATCTTGAACTCCAAGCCCTCCTTCACCCCATGTTTCTTGCCGAGGTTGATGATGACCGCATCATTCGCGGCGGCATCGGCGATCAGACCCTGAAGCGGTTCGTCGGAGGCCAGTTTCTCCGTCAGGGCATTCACCACCGCGGCCACTGTGTCCGTGGGCTTGGAATCGTCGATCTTCTGGGAAGCCTGGAAGAAGATACCCGTCGTCTCGGAGTCGATCAAGCGGAGATAGAGCATGGTGTCCGCGCCGACCTGGGCAAAGTCGATGAAACCGAGGTGGCCCGCCGACAACACCTGACCCAGACGGCGCTGGGTGTCGCCGCTGGCGAGTTCCGAACTGCCCAGGTTCAGTTCCTGAAGGAGTTTGTCGAGCATGACGCGTTCGACGACCTGGATGCCGTTCTTGCCTTGAGCCTGCACCTCAATCTCGCGCTGGAGGACCATGTCCGTACCCGCGCGGTCGAAAACGATCTTGCCCTTGGTCTCACCGGGCAGGAAGGCCAACACCACGGGGCGCGAGGTCCAGTCGTCCGTGGGTGCTGACTCACCTTTAGCTTTCAATTCTTCGTAGCGCTTGCTTAAGTCGGTGATGAGGCTCTTGATGAGCTCGCCCTTCTTGATGTCGTTGGCCTCTTCAAGTTCCGTCTTCACCTGTTGCAGCATAAGCCCGGTCATTTCGTCGGGACGGATGGCGGCGGCCTTTTCCAGTGTTTCCTTGGCCAGCACGAGGTCGTTTTCACCTCCGCGCTCGCGATAGGCGGCGCCTTCGTTGCTCAGCGCTTCCACGTTGTATTGGTCGAGGGACTGTGCCTTGGCATATTGCTCCACGGCCTTGTCGATGTCGCCATTGGCCTGGGCCAGTCGGCCCTGGGCGTTTACAGCTTCCGACTTCTGCCATTCGGGGATTTCCGCGCTGGCGGCGGCGGAAAGGCTGGCTTCAGCCTTCTCCAGCTCGCCCGACTTGATGAGGGCCTCGCCCTTAACCGCCTGAGCATATCCGTTGTCACCGGCCTTGTCGGCTGCGGCGATGGCGCCTTCGAGGTCACCTCGCTCGAGGGCGACTTTGGCCAGTCCGGCGTCCGCGCCGATTTCTCCGAATTCCTTCTCGGCTTCATCCAGCTTGCCTTCGGCGACGAGAATGTGTCCGTTGAGTTCCTTCACCTGGTTTGCGTCTTCGCCGTTTTCCAGCGCGGAAGCGACCACGGCCGAGGCCTTGTCGGTCTTACGCTGCTGGAAGAGGTTCTCCGCTACTTCCTTGAGAATGTTGGCCTGCTCGGTGCCCGCGCCGCGCAGCACGCGCTCGATTTTGCGTTCGGGCGTGTGGACGAAGAGGGTAAGGGGGAGCTGGTTGACGTTCTTGTACCACTCCGCCGTCTTCACCTGTTCATCGGCCAAAAGGAAATACTGGATCTTGAGTCCATCGGCGAAGGACTGCAAGGCAGCCTTGTCCGATTCCATGCCCAGCGCGATGATGGAGAGGGCATCGCTGTTGTAAAGGCGCTTCAGGGCCTGAAGCTTGGCGGCGATAGCCTTGCCGTTGTCCGGCGTGAAGAAAAAGAGGATGACCAGATCGGGATTCTTTTCCAGAATCTCGTTCAGGTTCACCGATTTTCCAAAGATGTCCTGGGCCTGAATTTCCGGCACCGGGTCGCCTTCGAAGAAGTCCGCACGGGTGGAAAAGCTGCACACTGAAAAGCCCAACACCAGACCGATATGCAAGACACGTTTGCTGATATTCATGGATCTCTCCCCAACCTCCTACATTTCAAGGGTTTATCGACACACACCACCTATATGGCCCAATTCTACCACCAAGGAGGTTTTTTTACGAATGACGCAGGATCACAGGGTTGAGACGGGGCCGAAGATGATAGGTACGTTGGCCGTGGCTTCGGGGGCCGTCGCGGCCTCGATCTTGTCCGTGAAGCTTTCGCCTTCGGAACCCGGTTTGTTGGGGTCCGTAATGACCACGCGATAGCTCATGGCGCCGACCTTGCGCTCGGCAGGAATTTCTATGAGGTCACCCGCCGTCCAAGTGGGGGCGCTGGCAAGAACGTTGCCCGCCGAATCCAGCAGTTCGATCGCAATCGTTCCGGATACCTCGGAGAGCTGCCCGGCCAGATCGTCCAGCGTGGCTTCCTTTTTCATAAAGCGCTTATAGTCTTCCTCCGTTTTGGCGCGATAGATTTCGAATATCGCCGCCGTGTAATAGCGGTCCGCCGATACATTCGAATCCGCATTATTCGTGACCGGCACCGGAGTTTTCGTCGGCGTCTCGGTCTTGTCGCCCCCGGACATCATAATCCCGCCGATGAGCACCACCAGTGCCGCCGCAATGCCTCCACCGATCAGGAGGCCTTTGTTAGGGCCGGTCGCAGTCGCGAGAACAGGCTGAATATGCGCGGGGGCACTACCGGGTATCGTTGCGCCGATGTCACCGGTTGCGACCACCGCCGGTGGCGGTCCCGCGACGGTTGCACCGGGCGCAGGCGCGCCGCCGGGTACCGTGGCCCCCGGCCCCGACTCGGCAAGGGTGGTTTCCTGGGTCGCGGGGCGGGCCCCGGTGATGGTGGCCTTGAAATCTTCTGATACCGGCTGGCTGATCATCGTCGCCTGCACCGGCGCGGCGGTCACGGGAGTCGCCATGGTGGAGGAGAGGGCGGCATTCGCGCCGGGGTCGAGAATTGCAGGGTTCGGATTCTCTTTCAGACTTTCGCGCAGGGCGGCAGCCATCTCATTTCCGGACTTGAAGCGGTTCGCAGGTCGTTTGCTGAGGGCCTTCATGATAACGCCCGCCAGCGCATCGGGAATGGCGAAGTTCAGCTCGGTGGGGGTAACGGGGTCAATTTTGATGACCCGGTGCATCACGGTGCTCAGTGCTTCGCCGCCGAAGGGCTTTTCGCCCGTGGTCAATTCATAGAGGATGTTGCCGACGGAAAAGAGATCCGAGCGACCATCAAGCTTCTGGCCCATGAACTGCTCCGGGCTCATGTAGTGGGGCGTGCCAATCAGGGCGCCATCCTGCGTGAGGTTTGAATCGCTCACGTGGGCAATACCGAAATCGGCTACCTTGAGGGGCTTGTCCGTGGGCATGAGAATGTTGGCGGGCTTGATGTCGCGATGGACCACGCCATGTTCATGGGCCACGTGAAGGGCCTCGCAAATGTTCGCGCCGATTTCCACGATCTCTTCCATGCCCAGGCGCTTGCGGGAATCCACGATGTCGCCCAGATCGCCCCCTTCGAGGTATTCCATGGCGATATAGGCCATGCCGTCTTCCTCGGCGGCGTCGTAAATCGTGATGATATTCGGGTGATTCAGCGCACCGGCGGCCTTCGCCTCGCGCAAGAAACGCTCCATCATTTCGTCGGCCATGCCCGAGGCTTCGACTACCTCGCGGCGCGCCGTCTTGATGGCCACGCGCCGTCCGATGTTGGGGTCCTTGCCTTCATAGACAATGCCCATGGCGCCTTTGCCCAGTTCACGGATGACTTCATAACGCCCCAGCTTGGCGGGCATTTTCGGATCGGCCACGATAGAATCCTTAGTTGATAATTGCGGTATTGAGTAACGTTTCAGCACGTTGAGGCATTGATAAATTTAACCACAAACAGATTTAAAGCGGCCAGCCGGCCGCAATCAAAAATTTTGAACCACGGAGCTCACGGAGGCACGGAGAAAAATGAGTTGCAGCGTCACTGGGGGCAGAGTGGCACGTCTTCGGAGAGGAGAGTTCTTCTCCTATTTGACGCTCCGTGCCTCAGTGCCCTCCGTGGTCAATTACCTTCTAGTTGATAGTCGATATAACGGAATCTGACAACGACCTTTCCATTCTGCTCCGAATGTTGCCTTCTGGATATAGCCAACAAATCAGTCTAGTGTCACGGAGTCTTGAGTTTTTTAATCCAGGCGCGCACGTCTTCCGCATCGCTCGCCGCAGGGGAGAGGGACAAGTAGGATTCAAAGTGCTTGATCGCCTCGTCGCTCTTGCCCACCGCAGCCAGAGTGAGCGCCAGATTATAGTGCACGGTCGGAGCGCTGTCTTTAAGTCGCAGCGACTCCATGAAATGGGCGACGGCCTCTTCGTTACGCCCTGCGCGTCGACAGGCCTCGCCGAGATCGTTGTGGCTCTGGGGTTCATCGGGGGCGAGCTTCCGGGCCTCGTCGAATATCGCTATGGCCTTGTCATAGGACTTCTCGCGCAGATAGAGCCGCCCGAGATTACGCTTCACCTCGATACCCTCGGGGCGCAAGGCGTCGGCTCGTTGATAGCTGGCGATGGCTTTTTCTGTGTCGCCCGTGCTGGCTTCCACGACCGCCAGATTGAAACTAGCCTCATAAAAAGTCGGCAGCAGCTTTTCGGCCAGGCGATAGGCCTCCATCTTTTCTTCCGGGGTCACTGCGGCAACGCCCCGGTTGTAGGCCTCGATGGCGCGAAGTTCAGATTCGCTGATGCCCGCCGCGGGAACAAGGCGATTCTCGGAGGGCGCTGCCGAGGCCATTTTTTCACCCCGGACTCCATAGGTATCCAGCAGGGCAAAGGCATTGTTAATTTTATTGACGATTGTAAAGTCGATATCGTTGAATCCACCACTGATAAGCCCGATGAGTCTGCCGTCGCGATCAAAGACCGGCCCGCCGCTGGAGCCATGGGTCGCGGTCAGGGCCACCTGAATCACGGCGTAACCATCGAAACTTCGATTTGGATTGGCGACGGTGCCGCTGACCGTGGAGAACTCGAGATTCATGGGGGCGGCGATAGAAACAAGGGGCGCACCGCTTTTCAGGGTATCGGCGTCGCCCAGCATCGCATGGGCGGGCAGGGGCGTGGTGGCCTTGAAAAGGGCGAATTCAACATCGGGGCGGGATTCCACCAGTTCGAGCGCCACCTTTGTTCCGTCGGCAAGCCGCCCCACGAAATCCTTTACGCCTTCCGCTTGATGCGCCGTTGCCAGCACATAACCCTCCGGATGGATGCAGCAGCCGCTGCCCTGCACCTCCGCACCCGTGTCGGTGCGCTTGCCATGAATCACCAGCACCGTGGCCATATTTCGGCCGGCCACGGCTTCCACGTCGAGAGGCTGGGCACCGGCCCCTGGCGCACAGGCCAGGCAAAAGAGCAATAGCGCCCTGACTATAATCTTCATGGGTAGTCCTCGTCCCGTTGTCCCTGTGCTAATAATAGGGTTGACTCGACGCGCAGTCAATTTTCCCCCCGGGGCCGCCTGCGGAAGCATCGTCGGGCGTTTTTCGATCGAGGTTCTCGCTGTGATAGGATGAAAGTGCGACGTGATTCGGCAGGAGTTTGCAACGTGAAAAAGCTATTGGTAATCGTTCTGGCGCTTCTGGGCGTCTTGCCCGAGGGGGCGAGCGCACAGGGCATGATGTCCGATCTCCTTATGGGAAAATTAATCAACCCACAAGTGGGCGCGTACGCATGGTATACCCTCAAGGACCAGGCGACCGGTCAGGAGTACTTTCTCAGGCAGGCGATTGTGGGCACAGAGAAGGTCAAGCGCAAAGACGCGTGGTGGCTGGAGACGGAACTGGTCCCCAAAGTCGGCTTTTCCTCCGTCTATAAGATGCTGCTGACCGGCCCGGCGGGTGAACCCGAAAATGTGAAGCGTCTATTCGTTCGCGAGGGTAATGGCGCGGTGCAGGAAATCAGTATGGAAAATGGCGGGAATTGGGAAGATGATAAAGACATCCCCCGGGAATCCGCTGGAATAGAGACCATCACCCTTCCGTCGGGCGATATTCAGGCGGAGCACTACATCGTGAAGGACGGAGAGCCCCCTACGGAGATTTGGATCAGCGAACAGGTGTCACCGATGGGGCTGGTGAAGATGAAGAATTCCGAGGGCGAACTGAACCTCCAGCGCTTCGGTAACGGCGGAAAAGACGGTCAGAGCGCCATTCCCACCAACTCACTCCAAACGGAAGAATCGCCGGATGTGGTCGACGAGTCCGCGCCGGAGCAGCCCGAGACCGCCCAGGGGGCTGAGGGGCCCGCCCCCCCCAAGGATAAGAAGAAATCCAACATATCAGTACGAAAGCGGGCACGATGATCGCGCGATCTGGGGTTGCCGGATTACTGGCTATGCTGGCGCTCCTTCCTTTCTCGGGGTGTCAGACGACAGACTCTTCCGATGCTTCGGCGATACCGCCCTCCGCGCAGATTGTGTTCACACCGCGGGTTCAGCGTGTGGTAATTCAAGCGGGGGAGGGGCGATACCCGAACCTCTTTACCACGGCTTCCTACGCGGTGTGGGGCAAGGTGGCCGTCGCGCTCCCCACCGTCCCCCCGACGCCCACGGCTGACGCTGACGCGGCCACGGAGGCGGTGATGGACGCCAACCTGGAAAGCGTTCCACCTCAGCCCGACGTGGAGGCGGCGCGCGCGGGCGGGCTGACCATCGAATGTCACCTCGAGTCGGAGTTTCCGGATCGCAGTATTGCCTATGACGCGGTGGGACTTCGCGGTATGACGATCCTGTTGAAGCTGCCGGATGGGAGGGAATTGCAACCTGCCCAGAAGACGCTGGGTTCCGAACTTGAAGAAGTCCCAATTGGAGCGCTGCGACGCTATGGGCGGAAACTGACGCTCTATTTTTCCGACAGTCAGTTCATGGTCGAGAATCCCGCCGTGAATCCGAAGGCCGCAGGCATCCAGCTCCGCATCGTGGGCCTCGAATCCCTGTTTCTCTTCGACTGGCCCGCCACACCGGACTTCATGGCAATTCCCCAACCCCGTCCGGACCAGAAGGCGGCCCAATTCGTCCGCAAACAACTTCCAGCCGCGCGTTCCGCGGTCACCCGGACATCCCACACCTTTGACTAAGCCCCACGAGGGCCTTCGTTCGTGAAAGCCGCCATCAAATTTATCATGACCCTGACGGGGCTCCTGCTCATCGCCGCCAACATTGGTACAGTCCTGCTACTGACCCAGTTCGAGGGCCTGCTGCGCCAGGGCATCACCCGACAGGCGGGCCAGATCCTCGGTTCGGAAATTCACCTCGAAGGCGTGCGCATCGACTGGTCGCGCCAGGCCATTGAGTTCAAGGGAATCTCCGTGTTCAATCCCGAAGGCTTCAGCGATCGCGAGGCGTTGCGCCTTGAATCGGCCTGGGTCTATCCCCAATGGCTGGCCATATTCTCGAAAACACCCGTGATCAATCAGGTGCTCATTCGGGACGCCAAGATCCAGCTTCAGTATGATGAGTCGAAGGGGACCAATTTGGGGGCGATGATGGACCGTGCCCGGGATTGGGCCGACCAGCAGACCCGGGGCGAGGCCTGGGTACTCGGTCGTCCCGTCAACATCCGCAAGATTACCTGCGAGTCCGCCGAGATCAAGGCGGAAAGCGTCTCCCCACCTCAACCGCCGATCGCCCTCACCATGAACGCCTTCACCGTCGACAACCCGGCGGGTGAAGAGGCGGTCAGCGGCGCGCGCGCGATTCATCTGGTGCTCCAGGGGATGGCGCGCCAGTTGGGCTCGCTCGACGGGCTCTTCAGCTTCGTGCGCGAGACAGTAAGTTCCGAAGCCAGCCCGGCGCCCGCCACACCCGTGGCGCCTTGAACAAGAATAGAACCCTTGATATCATCCATCGACTATGGCCCCGGCGTCGGGGATTGGCTTAGTCGGGCATTGTGCGTTTAGCGCGTATGCCTCAGTTTCAACAAGGTGGAGGTAGCGTCCTCGTGGCCCAGGTGACCCTGACGAACGTGCAGAAGTTCTACCCCGGGGGCATCCCCGCGGTGCAGAACGCAAACCTGGTCATTAACGACAGGGAATTCGTCGTACTGGTCGGTCCTTCGGGCTGCGGAAAATCCACGACGCTGCGCATGATCGCCGGACTTGAGGACATTTCGGGCGGGGAGATTCGTATCGACGGATTGGTGGTGAATGATGTGCCTCCGAAGGATCGGGATATCGCCATGGTTTTTCAAAACTACGCCCTGTATCCCCACAAAAACGTATACAAGAACATGTCCTTCGGCTTGGAAATGCGGCGCTTTCCAAAGGACGAAATCGACCGAAGGGTCCGGGATGCCGCCGAGATCCTGGGCATTACCGACCTGCTTCAGCGCCGCCCCAAGGCACTGAGCGGTGGACAGCGACAGCGGGTTGCCGTCGGTCGAGCCATCGTTCGCAAGCCCAAGGTCTTTCTCTTCGACGAGCCCCTTTCGAATCTGGACGCGAAGCTCCGGGTGCAGATGCGTGCGGAAATCTCGAAACTCCATCGCCGCCTTCAGTCCACGATGATTTACGTCACCCACGACCAAGTCGAGGCCATGACCATGGGTGACCGGATAGTGGTGATGCTCGATGGCGTCATCCAGCAAGTCGACGCGCCCCTGGACCTTTATCACCGTCCGGTGAACAAGTTCGTAGCGACCTTCATTGGAAGCCCTCCCATGAACATGTTGGAAGGGCGCATCGAGGCCCAGGGGGATGACTTGGCGTTCCGGATGGTGGAGGACACCTTTGTGCTCCGGCTTCCTTTGGTATACCACGTCGCGTTGAGGCCGTATGTCGGAAAAAGCATATACCTGGGAATTCGTCCGGAAGATCTGGTCGATGGAGCAGGACAGCTCGGGGAATCCGATGGAATACTGGAGGCGCTCGTCGAGGTGGTGGAGCCCATGGGCTCGGAAATCTACGTATCACTGAGTCTTGGCGGGCAATCGCTGACGGCGCGGGTCCATGCCCTGGCCAAACCCATCGCAGGAATGCCCTTTCTCCTGCATGTAAACACCCTCAAGCTGCACTTTTTCGACCGGGAAACCGAGCTCGCTATCCGCTGACCACCAGCGGCCTGATTTCCAAGTGCGATATCCTCCATTGATGTGTATCGGTTTGCCCGCCAAGGGGCTTCCATATCTGGCTTGGATTGCGGAATATTTCATGCTTTTTTTATGAAAATCGCAAGATGTATTATTGCAATGGGTTAGGGTGTGGAATTTTGCGGGCTAACTTGCACATTGGCGTGGGGCATGGCATAATCGTTCGGATAAACTATTCACACTTTTGAGAATGCACCGTAATCATGCCACAAGCAGCGGCGGTAACGAATTTGATGCGGGGAGTTCTGGTTCCAAGGCCAATGCCGTGGAGAACGGAGTGAAAATAATGAAAAAATATCGATTCTTCAGCGATGAGCGTGGAGTGACGTTGATCGAAATTACCCTGGCCGTCGCCATCTTCGCGGGCGTAATAGGCGTAACCGCACAATCACTCATGTCCTTCTACGTCAGCATCGATATCCAGGAACAGCGCATGGAAGGCGTCCGCGCCTGCCAGAGTGTGATGGACGGCCTGCGCGAGAAACGGCTTGAGTTCAAGAATAATTTTCCGGAGGGACTCCTGACCTGGATCGAGACCCATAATGACAGTTCCTGGTCCGACTTCAAGGCGGATAACAGCGACCATGTGGAACTTGCGGATCAATCCATCGAAGTGACTTGCTTCAACGAGGCGGGTGAAGTGGCGGATGGGGGAGACAACCCCGTCGTAGTCCATGTAACGACAAACTGGACCGATCGCAGGGGCCGCCCCCTTTCGGCCACCCTTGTCAGCATGTTGACGAACGAATAGGAGCGCACGCCGATGAAAAATAACGGACATACCATGGTTGAAGTAATGGTCTCGATGGGCATCCTTTCCGTCGTTTCCCTCCTGGGTTTTATTGTACTTCAATCCTCCACCACTTCCGCCCAGCTCGCCAACGCCAAAGTGGACGTTCAGAACAACCTTCGAGACACCGTCTCCGTGCTGAGCAGCGAATTGCGCGAAGGCGTGACCGAGATTACCACCGAGAAGACCGGCGCTCCCGAGGGCCTTTTCCCCGTGGCCATCGGCGATGAAGGCCGGTCGATCACCTTTCAGGTTCCCGAACCCGTTTCGGGGGAGGCCCTCTTTGCCTACTCCACGCCGATTACCTTTTCGCTCGAAAATGAAGACGCCAACGAGAACGGTCTGCTTGACCCCAATGAAGACACCAACGGCGATGGCGCCTTGACACGGCGGATTGTGCGCTCCCAGAACGGCGAGACCGTGCCGGTCGCGGGTGCCTCGACCATCGAATTTGTAAATTTTGCTCTACTGGCCAATCAGGCCGCAGATGTTGAAGACATGACCACCGTGCAAATTACCTTGCGTGGCAGCAAGCGATACGGAGCAGGTGAAGGTAAACCGCTTCTCGCCGAAACGACATCCAATATTCGCCTCGTCAATTAAGAAAGGAGGGGACCTATGGATCATAGCCACCTTAAGAGAACAAATCAGGACGGTATCGCACTCGTATTCGCCATGCTCGCCATCATCGTCATTCTGGGCTCGATGGGCCTGGTGATGACGGGCGTGCAGCGCGCAAAAAAAGAAACTGACCACGCCTACAACAATGTGTTGCTTGAGGAAGCGGCCCAAGCCGGCGTCGACTTCGCCGTGGAGCAACTCTGGAACGACTACAAAGTCAGCAGTGGCAATACCACCGGCAACGTGGCGTCTTACAAGTTTTATCTGAACAACACGTCTGAAATTCCGATCAACGAAGACTTGAACTTCAACGGCACGAAAGATCCCGGTGAAGAGGGCAACGGCGACGGCACTTTCGACACGCTACCCTCTGGCGTAGGCCAGTATGGCAAGGCCATCATCACGGAGCCCATTGATTTCAAGAAGCCCGGCACCGAAACCGTACTCGCGACGATCGAAAGCATAACGGTCGCCCGCTACGACACGGTATACGAGTCCCGGCTCACGGTCCGCTCCACGGCGACCCTCGACGGGGCGTCCAAGACTGCGGTGCAGGTACTGCGCATTGGCGGATCTCCCTTTGACCACGGCCAGTTTGCCATCCTCGCGAACAACATCAGTTGCATACTTTGTCACGCGGAGATACGCTCCCTTGATCTCGAGCGCAACAAAGATTCCAGCCGTTACGGTACCTTCGACCGGGTAAAGGTGGCGGCGCTTGAATCCCTCCTCGTCCGCACGGGATCGGAGCCCGACTCCCGGGTCGCCGGGTCGGTCTACACCCGCGGTCGCGTCTATCAGCCTAACGGCAGCGAATACACCGCCGCGGGCCTGGCCTCAACCGGCTTCGACGCCTATTCCTTCAGCAGTGAGGATGGAAAGATCACCCAGAGCGCCACGGGCGGAATGACGACGACCAACCTGGCGAACGCCGCAAAGAACGGCGACGGCGAGTTGTTACAATTCGCAAACCTCTACATGGAATACCCCGAAGATGCGGAAGCGCAGACCGACGGCCCCCTTCCCGGGACCTTCCCCGCGCCTTATCCCGACGAGGATGGCGACCGCGTGGTGGATGATTCCGAATTCGAAGTCATCGTTAACACGGCCAACGGAAGCATTGATTTCGAATTGGGCGTGGATGACCCGAGCGGCGCGATCACCAACGGTGTGGCCTACGGCATTCCGGATGGCGGCGTCTACACGGGTACCACCCTTCCGGAATCGTCCAATTCCGCGCTTTCTTCCCTGTCTACCGACGGCTACTACGACGGCAATTTGATTTTGATCGGAACCCCCCAGGATCCAATCAAGATCAACAATACCGTTGCAATCGACGGCGATCTGGTGATCAAAGGGGCGGTCGAGGGCGAGGGCAAGCTGCTGGTTCGCGGGAATACCTACATCATCGGCGATGTGACCTACAACGACGCCCCCGGTGAGTTCGGCGTAAATGAATCCGGCGAGACCAATGCCTTCGCGCTGGTATCGGGCGGAAGTGTCATGATGGGCGACTACACCACGATCCGTGGCGTCAACCACACCTCCTACAACGCCGATAAATATCCCACGTGGAGCCAGTACAGCATCCACACGCGGGATAAGAACCGGAGCAACAGCGTAACCCGTCTCAGTTCCACCCAGACCTTAAAATGGGGCTATTTCGACCCGTACTCAACGGATCCAAATCAGAAGGTTACCGGCACGCCCGGCAATCAGTTCAGCTTCACCATGTCCGAGCTTCAGTTGTTCAACCAGCTCGAACTGGAGAAGGCTGTGGCCGACAACACCTACACCCCCCGATTCTACGGCCTTCGCGAGAGCCAGCCGAACAACATCTGGCTCTACGACGCCGCGGATGAGCATGCTGTTCATTACAATGACTCCGGTGTGAAGAAACTCAGCGACTACCTGGTTGCGAAGGGCTATCCGCTTGATATTCTCAGTCGTGCGGCCTACCACTACCTCAATCCGGACGGCAACTGGATGTCGGAGGACCAGTTGCGCCAGTTCTGGTATGACGACGAAATGTCCCGCCCGAGCAGCGGACGCGATTTCAAGTTCGACGGGCTGCTTTACAGCAACAACTCGATCTTCAACATCGTGCGCAGTATGGAGCGGCATTATTCTAATTCGAAGGGCAAGATGACCATCCGCGGCGGCGTTATCGCGGCGGACCTGGGCATGTTCATCCCCGGAGGACTGAAGCTGCACTATGATCCGCGTGTGGAGCGATTCCTGAACGTCGCTGATACGGAACAGGTGGTTTTCGCCCGCGCGGCTTTCTACTTCGATCGCGGCTGAGCCGCACGATGACTGGGATTAAGTCGATTTTGGAGAACGTGCAGATGAGAAGTGGATGGCAACACGTCTTGCTGGCCGTCGCCCTGGTGGCGGCGACGGCAGGCGCCGATACCGTGTATCTGAAGAATGGCGTCGAGTTCGATGGCGTGGTCACGCCGGTCCCCGATAATCCGGGGATCTTCAAGGTGACGGCCGGCGAGCGGAGCCTTATCTATCGCGCGGAAGAAATAGACCGTGTTGAAAAGAATGCCAAGACCGGAAAACTGAGCAAAGAAGAGATCCTGGCCAGTTGGGAAGAGCAGAATCGGATCCTCACCGAGGAAACGGGCCTTACGGCGGAGCAGCGCAGTCTCGTCATGGGGCTCATGTTCGAGCTGAAGACGGACAATGTTTCCAAGCGGGTAGCGGTGCGGGAGAAGTTGCTCGGACTCCAGAAGGAGTTCGACGCCTACAGTTTTCTCGCGAATCAGCTCCCCGGCGTCTCGATTCTGATCGCCCCCAATCTTCTGGAAGCGCTGGCCTATATGGACAGTTCTCGGGCGCTGGATTTGCTCCAGGGGGCCGCGGTGAACAACTACTTTGGCACCCGGGTCATGGCGATCGAGTTGCTCGGACGATTGGGCCATGGGGGCAGTAAAGATCTCATCGTGCGCGGGTTGGCCGACCACAAGCAGGAAGTTCAGATCAGCGCAATCTACGTGTTGGCGGGCATGGGTGCGCGGGACGTAACCCCGGCACTCATCAGCCTGTTGCCGAGTCCCGACGAGCGTGTCGCGAACGCAAGCCGCGAAGCCTTGCAGACGCTCTGGGCGAATGCCCTCCCCGATCCCAGACCGGACACTGTGGATGAATGGACCGCGTTCTGGAGCGCCCAGGAAAAGTCGGGAACACCCGTGCAGCTCGCGGACCTCAAGGCGCTCAGCAACCCGGAAGAAGAGATCGTGAGCAGTATCGATACCAATCACAAGGTGGGCTCCGGTGCGGACACGGTGATCGCGTCGGAAGGCTGAGGTTCCCCTCCCTTAAAAAACCAATTAGAGCGGCCGACTTCCTGAATGGGTAGTCGGTTTTTGCTTTGTGCGCCCGGCATCGCAGATGTCCCACCGGGACGTGTACCGGGACGTGAAGCTTGGGGATCGGGGGCAGGTCAGACTATAATGCTGGACTAACCCAGGAGTGAATACCATGTCGGGAATTTCAGTTTTGCTGTGTGTTGCGGCGCTTGCCGCTCCGGTGTCGGTCGATGTAACCAAGCCCCCTGCGCGTAACATTTCCGAGTACAACCTCTTCAAAGATGCCGCCCGGCAGATTCCCAATGATGACGTCCTGCCTTACGATCTGAATACCCCCCTTTACTCGGACTACGCCAGCAAGCATCGCTTCATCTGGTTGCCGGAAGGTGCTCATGCGGAATATCGCGACCGCGACGTTTTCGAGTTCCCCGTTGGCACGGTGATCGCCAAGACCTTCGGCTTCTTGAAGGACATCCGGGACGCTTCAAAGGGAGAGCGCATCGTGGAAACCCGTCTGCTTATCCACAAGCCCGAGGGTTGGGCGGGTTTCGCCTACATCTGGAACGAGGACGCCACCGAAGCCCGGCTGGCCGTCGCGGGCGGTCGGGCGGATGTGTCATGGACACACTACGACGGCCAGGTGCGCAAGCTTGACCGCTATATCATCCCCAACATGAACGAATGCAAGCAGTGCCACGAGATTGGTGGCAAGCTGCAGCCCATCGGACCGAAGGCGCGACACCTGAACAAGGATTATGCCTATCCCGAAGGCGCCATGAATCAGCTTCTCAAGTGGCAAGCCGCGGGCTACCTCGGCCCGGCTCCCGCTCCGGAATCCGCGCCGCGCCTGCCCAACGCCGATGACCCCGCATCAGGCACCCTGAATGAGAGGGCGCGTGCCTATCTCGATATTAACTGTGCCCATTGTCATAATCCCGAAGGCCCCGCCCACATGTCCGGCCTCGATCTCTCCTACGATCAGCTTGATGCTGGCAAGTACGGTGTCTTCAAAAGTCCCATCGCCGCCGGTCGCGGCTCCGGCGGCTACAAGTTTGGCATCGAACCGGGCCACCCCGAGGTCTCCATTCTGATGCACCGCGTTGAAAGCACCGAGCCCGGCGTCATGATGCCACCCCTGCCCAAGCGTATGATCCACGACGAGGGCGTCGCCTTGCTGCGAGAGTGGATCCTCGCCATGCAGGCCCAGGTAACTGCGGGCAATACCGTCGAACTCGTGGAGTAGGGGGGCAGGTGTCCCTTAAGAATGAGGTTCCTTCAACTGGGCAAAGAGCATTCCGTAGCCCCGTCCGTCGCCTTCCCCGGTAATCGTCAGATCGTGCGTGCGCCGCAGCTTGTTCTTAAGCATATCAAGGGTCCCTTCGCGCAGATTGTCGTGATACTCCATCGCGATTCGCTCGATGCGCGGCAGCATGGCTTCATCCAGGGTGTTGAAGACATCGTATTCTCCCCCCTCGATGTCCATTTTCAGGAGCGCGACCTGATCGGCTTGGGCAAGCTCCAACACTGCCGACAGCGGAATTATATCCACCGCGTCCCCGTCACCATCCGAGCCTGGAACGACCCGGGCATCGTGGGAGCGATTGGTGGACTTGGGCGTTTCCACCCGCACCCGGCCGGACGCACCGCCCACGGCCATATTGTAAATCTGGACCCGTTGCTCGCCGAAGTGCGCCAGATTCTTTCGGAGGCATGCGACGTTTTCCGCCGACGGCTCCAGCGCCATGACCCGGCAGGGATAATTGCGCAGTAGTTTGAAGGTGTAAATTCCTACGTGGGCTCCGAGGTCCAGTACCAAATCTCCGGGTTCGGGTTTGTAGAAGCTGCCCAGTCGGTAGACGTTGTCCAGGAGAACCTCCAGCAGCGTGCCGATGAAGCCTCCCCGTCCAGGCGGGTGGCAGAGGCGCGCACCGTCCCAGAAGATGGCCTCGTCTATCGTTGGTCCATTCGCAAGAAGGCCGCCGTTGCGTGCCGTCCGGATGAGGTCGGGCCCGTTGCGAAAGGTTCGGAGCAGGTACCAATATGCGGCGAGGGAGTGTGTATTCATGGCTGGCCTTTCAAGTCCCCGAGTCGGCCTGGGGCGCGCCGCGCGGCGGCGCTCATTGAGGAGAGGAGGGGACGACACGTTGCCGGTGCCCTCCAACTCCGGAACTAATTCGCACCTGATAGCTCGTCCGTTGTAACGCACCCTTCTTCACGGACCATAGCTCTACGGTATTTCGACGTAAAATGTTGGGATCAATGTGCCTTGTCCCAAACCCCTGCTCCACCGTGTTCGCATCTGTGGAATGATGTTGACACCCAAAACGCAGCATCGGTCGTGCCAAGGGCGAATTCGAAAAAACGCCATATAATTGCCGTGTTGCGGCGAGGAACGGCTGCGCAAAAATGTTCATGAACCGAGTTTGCGCATACGGAAGTGTTCGAAGTTGGACTCTCCGATTCAGTCGCGAAGAAGGACACTGGCGGGTGTGTCGTAGCACGGATTGCCGGGCTCCACATCCCTCCCCGCGCGCAAGCGGGGCCCGCCACTTCAGTGGACTCCACATGGTCGGATTTGTTCCGGAGCATACGCGTGCGCTAAAGTCCCCTCAATACCGCCCTGTACGTCCATCCGTGCGCGTGAAACCCAAAATTTCCCGGGCCCCGAGTTTTTCGATATTGATGAGGAGAGCAACCCATGTCTATCACCCGTATCGCCACCGTGTCGATCGCCCTTATGCTTGCTGGCGCGCTGACCTATGCCGAGGGAGCCACCCCGTCTGAAGACGGCTTCGTTCCCCTTTTCAATGGCAAGAACCTGGACGGGTGGAAGACGACCGGAAATTGGGTAGTAGAGGAAGATGGCGCCGTTACCCTGGTACCGCGCCCCGGGGAGACCGGCTGGCAGCGCTTCGACGCCTACATCATGACCGAGCGCACCTACAGAGACTTCGTGCTCGACCTGGAGTTCAAGATTGAAAAGGAAGGCAACTCCGGCGTCTTTTTTCGTGTGGGTGATCCCCTTCAGCCGGTATCCAACGGGATCGAAGTGCAGATTCTCGACACCCACGGCCTGGAGCATCCCGGCAACCATGACTGCGGCGGCGTCATCGGCACGGCGGCCCCGTCGAAGAACATGGCCAGGCCCGCAGGAGAGTGGAACCGCTACACGATCACGGTCGAGAACAACCATCTCACCGTGGTGCTGAACGGCGAGCAGATCATCGCCCTGAAGCTGGATGAATCCGCCATGAAAGACCGGCCCGAAGTGGGCCACATCGGCTTTCAGGACGAAGCGAAGCGGATCTGGTATCGCAACGTGCGGATCAAGGAATTGCCGTAATCGGCGGCGAATGAATCGCGCTCCTGGCCGACGAAGTTGCGTCCATCAGCGCAAATTTGCGGTTCCTTCCCCAATCCCCCCCGTCCGTGAAATTCCGAGCCCTTCCGTGGTCACTCCTCTTCCTTTTTCTTATCCGTCCCACCCATCACCCGCACCGCCAGCCGCCGCAAGTCCTCCCGTGCGCAATCATCCATGAAATACGGCAGCGACTGTTCCAACGCCTTCGCCACATGCGCCCTCGCCCTGGGAAAATCCTTCGTCGCCTCGTAATACTTCCCCACGTAATAATGGGCATAAAACCGACGCCGCCCCCGACCCGGCTCGCCATCATCTCCCGACTCCGCCGCCGCCATCACCGCTTCCGCGCTGCCTTCCCCCCG
>JBHEKR010000454.1:0-3694 GCA_041859365.1 Candidatus Hydrogenedentales bacterium
CCTACGCTGAACTGAACGAATACGCAAAACGAGTCGCCAACATTCTCGTGGACCGCGGCGTTCAAAAGGGCGACAAGGTCGCCATGATGATTCCCAACACGCCCCATTTCCCGATCATCTACTACGGGATTCTCCACACGGGCGCCACGGTGGTGCCGGTGAATGTGCTCTACACCCAGCACGAGATCGAACACTACCTGAACGATTCCGAGTCCGTGGCCTTCTTTGCTTTCAAGCACTTCGAGAACGAAGCCATCAAGGCCTTCCGTACCTGCGAAGCCTGCCGCCACTACATCTCGGTGAGCACGCCCACCGATCTCGAAGCTCCGCCCGTTGGCGAGAACTTCATGCAACTGATTATGTCCGCGGAGGCCGAGTTTGACACGGTCCAGACCATGCCCGACGACACGGCGGTAATCCTCTATACCTCCGGCACCACGGGCGCGCCCAAGGGTGCCGAGCTTACCCACTTCAATCTCTTCTTCAACGCCTTCTACTCCACCCGTGAAATTACGAAGCCTAAGCCGGGCGATGTTTGCCTCGTCACGCTGCCGTTATTCCACTCCTTCGGCCAGACCTGTCTACTCAACGCTTCCGTCCTGGCGGGGGCCACCATGTCCCTTCTACCGCGCTTCGAGACGGAGAAGGCCATGCAGGTCATCGAGCGGGATAAGGTGCGCTTGCTGGCGCTCGTTCCCACCATGTATTTCTTCATGCTGAATGAGGCGGACCATTGCAAATACGACCTGTCGTCCATCACCCATGCGGTTTCCGGCGGCGCGGCCCTTCCTGAAGAGGTGCATCGCCGCTTTCAGGAGCGCTTCGGCATTACCATCCTCGAAGGGTATGGCCTTTCCGAGACCAGCCCCGTGGCCACCTTCAGCCAGGCGGGCGACAAGCTCAAGGTAGGCTCTATCGGCAAGGCCATCTGGGGTGTGGATGTGGCCATCAAGAAGGATGACGGCACCTTCGCGGCCGTGGACGAAGTGGGCGAAGTGGTGATCCGCGGTCACAACATCATGAAGGGCTACTACAACCGTCCCGAAGCCACCCGCGAGGCTATCGTCAACGGCTGGTTTCACACGGGAGACATGGGCAGGGTGGACGCCGAAGGCTTCTACTACATCGTGGATCGAAAGAAAGACCTCATCATCCGCGGTGGCATGAACATCTACCCGCGCGAAATCGAGGAAGTGCTCTACGGCCACCCCAAGGTGCTTGAGGCGGCGGTGATCGGCGTTCCGTGTCCCATGCGCGGCGAAGAAGTGAAGGTCTATGTCTCCGCTCGGGAAGGCCAGACCCTGGAGCCCGCCGAAATCGAGGCCTACCTCCACGAGCGGACCGCCAAGTTCAAATGGCCCAAAGAAGTGGAAGTGCTCGATCAGCTCCCCAAGGGCCCCACGGGCAAGATCCTCAAACGCGAATTGCGCCACGCGTGAGGCGCGTGCGTAGCCGTTCACGGTCCTGAACCCCGTCAGACCGATCAGTCCGATCCGACTGATCGGTCTGATTTGTATTCCGGCTCCCCGCGCAAACACTATTCGACACATTTCCATAATTGTGGTATATACTGATCGGTAGGTTTGGGCCACCCGGGCCGGTTCAAATAAAACACGACCCCGGGCGGTATGGTCACAGAGAGCGGATTCGTCAGACCACAGATCAGGAGAGGCAGCATATGCAATTGGACGACAAAGCCAAACAGGCATCCCTTGATGTCGCCGAAGACGCCCGGGAAGCCGGATGGCAGGCCCCCAGCTTCGTTGCGGAGCTATTCAAGGGCAACTTCGACTGGAACCAAATCCATCCGTTCCCCATGCAGTCGGCGGAAGACCGAAAAGTGGGGGATGACTATATCGAAGTGCTCCGGGGTGTGCTGGAGCGGCACATTGACCCCAGCAGCGTGGACCGTGACGGTGTCATTCCCCGGGAGGCCCTGAAGGCCCTGGCGGAAGTGGGCGCTTACGGGATGAAGATCCCGAAGGAGTACGGCGGACTTGGCCTCAGCCAGACCAACTACAGCCGCGCCTGCGCCTTCATCAGCAGCTACTGCGCCTCTACGGCGGCGGGCATCACGGCCCATCAGAGCATTGGCGTGCCCCAGCCGCTGAAGCCTTTCGGAACCAAGGAGCAGAAAGAGAAATATTTGCCGCGCCTGGCGAAGGGCGCTGTTTCCGCCTTCGCCCTTACCGAGCCCGGTGTCGGCTCCGATCCCGCTCAGATGACCACTTTCGCCGAGCCCACGGCGGACGGCAAGCACTACATCATCAATGGACGCAAGCTCTGGATCACGAACGGCACCCAGGCCGAGCTCATGGTAGTCATGGCGCGCACGCCCTCCATCACCGTGAAGGGCAAGGAAATGAAGCAGATCACCGCCTTTATCGTTGAGACGGACACTCCCGGCTTCGATGTAATTCACCGTTGCGATTTTATGGGTATTCGCGGCATTCAGAATGGCCTGCTCAACTTCGACAACGTGAAAGTGCCCGTGGAGAACATCATCGGGAAGCCCGGCGAGGGCCTCAAGATTGCCCTCGTCACGTTGAATACCGGACGCCTCTCCATCCCCGCCACGGCCTCGGCCGGAGGCAAGGCCGCCATCCTTGCGGGCAGCAAATGGGCCAAAGAGCGCGAACAGTGGGGCGCGCCCATCGGCAAGCACCAGAATACCGCGCAGAAAGTGGCCACCATCGCCGCCGACACCTTCGCCATGGAGGCGGTTACCTGGCTTGGCTGCGCCATGGCCGATCAGGGCGGCAGCGATATCCGCCTGGAAGCCGCGATGGCGAAGTACTTCACCACGGTCCATGGCTACAAAATAGCCGACGACTTCCTGCAACTCCGCGGTGGTCGTGGCTACGAGACCGCCGAATCCCTGGCCAAGCGCGGGGAGGAGCCCATACTCGCCGAGCGCATGGTGCGCGATGCCCGCATCGCTCGCATCGTGGAAGGTACGGATGAAATCATGCGACTCTTCATCGCGCGCGAGGCGATGGATGTTCACGTGAGCAAGATCATGCCCCTGCTCATGCCGGGCGGGAACAAGATTAAGCACTTCTTCGGAAGTTTTCTGCCCTTCTACGCGAAATGGTATCCGAAGCAGTGGATGCCTGCGGCAGGTGGCTATGCCACGAGCCACCTCGACCCCAGCAACCAGGCCCATCTCATCTTCATCGGGCGGAATGCGAAGCGGCTCGCCCGGACCATGTTCCACACCATGGCACGCTATCGGCAGAAGCTGGAGCGCGAGCAGCTCATCATGGCGAATTTCGTGGACATCGGCACCGACCTCTTCGTCATGGCCGCTGTGTTGTCCTATGCGGACGCCCTGCTGCCGACGGTGGAGCACAAGGCCGAGCTCCAGCAGCTCGTCGATCTCTTCTGCACCGACGCGGAGGCGCGGGTGAAGGCCAACCTGAAGGCCGTGACACGCAATCACAATCGGAAATACAGCGACGTCTCTAAAGACGCCATGGACGGGAAATTCGACTGGATCTGTTCCGGCATTTACACCGATGTGCCTCCGGGCTACCAGAAGTACATGAACGAAAGCATCAACGCATTCGAGGCCAGGCGCGGCACGAAGTCCGCCGCGGACGAAGCTATGGAACCTGAGGGCGTGAGTCAGATCTAGCCCCCGCCAACAATCTTCCGACGAATCCTTGCGCAAGAGGGTTCATCAGCGCGGACA
>JBHEKR010000440.1:0-3915 GCA_041859365.1 Candidatus Hydrogenedentales bacterium
ATTTTCAAGACGGCCATAGGTACTGCGCATGAGGATGACCGGCCAGGGTCCTGACCCTTCCGGGGTGTGCACATCCGTGGCGAGCTTCGTCCCATCGCCCATCGGCACCATGATAAGCGTCGGCGCGGCCAGCACCGGCAGACAGGCGAGCAGTCCGGCAAGAACGACGAGACGAATACAGTGTTGAAACATTACAGATTCCTTCGCAGGCGGGCGTGCGGCCAAGGCCCCGTGCCACCCTTCTTCCGTTAAATCCCGTACTACTATCCGCGATTACCTTGCTCTTAAAACAGGTTTTTTGCTCAAGAAAGGTATATTCGGAGAGGGTATCTGAGTATTCGCGTCTATTCGCGGTTCAAATCTCTCATGTTTGATTCTTCAAATAATTTGCGAGAATCTGCGTAAATTTGCGGTTCAACACGTTTCGGTTGCGGCCAACGGCTGCTCCACGCTTTCCGTGATTCAAATTCAAGTCACCGCAGGATTTGGGAGCGTCTTCTCTCCCTCGGCTTCTCCGCCGCTGGGTGTCTCCGCTGATGTCGGCGCAGGCGGGGTCGGCTCGGCGGCTTTCGGCGCTTCGACCTTGGTGCCCGACTTCTTCTCCATTTCCTCCTTCACAAGGGGCGCTTCCGTAGTCAGTCCGGGTCCGATCTCTGGAATGATTTCGTCGCGATCCATGCCGTAGAAATACACACTGAGTCCGACGACGCACGCCAGCAGCAGCGCGCCAAACATAAGTTGTCGGCGCGCAATACGGCGACTCTCCGCGTCGGTTTCGAGGTTCGAGTTCATACCCCGGCTCAGGGCAAACATGGCCAGCCACATCATAAAGGCCAGCCCCAGCACCACGATTCCCGCGAACACGATCCAGGTTTGCATCTTGGTATCCTCCTCTGGGCATGGACGCCTGCGGCAGGCCACCCGATGGCCCACCCGACCGTTCCAGATCCATAGTCTGCACCATCTCCGGTCCTGGTTGCACGCCGAAAATGGGACGGTCTACCCTGTTGCGAAATTGGGCAAGTGTAGTTACAATGTAAGTATGAGTCCAATCCGATTCACTTGGGATCCTGAAAAGGATCGTGTCAACCGCCTGAAGCACCGGGTGTCTTTCGAAGAGGCAAAGACCGTTTTCCTGGATGATTTTGCCACTGAATTCTTCGATGACGACCACACGAAGGAGGAAGAGCGATTCTTGCTGCTTGGAATGAGTCAGAAGAGCAGGCTCCTTCTCGTTTGCCATTGCTTTCGCGAGCAGGATGATGTAATTCGCATCATTTCCGCCCGCAAAGCCACTCGGACCGAATCGACGTACTACCGGGGTTAGCATTATGAAAAAAGAATACGATCTTTCAACCATGAAATCTCGCCCCAACCCCTATGCCCGCCGCCTGAAGCAGCAGATTACCTTGAGGCTGGATCCGAGTGTGATCGAGTACTTCAAGGCCTTGGCTGAGAAACAAGATATTCCCTACCAGTCGCTGATTAATCTGTATTTGCGTGACTGCGCCGCAACCAAACGTGAACTCGAAATCGCATGGCGTCCGGCAACGGGAAAATAGTCGAGAGGAAATCCGATTGACTGAAAACCTCACTCCCCCCGGTCCCGCGCGTCCAGCCGGTCCATGCGGGCTTTGATCTCGGCTTCCTTGCCGTTGGTCGTGGGCTGGTAATACGTCCCCCTGGGCACGCCGTAGTCCTGGGGCACGTAGTTCTCTTCGAAATCGTGGGCGTACTGGTAATCCTTACCATGACCCAGCCGCTTTGCGCCCTTGTAGTGGGCGTCCATCAGGTGCTGGGGCACCTCCACCGTCTTGCCTTCACGCACATCGGCAATGGCTGCGTCGATGGCGGTATACGATGCGTTGCTCTTCGGTGCCGACGCGATGTAGGTCACGGCCTGGGCGAGGAGGATGCGTGCCTCGGGCATGCCGATGAACTCGCAGGTCTGGAAGGCGGCATTCGCCAGCACGAGCGCCATGGGGTCCGCGTTGCCCACGTCTTCCGCCGCCGCGATACAGATGCGCCGCGCGACGAAGCGGGGCGTCTCCCCCGCTTCCAGCATGCGGGCCATCCAATACAGCGCTGAGTCGGGGTTGCTGCCGCGCATGGACTTGATGAAAGCCGAGGCCGCGTCGTAGTGGCCGTCGCCCGTGCCATCGTAGTGGAGCAACTTGCGCTGGATGGATTCCCGGGCCTCCTCCACGGTGATGTGGATGCGCCCCTCTT
Source organism: Candidatus Hydrogenedentales bacterium (assembly GCA_041859365.1). Lineage (GTDB taxonomy): Bacteria > Hydrogenedentota > Hydrogenedentia > Hydrogenedentales > JAEUWI01 > JAEUWI01. Next base: position 2,230 of record JBHEKR010000440.1, read on the forward strand.
CAGGCGGCGTGGTAAGCAGGGCTACTTCCAGGGCGTTCAGCGAACGGCGGACATCACCCTCGGCGTAGCGGGCGATATGCTCCAGCGCGTCGTCGTCCACCGTAATCGTGTCCGGGTCCATGCCCAGATCCGGGTGACGCAGCGCCCGGCGCATGAGGCCGACCAGCGCATCCTCCGTGTGGCGTTTGAACTCGAAAATCTGGGAGCGGGACAACAGGGGCGCGACGACCGAGAAAAAGGGGTTCTCCGTGGTGGCGCCGATCATGGTGATGTTGCCATTCTCCACGTCGGGCAGGAGCGCATCCTGCTGGGCGCGGTTGAAGCGGTGGATCTCGTCTACGAAGACAATGGTCCGACGTTGTTCGTGGATACGGCGCTGTTTGGCCTGCGCGAGCAATTCCCGGAGCTCTTTCACGCCCGAGGTGACCGCGTTCAGCGGCTCGAAGGCCGATTTGGTCCGCATGGCCACGATCCGGGCGAGGGCGGTCTTGCCGGTGCCGGGGGGGCCATAAAGGAGCAGAGAAGTGATCCGATCCGCCTCGATGGCCCGGCGGAGGAGCTTTCCCGGCCCCAGAATATGCTCCTGGCCTACAAAATCGTCCAGGGTGCGCGGCGCAACCCGTCGGGCCAGAGGGGCCTCGCGGCGCATCCGCTCCGCAGCGGCTATTTCAAACAAATCGGTCAAGGTATCACTTTCAAGGCTTGGCCCGATAGAAATGCCTGGCCAGCGTTGCCATGGTACGATCTTTCGGAGCGCCGGTGCACCACCGATGGTCCGGGGAACACCCAAGCGCGGTCGCCTTTGGCGCCGAAGTCGCCGAGATTCAAGAGCTTAGGCCCACACCAGAGGCGTCCCCCGGCCCTGTCGAGCCAAGGCAGCGCGGTTGCAGTTTGCCACCTTGTCTGCTATTCTAAGGCAACTTGGCCGGGTGGCATGAGTTGATATGAAACCACGTCCGCCAAGAATACATGTTAACGAGTTTTACGGATGGGGCACCTGTCAAGGTGCTGTCGTGTATTGTAGTCAAACCGATTCAGGAGCAGAAACCATGCATGAAGAACACCTCGAAGATAAGGTAGAGACGACCGAAGCGGTTGCTGCGGAAAAGACTGGAAATAGTCGCTTGAAGTGGGGCGCTTTCGTGCTGACCATGGTGGCGATTTCCGGCGTGGCGACGGCGGGCGCGCTGGTTGGTGGCGATGCCAACGGCGGAACCTGCGAAATTCAGAAGACTGTACTTTCTTTCATCGGTGGCACCGCCAAGAAAGTCGAGGCATCGACGGAAGAAGAAGCCGGAAAGCCGGTTCCTTGTCATCGGCGCCAGGAGTTGATGAAGGCGGGCGTTGAGAAGACCGAGGCCATGGCGCTTGCGGCCTCCTCCGAAGGTGAGACCAAGACCTGCGATAAGGCGAAGGCCGCTTCCTCTGAAGGCGAAGCCAAGACTTGCGACAAGGCCAAGGCTGCTTCTTCCGAAGGCGAAGCCAAGACCTGCGACAAGGCCAAGGCCGCTTCTTCCGAAGGCGAGAAGAAGGAAGGCTGCTGCGCTGATAAGGCGAAGGCTGCTTCCTCCGAAGGCGAAGCCAAGACCTGCGACAAGGCCAAGGCCGCCTCTTCCGAAGGCGAAGCCAAGACCTGCGACAAGGCCAAGGCCGCTTCTTCCGAAGGCGAGAAGAAGGAAGGCTGCT
>JBHEKR010000584.1:0-4339 GCA_041859365.1 Candidatus Hydrogenedentales bacterium
ATTCGGCCGTATCCAGTCCGGGAGCACGCCGGGCCCGTCCAGCCACCCAGAAACTAAGACGAGCAATTTGATGACAAAGAGCACCCGAAGAAGCGCCCAGGCAACGCGCAGAAAAGTGGACGGTTCGTCGTGCAAGCAGCATGCTCCTTCCTGTGGGCGCGAACGTATGCCACAGGGTTCCGGAAAAGGTAGCGTCTTTCAACGCGATACGCAAGCCGTGCCCGAATCCGCGCGCATGGCTATGGGAATCACCGAAAACCTCGTTCACCGCTCTGCGGGTTTGGAATACGTCGAGGACCTCATAGATGACGCACGTCTAGGGTCACGTGGCGACTACTTGCTCACGGGTGCGCGTCGAGCTCTTCTCGAATGGCTGCTTCGCGCTAAGCATCTGGGCCTGCCTTTCCTGTCATTTGTCCGCGGTCCTTCACCGTATCAATGCGGGCTGGGTTCAATTGCGCGGACATTCAGTGGCAATCGCGGGATCCCCCTGATACAGAAGACCAAGACCCCGACATAGGCTGGCAAGCACTGGGTAAAGCGCCAGAGCAGCAACGTGCAGACGGCAAATGCCACCTCTTTACCCGGGATAACTGTCGTCATGGACTCCAGAACGTTTCCAGACAAGACACCTTTGACCGCTGTCAAATCAAAAATCCACGGGTGCGCCAGCGCCGGGAATGCCAGGGCGAGAGACACGCCTTGCGAGAAATCCGTGTGCCAAGGGTCCAGCATACTCGCCAACGCGGTGATAATGAGCATATTCGAGGCTATCGCCAAAAGGACGGCTTGAACGAGCCGTAGTGGATCCCGAACCAGAAGCGTGAGCGCTTGTGCGACAATGCCGAGCCATTGGCGCGCACGGTCCGGCATTGGAAGGACCCCAAGAACGCTCCGCAAGACCTGTGGGCGGTACAAAACCACCACGACGGAACCCGCCACCGCCAGAATCGCAGCGAGCGGAACCCCACTCGACAACTTGACCGGATTCTCATGCATCCCCATGTAGAGGACAATGACAAGCGGGATAGCACTCACGGCAAACGCCAGAAAGCCCACCATGCGATCCGCCAGCACCGTGGCCAGTACAGCGGCCCGAGCACCCCGTTGCGCGGCGGCGACGCGGTAGGCATCGGCATCCAGCCCCGCAGGAACGAGGAAACCCGCCGTCTGTGCGGCAAACCAGACCCGCAAGACTTGCCCAAAGGGCAAGGCACCGTCCAAGCCCCGGGCCAGCAGGTGCCAGGCTTTCGCGCGCAGGAGGGCGGCACAGAAGGGGAGGAGGATCGCAATGGCCGAATCCCGGATTCTGTACGCCACCGAAAACATCCCCAGCCAATGTTGGGCCAATGCCCAGCCTTCCGGGTGCACCCAGGCAGGGACTTGAAGCGGCCCCCAAATCCACGCTTGGACAAGGTAGAGCAACTCCAGCAGCAGGATTCCGCGTAGTACCGGACTCACATCGATGGCGTCGCGGAACAATTTCTTCACCAAGGGGAAGGCTCCATTGCGCCTGTGTGACCGCGTGGTCGAAGGCATCTATATAAGGTACTGTCTCGTGGCGGGATAGGCAAGCGGCCCAGAAGAGGCGGGATATTGGCCCTGTTTTTCGTTTGGCGGCGTTCGCAATTCCGGGAACCTTCTGCTACACTCCCGAAGAATTTGGGCTCGACTCCACCCCCTGCGTCCCGTCGTCACACCGAGCCCCGGAGGTTACATGAAACGCCGCGATTCACGGATGGAATTCATGGCAGTGTTCGCGTTTCTCATCGCGATAACCCTGCTGCTCACCAACGGCTTCGCGGCGCGCATCTCCGCGCAAGAGAGCGAGCCGGACGTTTACAAGAGCATTGAGCCCATTGGGGTTGTGCTGGAAACCATCCTGCGCGAATATGTGACCGAGCCGGAGGTCGACAAGGTCGTCGAGGGCGCGCTCATGGGCATGATGAGTTCGCTGGACCGGCACAGTTCCTTCATTCCCGCCCCCGAGCTGGAGTCCATTCGTGAGGACACCAAGGGCGAATTTGAAGGGATTGGCGTCTCGATTAAGCAGGACGAAGACGAGCGCATCATCGTGTTCGCGCCGATCCCCAACTCGCCGGCCGCGACGGCTGGCTTGCAGCCTTTTGACATTATTGTCGCCATTGACGACATTTCCACCGACGGGATGAACCTCAGCGACGCCGCAGACAAGATTCGCGGACCGCGCGGCACTTCGGTCAAGTTGACCGTGGAGCGCAAGAAGGAGGGACAGGATGAACCCGAGCGCCTCGACTTTTCGGTCAAGCGTGCCAAGGTCCCGCTGGAGAGCCTGAAGGAATCTCGTCTGCTGGAAGGCGGCATCGGCTATATCCGCGTCAGTGATTTCAAGGACACCACAGCCCGCGATATGCGTAAGGCCATGGACGAATTCCTGGCCCAGGGCATGACCGCTGTCATTCTCGACTTGCGCTGGAATCCCGGTGGTTTGCTGTCGGCCTCCAAAGAAGTGGCCGAACTCTTCCTGGCGCAGAATTCGCTCGTGACCTACACCAAGGGCCGTGCGCAAACCGACGGCGCCGCCAACCGCGACGACATGCAACTGTTCACGGAGGCGCGTCCGGCGTTGCCCGCCGACTTGCCGGTGATCCTCTTGGTCAATGGCCAGACGGCCAGCTCTTCAGAGATCGTCACGGGTGCACTGCAATTTCATCAGCGTGCGATCGTGTTGGGCGAGAAGACCTTCGGAAAGGGCAGCGTGCAGACGATCATCCCCCTGCGCATGCCGGAGATGAGCGCGCTTCGCCTGACCACGGCCCTGTACTACACGCCGGCCGACGTCACCATTAACCACCAGGGCATTTTGCCCGACCTGGAAGTGGTCATGTCGCAGGAGCAGGAACAGGCCCTGGGCCTGCAGATGTACAAGTCCTACGAAAAAGACCCGGCGAACATGCACAAGCAGAATCACGGAAGCGCCACCGGCGATGCCGCCATCGGCGAAGATGCGCTGGCCGAAGATCAGCCGCTGCTCAAGGCGCTGGAAGTGCTCCGCGAAGGCCTGACCTGGCAGCAATTGCTGGAGAAGTACCACCGCGACGTGCGTGAAACGCAGATGGCGGCCAAGCCCGAATCCGAAGGCGCAGCGCCCGCTGTCGAAGTGGACGCCGCGGCAGTACCCTCGGAAGCACCCGCGGAAGCACCTGCAGAAGCGGTTGAATCGCCCGCGCCCGCGGAATAGAGGGACAGCATGCGCATTGACGGACGCGTACCGGACGCCCTGCGGCCGGTACGCATTGATCGCCATTTCACCAAGTTTGCACCTGGTTCGGTCTTGATCGCGTTTGGCGATACCAAGGTCCTCTGCACCGCCGTGTTCGAGGAGCAGATTCCACACTGGCGCAAGGAGTCCGGCAAGGGCTGGGTCACCGCTGAGTACGCCATGCTCCCGGGCTCCAGCCCCCAACGCGTGCGGCGCGACCAATACAACAAGGGCCGCTCCCAGGAAATCAGCCGCCTGATCGGCCGTGCCCTGCGGGCGGTAGTGGACTTCGACGCCCTGGGCCCCTGCATGATTACGTTGGATTGCGACGTGCTGCAGGCGGACGGTGGCACCCGGACCGCCGCCATCACGGGCGCGTATGTCGCGCTGTACGATGCCCTGCAAAATGCCGTGGACCGCGGCTTCCTTAAGTCGATACCGTTGCTCAGCGCCTGTGCCGCAGTGAGCGTGGGTTTGGTCGATGGGGAGCCGTTGCTGGATTTATGTTACGCCGAGGACAGCCGCGCTGGCGTGGACCTCAATGTGGTCATGGATGATCAGGGCCAGTTCATCGAAGTGCAGGGCTGCGCCGAGGGCAAGCCCTTCAGCCGCACGCAGATGGACGCCCTCCTGGATCTGGCTGCCCAGGGCACCCAGGCCCTGTTGACTGAACAACGGAGAGCCCTGCAACTTGCCTAAGCCACTGCTGATCGGGACCGCCAATCCGGACAAGAAGAAAGAACTGATCGCGCTGCTGGCGGGCTTGAACTGGGATGTGAAGTCCCTTGCGGACCTGCCCCCCGTGGATGCGCCGGAGGAGACCGGAAGCAGCTTCGAAGCGAATGCCCTGCTCAAGGCACAGTTCTATGCGTCGCATTTTCAGATGCCCTGCGTGGCCGACGATTCAGGTCTGGAAGTGGATGCGCTCGGCGGGGCACCCGGCGTTTACTCCGCGCGCTATGCGGGGCCCGGCTGCACCTACGACGACAACAACGAGAAGCTGTTGGACGAGTTGGCCCAGGCGGTATGGCACGAGCGCAGCGCGCGGTTTGTCTGCTGCGCTGCCTATGCCGAACCCGCGGGGCTATCCCATGTGGT
>JBHEKR010000475.1:0-13434 GCA_041859365.1 Candidatus Hydrogenedentales bacterium
CACCCAAACGAGCGTTGCTCGATTGAGGTGGCACCCGGAGTCATTGCCCATGTCTCGCGTCAATGCCATTCGTGTCGGGATGACAACCCCGTTCAGGGTTTCCCCAGATTCTCGTAGTACTTGATATTGTGCGTCGCTCGGCCAAAGGCCACGACATCCGGCCAGCCATCGCCATTCATGTCGGCGGCACGGGCGTCTTCCGTCGCCATGCCGCCGTCGTCGATGACGTGCTTCTCGGCGGTGACTTTGTATTCGCCGTCAATGTGGAGGTCGTAGATATTCAATCCGGGCAACGCCTTCGGGCCTGCCTTGTCGCGGAAGCCGACGAGGAGCTCGAACTCGCCATCCTGATCGAAGTCGTCGAGCCAGACCGCGTGGCCTCCTTTGATTTGATCGTCCAGAACAAAGCGTTGAGCCGTTCCCGTGTCGTCAATGGGTGAGGTATACACAACCGCCTGGTGACCATGCCAGGGTTCAATCGTGGCCAGCAAATGGAATGGAGACAACGATGAATTCTCCAGCCTCGTCTTGATGGCTCTGATCTCTCCCGCACCTTCAGGTATCAGAGGCGCTCGGAGCCCAGGACCAATCTTCTGATAGGGAGCGGCCGATTCGCCAGTCCGGTGGTATGCCGTCAAACCTTCCATAGACGCGACCATGACGACATCGCTGCTCCCGTCGTCCCGCGGAAATGGAAAAACGTTGTGGACGATGTGAAGATCGTTACTGATTACCTCTCTCCGCCACGGCGTCTGAAGCAGATTCTCGTTTGGAAACAGCGCGTAAAGGCTCACGCCGACGTCCATGAAATCGGGCTCCGTGGAGTTCACGCCTTTGAGTGGCGCGACGATGAGCTCCGGCATTCCAATACCGTCAAGGTTCGCCCAGCGAATTCGGTGAAGCGTGGGCTCGGTCTCGGCCAGTGTGGTTACACGCCAGGGTCCCTTCACATCCCCCTGATGAGTCAGCAGGAACAAGGCTCCGCCGTCGCGGGTGTTGTTGAATTGCCAGTCCGCACCCAGGGCAAATTCGGGAATACCATCGCCGTCCAGATCCTCGGCAGCGATACACACGTTAGAGTTTCGAATCGTGCCCGCGATGAGGTGCCGCTCCCATGTGGGATTCTCGTACCACGCCACATCGTCCGCGCTTACGCCGACGATGTCGGGCTTGCTGTCCTTGTTCACGTCGGCCACCGTTATGGCGAGCCCCGTGCCCGCCTCCGCATTGATGACGTGTTCCTTGAACGCGGGAAACTCAGCCATGGCCTGTGCCACAAATACCGACACCAGAATGTAAACTGCCTTGGTGAACATAGTGCTGCTCCTTTGCCTGATCGGAGTATACGACGCTCAGGGACAGCGGCGCCACGTGGCTGTGGCGGCGATGCACACTGTCAGTCATGAAGGAGTACTTCGGAGAGTGGACCTCACCCTGACCGGCGCGGCTGTCCTGTCGCCTGACGTCGTGACTCGGTGCGTCAAATCGAAACTATTCAGTTTGTATACGCTCTATAAGGCCCGCGCACGAGATTGAGCCTCTCCGCTTGTACGACGTCATGACGTTAGATGACAGGACAGCCCCGCCAGTTGGGGTGAATCTCGCTCGGTTTGGCAGCTTGCTTGGCGTGAAGCGTTTCTTGCGCAATCCTGTCACGGGGCGACGCTGTCCCTTTGTTGCATTTTCCCCTTCCCATGGTATGGTAGAGGGATGTTTCCGCGAGGCTGCGGAATCACACCATTGCCGGGCACCCCAGACCATCTTGGAAGTGACTATAATGCGATTCACACCCTATTCCACTCCGATTGCCTTTACTGTTCTCATTGGCCTTCTCGGTGCTGCGTCGGTTCCGGCCCAGCCGAAGCAGGCCACCGGCAACAACGCCCTCAGTGGCTCGTACTTTGCCCATGATCTCTTTGAGATCAACGACGACACGCAGCATCTCGGACGGGGATTTCGCGTCTTCAGCGCCAATGGCGTCCTGAGCCGCCTCTCCACCTACCCAGCGTCCACCTCGCTCAATTTCGAGATCGATACGGATGCCACTTTCCGCCTGTTCACCAATTCCTTCAACAGCGGTTTCACCGGCACGGTCGGCCCGGGAGGCGCTCTCGCCGTCTTCACCCTCGAATCCGCCCCGAACGCGGACGCCCAGGTGCGCGATGGTTACGCCAGCCTCCAGCTCTCCGTCAAGCAGTCTTCGGGGATGGACGACGCCGATTTCGAGAGCCACTACAGTTACCACGCTCTACTGCGCTTGAGCAATGACACCTACCGCACCAGCTTCGGCGGGGCCACCGCCGACGGCAAGGGCAAGGTGCTCCTGGTCCGGGAATCCACCACGGCACGTTTTTTTGACTACAGCGTGAAGTCCGACGGCCGCATCGCCTTCATGGGGCAGGACAGCGCAGACGCCGCCATCCTCGACAGTGGCGCGCTGATCGTGAATACCGCCGAAGTTGACGCCGGCGACGACGGAGAGATCAACGGCGGCTACACCGGCCTCGCACTCTATGTGCGCCGATTCCCGGCCAATGCGGGGGCGACCACCGCCGATTTTCGCGGCACCTACCGTATCCACCGCATCCGCGCCAATGGCAGTGCCACCCCCTCCGCCGACGTGGGCGCCGTGACTGCTGGCGGCAACGGCTACTTCTTTGGTGAGCTCGGTGGCCAGGACTACAACGGTCAGATTGACCTGAACGCCAGCGGAACTTTCACCTTCGAGGGCAGCACCGCCTTCCAGGGTACCCTCGGGGCCGATGGCGACCTCGCCGTGGTCACCACCGTCGGTGGCTCAAATCCCTTTCTGGAAATCTGGGTGCGCACGGCCGGTGGCGCGGGCAACGCCCTCGACGGTGACGGCGACGGCCTGACCGACGACGAGGAAGATGACCTCGGCACCGACCCCGATGACGCGGACAGCGACAATGACGGTCTTCTGGATAACTTCGACGAGCGCCCGAATACGGCGGACAACGTGGTGGACGCCACCCTCAGCCGCAACAACATCGTCGCTGATGAAGGCGATCCGGCCATCACCAACGTGACCCTAAACCTGGATTCAAATGACTTCCCCTTCTTCGAGTGGGAAGTGTCCACCGCGGCCGACTGGGTGAGCTTCGATCCCGATGCCGGCGTGGGCGACGACACCATCAGCCTCGACATCGACATCCCCGCCCTGGAGGCCTCCGCCACGCCCCACGTGGCCGTTATCAATATCGACGCCCCGGCGATGCGCAATATCGCGCCCATTTCCCTTTCGGTGACTATCGCCTCGCCCCAGGTCGATCTCGCGCTGAATCCCGAGTCCCTCGTCTTCACCGTCGAGGAGGGCGGCGCAAAAGCCTCGGGAACGGTGCGCCTCACCAGTCCCGATGCCACGGTCTTCGCCTGGACGGCATCCACCGAGTATCCGTGGATTACGGTAACACCCCGGCTCGGCGGCGCGGCCACCAACGTCACAATCGAGGTCAACCCCGCATCCCTCCTCGCCGAAAACTCGCCCTATATCGGCACGGTCCTATTCCGGCCCGCCGGCGCTGGCCCCAAGCAGAAGCCCCTGACCGTCACGGCCAATGTCGTGCCTGAGCGCGATATCGACGTGCCCTTCTATGTGGCCGAGTCCGACGCTGCCCAGTCACGCCCCGCAGCCGCCTTCGATGAGACCACCGGCTTATGGACCATCGCGTGGGTGGAAAACCAGCAGATCATCGGTGCCCTCTTCGACGAAAACCTCATCCCGCTTACCCAGCCCGCACAGCTTTCCCTGACCGCTTTCGGCACGGCCACCAACCCTACCGTTGTGGCCGTATCCGAAGAAGGCGAATCCTGGATCATCTGGGAGCAATACGCCACGGGCAGCAACGACGCGCTCCTTCAGGCCAAAGCGTACAACCTGGAAACACGCACGCCCGGCAATGCCTTCGGCTTCTCCGCGAGCGCCGGCGACAAGACAAGGCCCCACGCCGTCTACAACAGTGCCGCCAACGAAGTCGCCATCACCTTTGGCCAGGAAGTGGAAAACGACGCCTTCGCGGGCCTGATCCGCGTGAACGCCGCCTCCCGGGGCGTACTCTCCAGCGGATTCGCCGCGCCGAGCAATGATCCGCAAACGCTCCCCGCCATCGCATGGCTTGAAGACGCGAACGAATATCTCATCGCGTGGCGTGAGGACATCCCCGTCGACGACACGACGAACATTCAGGTGCGCGCGGCCCGCTTCGCGGGAAACACCGGTGCGGTCCTCGGCGAGGTCATCGTGATTGACGACGACGCTCCCGCCGCATCCAATGTCGCCGTGGCCGCGTCCACCGGGCTGAATCGCTGGATCGTGGCCTGGTCGGAAGGCCCATCCACGCTGAACACCGTCGCCATCGACACCACCGGCACGGCCTCGGCCCCCGCCCCCTTCGATGGATTGAAGCAGGCCGAAAAACCCTTCGCCCTGGGCTACAATGGCGGCTCGAAGCAGGCCATTCTTCTCTGGAGCCGCGATCCCGCCGCAGGCGATCCTGTGGCCGTATATCGGACCGCTGCGGGCAACGGCCGGGCTCTGGGCGATATCACCATCCTGCCTGATGCCCCCGCCGCAATCAACAGCGCCGCCGCCAGTGCAAACGCCATTGCAAACGAATTCCTCCTCATCTGGGAGGACCCGGCGACCATCCCGCGCCAGCTTCGCGCCCTCCGCATTGCGGGCGGATCGGACGACGTGGATGAAGACGGCCTCCCCAATGACTGGGAACTGGAATACGGCCTGGACCCCGCCAGCGCCGAGGGCGACGATGGCGCGACAGGCGATCCCGATCGCGACGGCCTGACCAACCTGGCGGAATTCATCCTCGGAACTGACCCTACGAATCCGGATTCCGACGAGGACGGCCTCTTCGATGGCCAGGAAGATCGCAATAGCGATGGGACCATCGGGGACGGCGAAACGAGCCCGCTGAATACGGATACCGATGGCGATGGGGCCACCGACGACGTGGAGTGGCTCCTCGGGAGCGACGGCTCCGACGAATTGAGTCTGCCCGACTCGGCCATCTATCGCGTGAACTACGGATCCTGGATTCCCGGACAGACGAGCCAATTGTCTGTCTCGTTCTACATTGCCGAAGCGGGCGACTACGCCCTGACGGTGAACCCGGAAGGCGGCGCACCCGACGGATGGGCCTTCACCTCCGAGGACGACGGCGCGCCCCACCCCCGCACCGCCGGCGCGCACACCATCGACTATGCCATCACGCCCAATGCGGAACTCACCCCCGCCACGGCCTACGCCCCGTTCACATTCCAATTGACGGGTGGCGAAGTGCGCAGCGAAAGAACCAGCGTGCTCGTGGCCGATTTGCTGGAAACCCTGCCGGAAAGTGAGTCGGTCTCGGCGGAATCCCTCGCCAAGGCCTATGCCCCGGTCTTGCGGCTCCACCGCGACGCCGTCTTCAGCCCCATGCCCGTCGAAGTCTCGCTGGGCGCCGCCACGCTGGATCTGGGCAATACCATGACCCTCATCGCCCAGCCCCGCGACTACGACCTGCGCCAGTCCAGCCACCGCGAGGCCTTCGTCGACCTGCCCGGTACGGACACCGAGGCCCTCTTCGACGCCTACCCCGCACCCGAATCCCTGCCCGCTCCCCAGCTCTACTATACGGTCACCTCGGTGGGGGAGGCTTCCGCCGAAGCGGGCGCGGATCCGGACCACATTTCCATCCAGTATTACCTGCACTTCTTCGCCGACGTGTGGGGGCTTGACCAGGAGGGCGGGCACCGCCACGAAGGCGATTGGGAGGTCTTCCAGGTTCTCCTCGACGAAGACCGCCAGCCCTACCGCGCCGCCACGACGCAACAGTGGCAGCTCGCGACGCTGGACGAGACCGTGCCCGGCGGTGAGGGACGCGACTGGGCCGACGTGGAGCGCTTGGACGGGGCGCGCCCGGTGCTCTACGTGGGCCAGGGCGGCAACTCGCTCTATTTTGAGCCCGGCGCAACGCGCTACAACACCGGCAGCGAACTCCACGACGGCCTCGGCCACTGGCTGCTCCCCGAGGGATTGGACGAGACCGACTATGGACTCCAGCTCCCCCTCAAACTCACCCCGCTGGGCCGTCTCCACGAGGCGGGCGTCCAGCGCTGGCTCCCCTTCGCCGGCGCCTGGGGCCAGCCCAACTATCCGATTCCCGCGACCGACGATGCCGACCCGGCCATTAATGACGGCCCCCTCGGCCCGGTTTTTCTGGGCACTACCCTGGACCCGAACAGCGAAAATGGCGTCGCCCGCATCTGGTCTGATCCCTTCGCCTTTGCCCGGCGCATGCCCGCCCTCCCTCAGGGGCTTACCACGCAGGTGCGGGGTACCGTCCCCGAACCGTTCTGGGGCAAGACCCTGCTCCTGCTTGATTCCCGTGGTCGTATTTTCGCCGGTGAGGCGGTTGTGGGGAATGGCGCATTCGATATCACCGCACCGCTCCAGCCCTTCCTCCTCGCCGTGGTGGACTACGATAATTTCGGTCTTCCCACGCTGCGCGCCGCATCACGATTCACTGTGGGAAGTCGGCAGTCGCCCCTCTTCCCCGCCGTACCCGATATCACGCCCATCGGCGCGCTGGAACTCGTTGAGGGCGTCCTCACCGGCGAGGCCAACTACGCCTTCGTAGACTCCGACGGCGATGGTACGCCCAATGCCGACGATCTGGACATGGACGATGACGGCATCGACAACGAGAACGACCTGGATGTCCTCGGCGATGGCTGGGGTGATAGCTTCCAAGCCCAGGATCCCGATGAAGATGGCGTCCCGAGCTATTTGGACAATGACGACGACGGCGACGGCACGCCCGACAGCGATGACAGTGACCGCGATGGCAGCGGCACGCCCGACGCCGATGAAGCAGCCGATGTGGATGGCGACGGGTTTGTGGACGCCCTGGATCTGGACATGGACAACGACGGCTTCGATAATGCCACCGAGGAAGGGGCCGGAAGCGATCCGCGCCACTACCTGGATACCCCCACGAGCAAGGTGGGCGATCTGGATCAGGACGGCGAAGTGGATGCCGCCGATGGCCAGCAGTTGATCAACATGGGCCTTGGCCGTGGCGCCTATAATCCCCGCGCCGACTACAACCTCAACGGCTTCATCGACGCCGTCGACCTCCAGTCGCTGATCAACGAAATCCTGGCGGGAAGTGAATAAGCGTGTTGAACCGCAGATTTTCTTAAGTTCCTATGAGGACAGTGCACCATCAAGAAATTTGCGTCAATTTGCGAAAATTTGCGGTTCCTGCCCTTACTTACTTCGAATAAAAAACGGGCGCCCGATCATCATCGATCAGGCGCCCGCGAATATTCTCGGGGTTACCGCTCTATCACGGCCCCACCGCCTCGGGCTCGGGCAACTTCTTCACTTCGCCCTTGGCCAGTATCTGCTCCGCACGATCATACAGCACGTATTTCGTGCTGCCCTCTTCCCGCGCGTCATCCTCCACCACGCCCACCATCGAATCCCGCCAACCCTGCATATCCTCCATCTCCCAACGCGCCTGCTGCTTCTCCGTCAAGGTGTACCGGTAAATTTTGCGTGACATTTCGTTGCTCCTAAGCTGGCAGGGCTGTCCATCTCAAGGAGATTGGCGCAGACCGCTGCAAAAAATATGCACAAGTTCCAGTGAAACTCGGACTACAAGATTTACTGCAATCTCATCGGACGGCAGGGACTAACCTGCCCGTGAGACCTCGCAAACGCCCCGCATACGCGAACGTACTGAATGCCCATACCGCAGGCGCATTATAGCAGCGGGGCTATTTTTTTACAATACCATGCCCCAAAAACCAGAAAAGTTCCCTGCCCAGGGAGCAATTTTGACCTGCCCGGCGTCGGCGCCCCGGATCAAGGCCTGTCGATTTGGCTACGGTGTGTCGAAATCAGAGTCTATTTTGCTTGTCTGTCATTCCCGCGCATGCGGGAATCCAGTGCTTTCGCGAAGTTTATGCCGCTTGGTCTCTGGATTCCCACTTTCGTGGGAATGACAGAGATGCGCAGTTTACTTTCATTTCGGCAGATCGCCATCAAACCGATAGGCTTTTTCGCGGGACTAACAGCCCATCCACCGCTCCCCCTTGCCGAAACCAAATTGCCGGTATAGGGGATATCAAGGTACTATGGGGGCCTTCGCCTGAACCCCTACCCCCCGGAGGCCGGATGACTACCACGCAGAAACAACGGCGGACCCCGCTCCTGGTCGCCCTCACCATCACACTCCTGTGGAGCAACCTGGCCTGTGCCCAGCTCTACCGCCCGGAGCGCGCCCGACGCAGTATCACGACCGACCAATACGAACTGGTTATCCAAAAGAACAGCCAGATCGACCTGCTGGCCACGGGCGGTCAGCCCCTTCTGGACAATGCCTTTCCTTCTATTATCTTTGAAGGTGGCGAGGAAGTGCCCCTCAAGATCGACTACCGCAGCACCAACCGCTACAGCGTGGACAACCCTGTCGGCAAGGGCAACGGCTTTCACTTTGCCTCGGCGGATTGCGAATGGCGTATCGGCACCTATCCGGCGGAGGGTTGTCTGACCTTTGATCTGACCTACACAAACAACTCAAAAAAGACGGTAAGCATCGCCGGACTCTCCCCACTAAGCGTCGGAAGCAAGGAGAAAGGCGGCGTGCACCTGGGTGGAGATTCGAGCGAGGTCCTCATCCTCCAGGCACCCTCGGAGACCAGCCCCTTCGTCCAGATCGGACACCAGACGGCGACAAGCCCCGGCCATCTGGCCGCCTGGTCACCTTCCACGGGCCGTGCCCTGGTGGCGGGGTTCCTTACCCATCGCCAGAGTCTGGGCACCGTAACCTTAAGCCAGACCAGCCCCACGCAAGAGGCTGTTTTTGATCTATTTTCATCGGTTTGTATTTTTAATGCCCCGATTACTGTTGGTCCGGGTGAGCGATTGGAGGCGGAAACGCTCTATCTTTACATTGGCCATCAGCCCCCCCAAAGTGCCCTCGAAGCGTTCGTCCGGGCCTCTCTGGCCGTCGAGCCCTTCCCCACCAAAGCAAATGTCAGTGGGTGGCTGCCCTCAGCGGCTGGAGTAACTTCCGCTTCTCAACTTCTGGAGAATCTGTCGATTGCTTCTCAAAGGATGCTTTCCCTGGGCTGGACCAATCTGAACCTGGGTCGAGAGTGGTCAGCGCCCCCCGGGACTGCGGAGCCCGACCCCCAGCGCTTTCCCCAGGGCCTCGCACCTGTTGCCACGGCAGCCCATGCGGCAGGGATGAAGATCTCAGCCCAACTCGAACAAATAAATACCGACGAAAAAGCAATTGAATTCGACTCAAGCAAATTAAAATCGGCAGGAACAGATCTAGTCGAGTTCATACCATCGGTCAACACAGAATACGCGGCAATTCCGTCTCCCCACCCTTTGGCCATCCTGCAAATGATTGCGGCATCAACCATGGACCAGCCAAAAGTGGTCTACGCTCGCCCGATCGCGCCGGGTCAGTTCTCCCTGAAAGACTGGGCCTTTGAATCGCGAAGCTACTACCTTCCCACCATTGGAAATCCCCTGCTGGCCCCCTGGGCTCGGGAGGTCGCCCAAGACACCAGCCATTTCAGCGACACGCAGTTCATCACGGCCTTCACGCTGGCCGCCATGCAGGGTGGGCCCCTGCGCCCGACGACGCCGTGGACCGAGATGAGCCCCCTGCGCCAGCACGTCCTGTCGCGGCTGCTGCCCGCCCCGGCCAACAGCGGACGCCCTCTGGACCTCTTCCAGGACGGGCCGCCCCGGCAGTGGTACCTCCCCATCCACACCAAGGCCGGGGACTGGACCATCGCGACTCTCTTCAACTGGGACGAGGCGGCGGCGGTGGAGCACACCATTCCCCTCATGGATGTGGGGCTGAACAACGACAATCTGTACACGGTCTACGATTTCTGGGCGGGCCAGTACCTCGGCCTGATTGAGAAGACCCTGCGGGTCGAAGTGCCCCCCGAAGGCGTCCGACTCCTGGGATTACGTCGCTTTGAGCGGCGGCCCATGCTCGTAGCCAGCAGCCGCCACTACACCCAGGGCGCCTCGGATCACTCGGCCCTGGACTGGGTCTACGAGACCCGCACCCTTTCCGGATCCTATACCGCCGTGGCTGGCGAGCCTTGTACCCTGTCCATCCTGGTACCCGAACCCTACCTGACCGGCCAGGTCACGGCGACGGCGGAAATCGTCGGACAGAAGCAGACGGGCACCCTGCTGGAGCTGTCGATTCGCGCGTTGACCGGCGGTGAAGTTCAATGGAAGGTGACGTTTTAACGGCTTCCGCGAAGTTGTGGCGCGAATGGGTATTGAGCCGGGAGCGGCAACAATTCACCATCCACCGTGTCCCCATGTTATACTTCGGCACTTTTTCACCCACCCTGATTGCCAAAACCTGAGAGGAATCGCCATGGAAATCCAACACAACTCCGTCGTGGGCATGCACTACACGCTGAAGAACGACGATGGCGAGGTCATCGATTCCTCCGAGGGCGGTTCACCGCTGGTCTTCATCCAAGGTCATGGCAATATCATCCACGGACTGGAAAGCGCACTGGCGGGTCTGAAAGTTGGCGACACCAAGGACGTGGTGGTCGAGCCGGTCGACGGCTATGGCGAGTACGACGACGAACTCGTTCAGGAAGTGCCCCGCAGCGCCTTTGAAGGTATCGAAACGCTCGAAGTGGGCATGCAGTTCCACGCCGATACCGAAGATGGCATCGTTCCCATCACGGTTATGGAGATTGACGACGACGTGATTACGGTGGATGGCAACCATGAACTGGCCGGAGAACGTCTGCACTTTTCCGTGATCATCGACAGTATCCGCGAAGCGACCGCCGAAGAACTGGCCCATGGCCACATCCATGGCGAAGACGACGATCATTGCCATGACCACGGTTGCGGCTGCGGCCACGAGCACTAAACCGGTTATACTTCAGCAACAATGAATCAGGGAGCCTGGACCGATGGGTCCAGGCTCTTTTCTTGTTTAAGGCTGCGGTATCAATTGCATCGAACCTCACCGGGGCGCTTCGCCAGTTCAGCCCGCACCTTTCCGGGCGCGCTCCGCGCGGGCGGTCTGCTGTTGCTCCAACCAGGGGAAACGCCGCACGCCGTCGAAAGTTTTGGGCGGTGTGCCGAACATCATGATATAGGCCCGGCGCGGCTGATCCGTTTTGTTCTCCCCGGCATAGTGCAGGGTGCGCGCCAGGTGGAAGGTTGCGCCCCCCGGCGCAAGTGGACACGCCACGGCCTCGTCGGCGTTGACGGGCTCGTCCACTTCAAGTCCGTGAATGCGCGGATCGTGATTGATAGGGTGATGGGGAAGCACTTCCCGACGGTGGCTTCCCGGAATGAAATGCATGCACCCGTTTTCCAGCGTGGCCTCCTGAAGGGGGATCCACACGCTGAGCGCGTTGTAGGCCAGTTCGGGATTCCAGTAGGCCTCGTCCTGATGCCAGGGCGTGGCTGCTCCCATACCCGGCGGTTTCATGATGGCATGATTGCCCTGAGCCTCGGTGCCTGATCCCAGGAGCTGGGTGGCAATCGCCAGCGCCGACCGCAGACACACCAGATCGTCAAACTCCGGGGCATAGCGAGAGGGATTCAGGATCTGCTGCAGGGCCGCCGGAGCCCCGTCCTCGTCGGTGCCCGCCAAATCGAAGTGATCGCCCACGTCCCGGCCCGCACGGGCTTCAAAGAGGCCGTCGTAGAGGCGGCGCATGATGGTTACTTCTTCCGTATGGACCAGTTCAGGAATTGATAGAAACCCGTCGCGGTGGAACGCGGCGACATCAGCGGGACTCAGCGGGCTCATCATGCTCTCCAGTTCAACAGGTGTTCGTGACCAACATGTTAAGTGGTTCGAATCCAGAAAACAACTGCCCCTCGTATAGATGAAGACGTGTCGAAAACGATGGTTGTACTTTAGACTGAACGGCGGCCCCTGAGGAGCTTCACTTGCAGCCACGGTGTAGCTTACCATCCTATACAAGTGCCGATTCGAGGCTCGAATGTTATGGGGAGCGCAGGGTTGTCCTGATGTGTGTGCCATCGATGGCGTAGTAGGACGCAATTTTGCTGTTGTATTATTCCCGCGTTTTGGTTATTCTGAGTTCCATCATAGCAGCGATTACGCTGCAACGTGACCGAAGCCGAGGCAACAGCTCGAAAGGAGGGCGGGAGAGAATTTGCGGCTGACCTGATAATCACGAACACCGATGCAACCTTTGCCATTTGGCAACACAATAAGCCTACCTACCGATAATTAAGGATACCTGCATTATGAGAAGAAAAGGTTTTACCCTGATCGAATTGCTCGTGGTCATTGCGATCATCGGCATCCTTGCGGCCATCCTACTGCCTGCGCTGGCACGCGCACGAGAAGCCGCGCGCCGCGCGAGTTGTCAGAACAACCTGAAGCAGATGGGCCTGGTGTTCAAGATGTACGCCAATGAGTCCAAAGGCGAGCAATGGCCAAGCTTGTTCATTAAGGCCTACATTCCCCCGGACTCTTCCCCCGCCGGCATCACCGCCGGCCTGAACTTCGGCCCCTCGGTTCCGGAAATTTATCCAGAGTATCTTCCCGATGGCACCATTTTCGTGTGTCCGTCGGATGGCAGCGGGGGAACTTCGCTCTGGACGGGCAAGGCGAATGCCTTTACCACGGCCGGGGAAAATCTATTTGGCGCTCAGGACAAGCGGAAGCAATCGGAGCGCGCCGGGTGTTCCCACGGCGGTTCCTGCGCCAACGCGGTGGATCAGAGCTACGCCTATTTCGGATATCTTCTGGATGCCGTGGAAGCGGCTGACCCCGCAGTGGTCCCCACCGCAATGATCGCCGGTCTCACGGCGTTTGGCTCGAATTTCTCGACCCTCCCCTTCAACGCCAACGATCCCAACCTTCGGGTACCGGCTCAGGGTCAGGCCCTTGTCATGTCGCTCCTCACCACATTGCAGCCGATCTACGTGGCCTTTCAGAGCAATCCCTTTGCCAATATCGCAGCATTTAATGCGTTTACGACGAAGGACATGGCTGTTACCGCAGGTCTGGGTACGGCCGGTGGCAGCAGTCTGCTTCGCCTTCGGGAAGGCGTCGAGCGTTTCCTGATCACGGATATCAACAACGCCGGCGCATCGGCGGAGGCCCAAAGCAATGTCTTCGTGGCGTATGACCGGATGAGTCGACTCCCGATGGACTTCAACCATATTCCCGGCGGAAGTAATGTCCTGTACATGGATGGTCACGTGCAATTCATCAAGTTCCCGAGCGATGAAGCCATCGTGAATGTGAACTTCGCGACCTTCGATGCCTTGCTGAATCCGGGCAACTGAGTTCTCCAGATGACAATAGCCTCCCGGAGCCGGGGTATACGGCTCCGGGAGGCTTTTCTTTT
>JBHEKR010000465.1:0-10212 GCA_041859365.1 Candidatus Hydrogenedentales bacterium
AGTGCCGAAGTTCTCCCAGAGCAGAAGGGCGACGTTATCAAACGTCTCCAGAGCGAAGGAAGGGTTGTCGCGATGGCGGGCGATGGAATCAACGATGCGCCCGCACTTACCCTGGCCAATGTTGGTATTGCCATGGGAACCGGTACCGACGTGGCCATTCAAAGCGCAGGAGTTACGCTACTTAGGGGCGACCTCCGAGGTATTCTTAAGGCCCGCCGTCTAAGCCGAAACGTCATGGCAAATATCCGGCAGAATCTCTTTTTTGCATTCGCATACAATGTCTTGGGAATTCCTTTGGCGGCTGGGGTTCTATATCCTACATTGGGACTGCTTTTAAGCCCCATATTTGCTGCCGCCGCGATGAGCCTGAGTTCCGTGTCCGTGGTTGCAAACGCTCTCAGGCTTCGTCGCTTGAATCTGTAGTGACGGGCCTCATTGAATTTCTCGTCGGCGCTCGGGAATGCGAGGTGTAAAATATATGTTGGGTAAAAACCTTCGAAGCCGTGTATTTACGGTATGTATTCTCATTTCAATCACACCGCTAAGTGTCGCGACCTACCAAGGATACCATTGTGGTCGAATGGCCATCATGGACCTGACGCAACTCCACGTTCTATCGATCGCGGAAGCCCGCCGAGGAATGATAACCACCTGGCTTCGCGAGCGAATCGATGACGTCTCGGCTGTCGTTAGCCAGCGCGTTTTTGCAAGCCAAGTTGAACTGCTCAATCAGGGCAACAGCCAAGTTGCAGCGGAGGTGTTGGAAGGAATACTGCGTTCGACCCAGGCTAACGGCGACGTATTTGACAGTCTGACGGTCTTTGATGCGGACTGGAGAATCCTTGCGGAGTCGGAGACGGGACTTCACGCGAATGGAAAATTCCTAACTTCTGATTTTCGGGAGCAAGTTCGAAACGCCAAGGGAGTATATTTTGGCGAAGCGCACTTGCATGACGACCATGAAGTGGGAAGCCACGTGGGTAGTTCTATTCAAGGCGCTGGCGGTGAGATTGTGGGGTTTCTTGTTGCCAACTTGAATATTACGGCCAGCCTTACTCCACTGCTCCAAGATCGAAGCGGATTATTGCGAACAGGAAAGGCCTACATTGTTGACTCGGACTATCGTATTTTGACGGAGCCATTTGAGGGGGGTGAACGGTATGCCTTTAACGTTCAACGTGACGCCGCGAAGGGTGATTGGCATTCCAGCAATGGACACGGACACAACGTGCACGTCTACGCGGATTTTCTTGCACACGAAGTAATTGGAGAGGTGCTGCCAGTTGCTACTTATGGTTGGTCGGTTGTGGTGGAGCTCGATACCGAAGAGTCCAATGCTTGGGTTCAGATCCTCCTTTTCAGGTCAACCTTCGTATTTATTGCTGCTCTGGTTACTGTCATCCTCGTATCGGTTTGGCTTTCCAGACTCTTGGGAAAGCCGCTGATGCAATTGGCAGCGGTAACACATCGCATTTCCGAAGGCCATACGCACGAAAGGCTTGGCGCGATGGTCATGGAGGAAGCGGAAGAGGTGCGGTGCGCCTTCAACCGGATGTTGGACGAGTTGCGCGATAAGGAGGAAGAGATTGTTCGTTCCGCCACACTGGCTACGGTAGGCGAGCTCACATCTCGCGTCGTACATGAAATGCGCAATCCGCTTTCATCGGTCAAGATGAATCTACAGGCGCTTTATCGTTCAGTTGAGCAGACCCAGGAAAACGTAGAATTGGCGGAAATCGCATCGAGCCAGTTACTTCGCCTGGAGAAAATGCTTAACGAACTCTTGCAGTATGGACGGCCACTCGACTTCTCATGGGAGCGCGTGAAGGTGGCATCGTTGATAAAGTTGGCGGTGGATGAATTAGGGGAATTGTCGTTGGAAAAGCGCGTTGATGTAATTGCTATTGTTGGGGCTGACGTGGGTGAGATTGAGGTCGATGCCGAGCAATTCAAACGTGTTTTGGTTAACCTCGTTAGAAATGCAATCGAGGCATCCCCTGATGAGGCGAGAGTGGAAATCCACGCTCGAACTGCCGAAGGGTCTGCACCGGGTATTGTCATCGATATTATTGACATGGGAGCGGGAATTCGTGAAGAGCACTTGGAGATGGTTTTTAAGCCCTTCTTTACCACAAAGAATGAAGGGATTGGGCTGGGTCTCGCGAACGTGAAAAAAATTGTAAGCCTCCACTCCGGACATATCCGTGTGCGAAATGGGCAACCGGTCGGGGCCGTATTCACCGTTACTCTCCCTTCACACAACCTTACAAAGTGAGCCCGCCGTCCGTATAAATTCAAAGGCATGATAACAGGATGGACAGGTTCTGACCAGTAATTGTTGGCATGTGAAATAAAAAGAGGAGCCATTTCTAAGCTGTAGCCCATAAGATATTGCAGTCCGGCATGTTAGGTAAGATGGCTGTTCTCGGCGCGATACTTGCGTCGTATGTTCAAGAGCACCTTCTATGGGTTCTTCTGATTTCAGATGGAAAACAACTGGGATTGACACCATGCAAATAGCGGTAATTGATGATGACCGGGCCCTGTGTCGATCACTGCAAATACACCTTCAACGGCTGGGTCATGACGTGCAGATATTTTTCACGGGCACCGAAGGATTGCATCACCTTTTGGAGGGGAATTGTGAGTTGGCGTTTGTTGACCTCAATTTGCCAGACACGACCGGTCTTGAAATTCTCCGCGAATTTAAAAATGTGGGGGGGAAGACGTTAACGGTAATGATCACTGCCGTACAGGATTCCAAGTCCACTATAGACGCTGTGCGATTGGGTGCCTTTGACTATGTAAGAAAGCCATTGGATTTAGACGCCGTAATGTTGACGGTGGAGAAAGCCGTACAACAGCGTTCCAACTTGACTCGAAAGTATTCAGAGCCAATGGGCGCGACAGTTCAACAGAGCCCCTACGAAATCATCGGGGCACACCCTAGCATTATCGAAGTTTTGAAGCAGGTTGCTCTTGTAGCAGACAGCCATGTCCCGGTACTTATACAGGGCGAGACCGGTACCGGAAAAGAGCTCGTGGCACGGGCATTGCACAACGCGTGCAGCCCAAGCGCTCCGTTCGTCGCCGTAAACTGTTCCGCTGTTGTGGCAACACTTCTGGAGAGCGAGCTCTTTGGGCATACAAAAGGTGCGTTTACCGGTGCGGATTCGAACAAGATTGGCAAACTGGAAGCTGCGGGTAACGGCACCATCTTTTTTGACGAGATTGGTGACATGTCCTACGACCTTCAGGCAAAGTTACTGCGCGTCCTGCAGGAGAAGGAATTCGAGCGGGTTGGTAGCACGAATCCAATTGCGTTTCATGCCAGAGTCGTTGCCGCAACGCATCGTGACCTTCAATTGCTGGTAGCCGGGAACGAATTTCGGGAAGATCTCTATTATCGATTGGCAGTCTCCACTATTCGGGTGCCCTCTCTCCGGGACAGGCGCGCCGACATTCCCGCGCTGGTCCAGAGCATTCTTGAACGAATCGCGCAAGAGCTTCACAAAGATATTGACGGGTTCGAAAAAGGGGCGCTTCAGTGCTTCATGGGCTACGATTGGCCAGGGAATATTCGTGAGCTTAGTAATGTGGTGACCCGCGCCATCTTGCTTGCCCGCACGCCAGTAATCAGCAAAGAAGTCGCTTTGGCTTCGATGGGGCAAGTACAGCCCGCCAGCGTGTTCTCGGAAGGGATCAAACCACTGCGAGACGCCGAGAGGGACTACGTACTTAAAGCATTGATCTCCACGGGCTGGAACATTATGCGAACAGCAGCGCTTCTCGATATTTCGCGAGTGACACTTCGAAAGAAAATCGAGGACTACGGCCTATCCAATTCCTCCCTGGAGAATTGACGTTTCTGTAGTGTCAACCCTGCCACGGACTTTTCGCGCAGGGTCGATAATCTTCGCGCGATGCGAACCTCAATACCCCCAGAAGCGCCGGGCGGACTACGAGGAAGCGCTCTCTAATGCTTGGTATTCTGGAATCGGCTGTGGCGGACGGGGAGAGGGCCATTCCATTGTCGTCATTGTTTCGACCCCTTAAGAACCTGCTCAGAAACTTGCCATCCTGGTGGTCATAACTTGACCACCTGCGGTTGCCACCCAGAGTCTACAAGGCCATTTTACTGGCACATTTAGCCGCCCACATTTGGCTCGCAAATTGCTTGTAGAGGAATGGGTACGCCCTGGCTGGGGCTGATCAAAGTCATGCACCACTGAGTTAAGAACAACCTCAATCTCTTGGAGGTTTCAATGAAGCGGTGGTATATGGCACGGAAATACTGAACAGGCAGTGAATGAAATTAGTCAGATGCCGGGCTATGACCAGCCCAAGCACACTAACGCGTGTTTACTAATCAATGGCCAAATGATCGTGCGGTATCACGGTTGCTCGAAAGCCAAATTGTCATCCCCAATTAGTGTCGGATTCATACGACCGTCAGGATTTTAACTGCATGAAATACTCTCTGCTCGGACTGCCGATCGGCTTGCTGGCCGTGGCTCTATCGGGATGTGTGACTCTTGACGCGAAATCGAGTTACGACGAAGCAAGTGAGCTCATACTCGAACGGACCGGTGCGGCGGCAGTTTATAACCCGGCGCTATCGACTGATCCCGTTGTTGAGCGGGTGAAGGAGCTGCTAGAGGATGGGGTAACGCTGGAAGAGGCCATTGCCGCCGCGCTTCTTAACAACCCGACATTTCAAGCCCAGTTTCTCGAGATCGGTGTGTCTCAAACAGACCTCGTTCAATCGAGCTTGCTGTCCAATCCTACACTTTCGTTCAGCCTCCTTGCCCCGGATATCGAGGGCCGCTCCCGACTTGGGGGCGGGCTCGTCCAATCTTTGGTCGAACTCTGGCAGTTGCCCATTCGCAAGCGAATTGCGGAAACGCAACTGGAACGCAGTATTTTGCGAGCGGCGAATGCGGCCATCGAACTCCGGGCCGACGTGAAAACGAAATTCTACACCTTGCTTGCGCTGACGGAATCAAAAGCCCAGGCAGAGGCGAATCTCGATCTTCTCGATCACTCGCTGGCATTGGCTCAACGGCAATTTGAGGCAGGTGACACAGGCATTCAGGACGTAAACTTAGCCAGGGCAGCGTTTCTTGACGGGCACAATGTTGTAAATGAATTGACGCGAGACCGGGCGCAGGCGACCGCACAATTCTTTACCTTGCTTGGAGTGGTCCGAATTGCATCCGGTGCGGAGATAGTCGGCAAGTTGCCGGAACCCTCGCAGCTTCCGTTGGACATGACCGAATTGCTGCTGCTGGCCTCGCGCCACCGGCTCGACGCTCAGGCGGCGGTACTTAACGTGCGGATTGCGGAGCAGGATGTCACGAGAGAGCTCCGGTCACGTGTTCCAAGCGTCAGCCTTGGTCTGGAGGCTGAACGAGTCGAGGAGGCCAACCAGGCCCCGACCTTTGAATCCTCGGAGGGGCCGAAAGAGAAAGTCATATACGCTCTGGCAGGTCCTTCCATCGAAGTCGTCTTGCCACTTTGGGATCAGAACCAGGCGCAAGTCAGAAAGATGGAAATAGTCGCGCTTCAAAGTCGCAAGGAATTGGAGAGCCTACTCGATGCCATCGAGTCGGAACTTGCCGAAGCGGTCGCTGCGTTTGATGCGGCAAAGTCGTCGGTAACGCTGTTGAAGAACGAGCTGATACCGCTCGCAACCAAGAATGTCGAGGTGGCCCGCACGCTTTATGAGGCAGGGGAAGAAAGCGTCTACCCGCTCTTGTACGCACAGCAGGCACTTGTAGATCGAGAACGTGCCTACGGAAAAGCCCGCGCCGACTTTGGATCCGCGTATGCGGAACTCGAACGCGCCGCAGGCGGAAACTTGGAAAAACTCGCAGCCATCAACCCGGCAGACGCCGAAGCAAAGGTAACAGAGTGATGGATCGAATCCTATCCACGACAGCGACAAAGGGCCTACGGTTCATGGTGCTCTCCGTCGCGGCGTTCGGAAGCGGCCTCGCTTTCGGCCACGAAGGGGAATCACACGACGAACCCGCCATGACGCCAACGCCGAGTTCAGCGAGTGTGCGGCGTTCGTTCTCGGGTGCTGGAGAGTCATTGGAACTTACGCTGGCTTACGACTCCACGGCCGCGCTCGTCGGAGTTCCTGTTCCGCTCCGACTCTTTCTGGCCGATAAATTTTCGAACGAGCCGTTTGATGGAGCACAGCTTGAACTTACATTGAGCGGTGGGGAAGCGGATTCGAACCTGATCGCGGCCCCGTCGGGCATGCCAGGTGAATACGCCGCGACGGCAACACTTGCCAACGGGAAAACGTATTCCCTCCTTGTGGATGCGACCCGAGGTGGCGTAAGCGATTTTTTCTCGGTGGACGGAATTACACTGCCGGAGAGCGTGGAAAGCAATCACGAACTTGAGGACGCCCCAGCAGAAAATCGTTCTCAGATTTATTTTCAAGGGTTTGGGCTCGCCGCTGGAGGCGCATTTATCGGATTTCTGGCGGGTCGAGCATCGCGACAAACGAAAGCAGGTGCGAAGTGAAACGACCTCAACCAGCCAAACACGTTATTGCCTCTACGCTTTTGCTGGTAGCCAGCTTCGCCGCTCGCCCCGCTTGGCCACACGGGGGGGAAGACCATTCCGGCGAGAGTCTCGCTACACCTGCGGGCCCGGCCATTGGCACACCCATATTCATCCCCAAGGAAGTTCAGTTTGGCCTGCAAATACGTACGGCTCTCACGGTAGAGGCGACTCGCCCCGACCAGCTCAAGGCGCTCGGAACCGTTGTAACACCGACGCTGCGCAAGGCACAGGTGCATGCGCCATTTTCCGGGCGCGTACTACCCGGAGATGAAATACCCCAGCAGGGCGCCCTCGTGAAGAAGGGGCAGCTAGTTGCCCGCATTGAACAAACTACGGATATTTCGAGCACGGTTTCCCTCAACGCGGAAATTGCCCGCACCGAAAGCGAGCTCCAGCAAGCCCGCCAGGAGCAGACACTCGCAGGGCAGGACTTCGAGCGGGTATCTAAGCTAGGCGATGCGGTAAGCGGTCGACGGAAGCAGGAGAGTTCGTCAGCGCTAGCAGTGGCGAAGCAGCGTACGGTCGGATTGGAACAAACTCTGGAAAAGCTGGCCGCCGGAGCTTCTGGCGCAACGTCTTTGCGCGTGTTGGAACTCTCCAGCCCGATAGACGGGGTGATTACTACGGCTGACATCGCGCCGGGCGAATATATCGAGCCCGAAAAAATGCTTTTTGAGATCATAGATCCTTCGGTGGTGTGGATTGAGGCGGACATTTACGAATTGGACCTTGTCACAGTCCAAAGCGCGGAAAAAGCGGTCGTCCTATCGGATGCCTATCCGCAAGAGCGGTTCGAAAGTTCCCTAGTTTATCTAGGCAGCACGCTGAGTCCGGAATCGCGCACGGTCAAAGCGGTATTTGGCGTGGACAACAGCAGGGCTTTTCTCCGGGAGGGGATGGCGGTAGATGTTCTTATCGAATCACAAAAGACGCGTACCGGCCTGATGGTTCCCAAGGAGGCCGTCGCGACGGACGGAGGTCGTTCGCTGGTCTACGTTAAAACCGCGCCCGAACTGTTCACTGCGCGTCCCGTTACGGCTCGCAGCTCTTGGAACAATGAATTTCTAGTTGAGGAAGGACTCGAAGACGGCGATATCGTTGCAATATCGGGTCTCTACCAGATTCGTATGTCGGCGGGAAAGACCCAATCGCCAGAAGTAAAATAAGCGCTGTCATAGCCGATTCCCCATGGGACTTGGGCCAATACACGAGAAAAATCAATTGCAAGGAGAATGAAGATGAAACGAACAACATTAGTAGCCGCTTTGGGACTCTTCCTGCTCATAGGGCTAGCCAGTGGTTGCGGCTCAAAACACGAGCCCGACGCCCACGTCGCTGTCAAGGGTGCCCCCGACGAAATGCCCCCGCAGGCCAGTGACGCCCATGAACCCGGCCATACCGGAGGCGCTGCAGGGCATGAGGCCGCTCCTACGGATGGTGGCTCCCACGAAATGGCACACACAGAAGCTGGCGAACCGACGATGAAAATAGCGTTGTCTCCAGTATCACTCACGCCTGGCACGAAGAGTTCCATGGCCCTCACTATAACCGGGCCGGAGGGAAAGCCGGTCACCTTGGACGACCTGATGGAAGCCCACACGAAGAAGATTCATTTACTTCTCGTGGATCCCGGACTGACCGACTATCACCACATTCACCCTGTGGCCGCCAAGAACTCTGGGACCTATGAGTTCGAGTTTACACCCGGGAAATCGGGGGAATACAAAGTCTTTGCTGATTTGGTGCCTATGGCCACAGGCAAGCAGGAATATGACGGCACCTCGCTCACCGTTGAAGGCGAAGCCGACGCTGTGGAGGAAAAGACCAACAACGAGATGACGGTTGATGGGTTGGCCATCTCCATAGCATTCGAGCAGCCCGAACTCGTCGCAGGTGTTGCCAACATGATGACGTTAACCATCAACGGACCCGACGGAAAGCCCTTCACGGAGCTTGAGCCCATTATGGGAGCCTTCGCCCACTTGGTTGCGTTTAACAAAGATCGCTCCAATATCGCACACGTCCATCCGATGGGTGAAGAGCCCAAGTCCGACGCCGCTAAAGGCGGACCTGCACTACAGTTTCATCTAAACTTCGCAGAACCCGGCTACCAGAAACTATTTGCGCAGTTCAAAATTGCTGGCAAAGACGTGTTCGCACCGTTCGGATTGGAGGTGATGCCGGGCGATAAACAGTCTCACGGCGATAATGGTGCCCACGCGGATGGGCATGGCGGGCATGAAGAAAAAATGGAGATTCCCGACACAGCCGAGATGATTATCACCGAGGTCGATAAGCACATCGAAGCGCTGGATACGGTTGTCGCCGGAGGTAAACTCGACCAGGTTCACGAGATTGCTTTTTCGGTGCGCGATATGCTCGTCGCGCTTCCTGCAAAGTTGGCGGACCTTCCGCCTGACGTGGCCGTATCCCTTGAAACCGCGCTGGGAAAGATTCAGCAGCAGGCTGAGTTATTGGACAAATACGGCGACTCGGGCAATGCCGCTCAGACCGGGACGGTACTGGGGAAATTCAAGGCCGAGATTGAAGGAATCAAGAAACTCCTGGCCGGTCGTACGGCGGCTGCCAGAACGCAGAAATAGAGGTTGAAGCGGAACACAAAGGCAACGATATTGTTGCAAGCCTTTATAAAACTGGCATGTCGGCATCGAAATGCTCAAGTACCGGGTGCGGTCCCCAATGTTTCAGATACAGACTCCGATAAATGGATTAACGGAAACTATCAACACAAGGAGAACTAGAATGAGAAACAAAATGTTACAAATTGGCTTAGCATGCTCCATGGCCGTAGGCTTGGTTCATGCCTGGCCCGCTACAGCAGAGGACGGTGAGAAGCACGAAGAAAAAACGGCTATCCCCGAAACTGCGGCAGCCATCATCACGGCAGTCGATGAGCATGTAAAGGAACTCGACACTGTAGTTGCTGGCGACAAACTCGCCGAAGTGCATAAATTGGCGTTTGCAGCGAGGGATTTGCTGGCCGCCTTACCGGATAAGCTGAACTCCATCCCTAAAGATGTGTCTGCATCCCTCACTACCTCCCTCGGCAAAATTCGACAGCAGGCCGAATTGCTGGATAAGTATGGCGATGCTGGGAATGTGGCTCAAACCAAGGCCGTGCTTGGCAAGTTCAAAGCTGAAATTGAAAGTATCAAGAAGCTGACTGCCGATCACATGACGGCAGCCGAGACGCCAAACTCCGAGGAGATAAAAATGGCGGCCAACAAGACTTGCCCCATCAGTGGCAGTAAGGTCGGCTCTATGGAGAAGGATGCCCACGTTGATTATGGTGGCTACCGCGTTGGCCTATGCTGTTCAGGATGCGTCGCGAAGTTCATGAAAGATCCGGATGCCAACTTGAAGAAGGCCCTGCCTCCGGCGAACTAGAATCCCTGAGTCCGACGTGGAGGGGCCCGGTCCCCGCGCCCCTCCACGCGTCTCCTTCTGGCGATTAGAATAACGGAACAAGCTCATGCTCTCCCGCATCATACATTTCTCGATTAAGAACCGCCTCATGATTCTCGCTGCGGCGCTGGTGTTGGCTGGATATGGCGTCTACGAAATCAGACAGCTACCCGTGGACGTATTGCCGGACCTTAATCGACCACA
>JBHEKR010000474.1:0-5781 GCA_041859365.1 Candidatus Hydrogenedentales bacterium
GGACTCAAAAACGGTATCGTTGAATGTTTGCCGCACGTGATCGGGCGGCCCCTTAAATCTAACCAACCATGCTTTCGCATAGCGGATGCCGATAGATTGAAGTGGTCGTGGATCGAAGCACCCAAACCCGCTGAGGCGGGATTGAGGTGGCACCCGAAGTGGTTCTCTAATCGGGCAAAAAGATCTCGGAAATTCCCGTCAATCTTCCCCCAGCCCATCCAGCGCCAGCAACACCTCCATCGCCTCCGGTGTCATGGGCCATTTCGTCCCCCACTTGATCCACTCCACGTGACCGTCAAGAAAAGCCACGTTGGCACCGCCCGGAATATGGCCTTTAGGGAAGCGCTCGATAAACACGGGAATCGTGTATTGCGCCTCATTGGTGTCGGTGATGCCTGGAATGCCTACTCTCAGGCGCGGGATTTGCAGCGTGGTGCCATCGTCGCTCACAGCGCTGAGATCTTTGTCGAAGGGTTTCCCCACCGCGATGCGGGCGCGGTATGCCTCCGCAAAACGCTCCAGGGTTTCCTGATCGGGGATGACATAGCCGAGGTACAGGTAAGACTCGTCGTTTGATGCCGTATCGAGAGGCCCTGGCTATGGATGCGGGGCTTCCCAGAACCACCGAGAGCGGGGACGCTCCGTATTCAGGTTCGGGCACCGGAGGATAGTGAGATCGGTAAGGTACTCTGGGTAGGACCCGGGATAATCCTGTTCTTGTCGGAGCGCCAGCTCGCCAGGTTTTGGGGAGATTTCGGGGAATATGTCCCCATGGTCGTTTGCGTACATGCGAACTATGAGACCCAATTGCTTTAGATTGTTATTGCAGGAGTTTCCGGTAGAAATTTCCTCGTTCTCAACGCGTGCCAACCAAGAAAAGACGGCAAGGCCCAGCAAGAGATACAGCGCTGATAGAAGGACGATGGAACGCCGTGACCAGCGCTCGCGTCCCACTGCCGTTTCTGGCTGGGATTTCGAAGTGCCCATAGCCGGACTCCACCCTTTCTTCGTCGCGCGGCCCGCGTTCCGGTCAGCCCGCTGGGTCAAGCTTAGTCGATGGCCACGGTATCGAACAAACCCGACAACAGACGCGCCGCCTTCCTGCGTGGGCACGGTGGCACCCTGAGTCCCGCGTGAATATCTTTGCCCCTTCGGTCCTTTAGGTCCCTCGTCCTTCGCCCCTCGATACCGCCCGCCACAAGCCCCTTGACAATCCCCCTGCTTTCTGGCACTCTATGAATAGAGTTACTATGCATATTCCGATTCCCAACGCAGCGAGGTCCGCGGACCCATGAAAAACAACTTCGAATCCGACATGACCGAGATGCTCCTCCTCCACGCGGCGGGCCAGGGCGATGCCGGTGGCTACGACCTCTCCCAGCAGGTGCTGGAGCGCTCAAAGGGGCACTTCGATCTCCTGGAGGGCGATCTCTATCCCATGCTCCACCGCCTGGAGCGAGAGGGGCTCCTCGATTCCTACTGGTCGGAAATCGCCAAAGATCGCCGCAGGAAATTCTATCGCATAACCGCCCAGGGCCAGATGCTCCTCGAGTCCCGCCGCGAACAATGGCGGCAATTCTCCACGGGCGTCAACGGCGTAATCGGCACGCCCCAGTCAACCGGGCTATTGGGTCGACTCGAACTCATCCTGTCCACTTCGTCCACCCCGTCCACTAAGTCCATTCGCCGCGGCGAATCCACAGGCGCCTGAGCGATGACCTGGAACAAAGACCCGGACAAAGCATTCCCGGCGCGGCATCCGCGCGAGCCCGGCGGGCTGCGGCAGGATATTCTCGACGAAATCGCGGACCACCTCGCCTGCGCGGCGGAGCGCGAAGAAGAGCGGCAGGAAAGTGAAAACGAGGAGGTGGTCTGGAGCCGCGTCCTCGAACGATTCGGCAATCCCGACGCCATAGCGCGCAAGCTCTGGTGGGATAAAATGTGGGAGGCAGTCATGCGCGAATGGATACAAACCGGGGTGATGGTGGTAGTGACCATCGCCGTGCTGGCGGGCCTGGCCCTGATGATGCGCCTCGTCGCAGGCGTGGGCACGGCCAACGACGCCATGCGCGAGGCCATGGAGCAAGTCGCGGCCTCCAACGAGAACCTCGCCAAGGCCATGGCCGAACAACGCGCGGGCAACGAAGCCATGCTCAAGGCCCTCTCCGGCATCCAGAGCGGGGGAGGGGAGAAACCCGACGCGCTGGAGCTGTCCACCATAGAGATCGTCGTCCGGCGAGGCACGCCGGAGGGCCCGCCCGCGCCGGAGGTGAAGGTACAACTGGATGGACAAGAACTGAGTGTAACAGCGGAATTCGATGAGTCGGGTCGTGCGGCATTTGGACCGCTTATTCAAGGCACCTACAATTTTTCTTTCGAAGATCCACGCTCGCGTATGGCCGCATATAAAACAGTAACCCTTTTCGCCGGGCAAGGGGCGGGAGAATATACCATCGTGGCACCGGAAGTGATCCCGAGACCGGTACACCTGGATTTTGGGTTGTCGGCATACGCTGAGGATGAGAATCAGTTGATATCGGGGCGGCTTCACGGGTACTGGGAATACGAGGGGCTTACATGGGAGCGAAAGGCGGATGTAGTCGTGGGACACTCTGGAACACGGTTGGCCGAAAACCTTGTCGGATCTTCGACAAGGCCACGCACGACTGAAAACCGTGTCGGAGCTTCGACTAGACCACGCACGGCTGAGCAGGAGCATGCAATCAGGCCAACGTGGTCGATTACGTCGTTGGAACCGTGTTTGCTCGCTGGCAAGATCTCTGTGACGAATCTTGGAGTCTATTTCCGAGACGCATACGGTGACTGGTCACTATCTGGATACTCAGGAAACGTCGATACGTGGAACTCGGAAGCCGAAGATGGGGAAGGACTGCATCTCACGGGAGCGCTTCCAAGCGAAGTCGCGGCGGCGTACGGCGAACAGGCCCGGTACTTTATTAGTGCAAAGGAAGTGCCCGGCGAAAAAAATTCCCCCTGGCTATCCGCGTCGGCGGCCCTGCTGGCGGATTCCGCCGTGATGGAGGTGGGTTCCTTGTCTCTACTCCGCGCCGGGGAGATGCGCGATGGGCATGTGTATGCCCCAAAGAAGAACGTATTTCCGCGTTCGATCATTGCCTCGGCTCACCCGTCGCTGGGCGGGGCGCGGATTCTGGCTATGATGCTGCCGGAGGGAATCGCCCTCGAAACCTTCGACGAAAAGGAGCTGCATCTTGGGTTGATGGTCACGCAGTACGAAAAGAGGCACGTAGAGGATCGAGGAGGCATTCGACTTCGCACGGCCGACGATGTTTTTGGAAATACGATTTCCGCTTACGCGATACATGGCGACTGGCGCAGTACTGACTGGCCCGAGTGGGAATCCAATTCTCCCGAGCCTCACACCGTTCTGACCACTGGCGAGAAGCCGTTCTGGCAAGTATCCAGTGAAGGGTTGAAAGCGATGCTCCACGACGGGGCGCTTCTAATCCCACTATCGAGAGAGCTTTTTACCAGCCAGGAGCAGCCAGTAACGGGCGTGCTACTTCGTTGGGAGGACTCGGCTGAGGACTTCTATTGGGATGTGAATATAGACCTGGATGGCGCTGCAACCCGCTACTTCCCCTGCTGGATGGTCACCGAACCCATCGCCACCGCAGCCGAGCAACGCGACGGCAAAGCCCTGACCGACATCGACAATGGTCGCTTCCACTACGACTCAGACGCGGCAATCCCCGAACCACTCACACCGCAGGAGCCCATTGCGCAACCCGCGCCATAAATTCAACGGTCGGCGGCATCAAGGATCTTGGACAGGGTCTCCCGGCTCCCTGGCGTCGCAAATCTTGGATTTCGGAAAAACTACTCCGCCACCCCGAATTCCCGTCCCGTCAACCGCGTGGTGGCGACCTCCTGCGTCGTTGAGAAAATCTTCACCTCGTATGGCCGCATCCGCGTCACAAAAGCGCCATCGACCACTTGGACGTTTTCGTTGCCGTAGAGCAGGTGGAGGCTGCGGTTTTTGAGGGCGTCGAGGCCTTGAACCTCGGTGCCGAAGTGGGTGACGTCGTCCTCATTGACGAGCACAATCAGCGCCTCGCCATCAATGTAGCGGGCGATCTTGCTCACGCCGCGTCGGGGTGCCTGGACGGGCTCCTCGATCAGATTGATGCTGACCCCGGGCTCGTCCGGGACGGTCAAGAAGGGCTGAAGCGCGGCGAGTTCGCTGGTGACGGCGTAGAGCGACTGGCGGAAGGCCTCGTTCTTCGTGTAGGCCGATCCCCAGTAGAGGATGGCCTCCGCGCCGTGGGTGATGGCGTTCCACGCCATGAAGCGCGACTCGGGGAAGGTGGGGTAAGCATCGGGCAGATTCTCGCCCGCTTTCTCCTGGAGCTCGTGCCACGAGAAGCCCTGGAGCACCATCCAGACCGGCTTGCCCTTGCCCACCTTGTTAAAGCGCTCCGTGAAGTCGCCCACCTCGGCAATATTGCGGGAGACCGCTTTCACCGGGTAGAGATCGCAGCCGGTGATGTCCACGGAACTCAGGTACTGGCGGACATAGATCGTGTCGCTGGTGTAGGCCTCGTTGAACCAGATGGGCCGCTGCTTCGTGTCCAATTCGCGAATGCGTGCGGCCCAGCGGTGGACGTTGGGCATGATGATGGCCGCCTGTTCGTCGGCGTGTTTCGTGGCGCGCGGGGTCTGGTCCCACCACTCGCCCTTGCGCTCGTGGACGCCGCTGCGCACCAGGCCGCTGTAGGTGGTGAAGTTCCACACCATCTCATCGGGCCCTTCCCACACGGCCAGGGCCGGGTGATCGAGGATATCGGTGATTTGTTTCTCGCCGTCGGCGGTCAACTCGGCGTGCATGGGCAGGGAAATCCAGCCGTACATGCCGTAACCGTGGGCGCGGTCGAGATCGGCGGCGTTGCCGCAGCGGACCAGATTGACGCCCGCCGCCGCCATATCCGCGTAGGCGGACTCGTCTTCGGGCGTGGAATAAAAGCCGATGGGGAAGAGGTCCTGGCCGTGAGACTGGATAAAGCCATTCTGCTCGGCGTAGACCGCCTGCAACAGGGCCATGACCAACAGCGCCGATGCCATTTTCGTTACGCGATCTGTACAGCGATTCATTCCCGACTCCTTATTGGTGTGAAAAAAAGACTGGCAACCACGAAGAACGCAAAGAGCTCAAAGGCACGCGTTGCAAAATCGGCAGGACCGTAAATATCGGTGTCCATATGCCTCGAGAAATCCCGACGCTTTTTCTATTGCGCCTTAGCGCCTTAGCGTGGCCGATTTAGACGGGCTCACGCAAAGTCGCTAAGGCGCAAAGGCATTGGTGTGAACGAACATGCATTTTCTATGTGCTCTTTGCGTTCTTTGTGGTCAAAGCCTTGATGTGCCTCTGAATCGTCAGAACACGGGCACCGCCGCATCCACCACCGTCAACTTCTCCGGCGGCAACAGTGCCTGCAAATTGTCCAGATCGTAAAAGGCCAGCGCATTGTGCACTGTGTTGATCAATTGATCCTTCGGCGTGGCCGTTTCCACCACCGCCTGCCACGTGGGGATACCACCGTACAGTGTGACATGGGTGAACAGTTCGGGCTTCAGCGCCACGGCGTGGAGCGCGGGGACGGTGGTCTCGCCGATGACGCGTAAATCGGTGGGTGCGCCCGCGGTCTGCGTCCACCATGCCGCCGTCTGCAAGAGATCCTCAGCGCGCATGCCCACGAAGGACAGGCCATTCAAATAGGCGCGCATGCAGGTGCTGAAATCATT
>JBHEKR010000478.1:0-15631 GCA_041859365.1 Candidatus Hydrogenedentales bacterium
GGATTTCGTCATCAAGCGCAAGGGTGAATGGGACCACGAGGGCTGGGAAAGCTTCGTGAAGAAGGCCGGCAAGGCGGGTGCGGACACGAGCGAATTGGGTCAAGTGAAGCTGGGCGCGCTGCTTGAAGCGGCCAAGAGCCTGTACTGCGCCGCCGAGGAACCCGCGCCGGCCAAGGCCGAGAAGAAGGTCCGCGCGGAGAAGCCCGCCAAAGCCGAGAAGGCTGAAAAGCCCGCCAAGGCTCCGAAGACACCCAAGACCGAAAGCGAAGCCCCCGCCAAACCGGCGAAGAAGAAAGCCACCAAGCCGGTTGCCGAGGACTGAATTTATCCCCTGGCTCTTCGAATAAACGGCTGTGGCGCGCGGTATACGCGGTGGAGGAACGCCGTTCCATGAGCCGCATCAATTACTCCGGCGAGGCCGCTGTGCCCAGTTCAAAAGTTCATCGGGTGCCCGAAAGTGTGCCCTTTTTACTTCGCACAGGTGAGATCGTGCAATGGCCCTGAGCAGCAGTCAAGGATTCCGCTGTCCCCAGTGCGGCGCACGGCATGTCTGGGTGGTGGACGATTGCGACGTATGCGGTTACCGTTCCGAGGCATCCCTGGGCTGGGAGCGCGAAGGCAAGCGACGAGAGCGGAACGAGGCACGGGGGTGTTTGTGGGACTGGTGGTGGAATACCTGGCTACTTGGCGACTTGGCCGAGGTCCTGTTCTGGGTTGGCAGGGGCATCTTCGTGGTGCTGAGGAGTGTCGTGTCACTATTGACCTGACGAAATATGAAAGCGATGGCCGGATTGTGGTCGTGCCTCGCAATCGTGTGGGACAATTGAGCCGTGATACGCTGTGTTGCGGGGATAAATGATGATGCGTCTCAATAAACAGGGAATCAGGGGGCGAAAACTCTCGCGCAGGGAGTTTTGCGTCCTGATGGCTCTCGCGACCATGCTTTTGCTGCTTTCGGTGGGACTGTGGCCTCGCCTGGCGGAGGAGCGTCGTTATCGGTCGTGTCAGGCGAATCTCAAAGAGATCGGTCAGGCGATGGGCATGTATACCGCCGAGTCCAAGGGTGAGATGTTTCCCCCCGTGAAGACGAAGGACTGCAACGGGGTCATCCAACCCTTCAGCGGCGCCATGGACTTCGCCGCCGTTTTCCCTGAGTATCTGTCCGATCATAACCTGTTTGTCTGCCCTTCCTTCGAGCACGGCAAGACGTCGGTGGAAGTCTGGGACGAGGGCAGGACAGGCAATCCCCGGTGGGAACGCGTGGAAGGCTTCAGCAGCAACGGCGCAGTGGACCCTTGTGAAGTGCTCGGGTCGCCTTACTATTACTATGGCTGGGCCTTGTCCGATATGACCTTTGGTGATTGGGAGCGCACGGAGAAGGCGGAACCGGAAGATTTCGTATCCGTGGAAGACACCAAGGGGGTTGCGCGATACGTTCGCGTGGTCGATGTTTATACCCCCCACATCCATGATATGCGGTTTCGCCTCGTTGTGCTGAGCCAGATCAAAAAACTCGAGACCGGCGAACTGACGGGCGTGGAAACTTCCTGGGACTTGCAATACCCAAGCGGTAAGCAATTGCGTCTGCCGTATGGTTCGTCGATTGCCTACCTGCGAGAAGGAGTCCAGCGATTCTATTCACGGGATATCGGAAACCCGTCCATGTTTGAGCACTTGAAAGCGAAAATCGTCGTGTTGCACGAGGATGCTTCACATCCCCGCGCCTGCTTGCCATCGGCATTGGCCTATGGCAATGTGCTCTATATGGACGGACACGTCGAGGGCATGGTTCGGTTGAAAGGGCCGAAGTTCCCCTATAGCGAAGCGGGGGATATTCTCAGGAAAGCGTCGGCGGGAACGCTGAAAATGCCGGAGGGCTACGCGGTTCAGGCTGCGCCGACCGAGGGCAGTTGAGGATCTTTTGAGAGCGTGTGCTGGGGGTTGAATTGGTGAATTTAGTGGTTAGGCGTGCCACACGATTGCGAGGTACGAGCATTCGTGTGCTGGTTGTCAGCCAAACGCGATGCCGCAAAGGGCCTCCAGATTGAGCGGCGGGTCTGGATTCCTTCTTCCAAGAACAAGACGTTCCGTCAGGACTCACTTGGAAGCCCCAGTGATGACCGCGACGGGCACACGAATGCTCGTACCTCGCAATCGCGTGGCACGTTTCTTAATGTCTAGTCACCATTGATGAATCGAGGCGCGCAACTTTGGCTCTTGCGAACGAGGACTCTTACGCAGTGTGGTCCGATTCCGGGGACTGCTTCGCCTTGCCTGCGCGCCAGCGACGAAAAAATCCGACGATCAGGAAGGCTGTGAGTATTCCCAGGGGAGCCCCCAACGCAGAAGAACTCCAGTGTAGGAGGGACTCCGTCAGTGTCTTGCCGAGCCATAAATAGTCGAGACCCATGGCGAGTAGCAGTGGGCCCAATGGTGCGGCCAATATCATCAGGATTCCGTGGCTCGTTCCCAAGCTCCGCTTGGGACTACAGTCCCCGAATCTCTGCTTCGCAATTGGGTCGGCGAATCCGATGGTCGTTTTCATGTTGTTAGTGGTGTAGGTCGCGAACCCGAAGCATGTGTCCCACAGCGGCGCGGCTGCGGAGCGGAGCTCCTGTATCTGCATTCCCAAGCGGAGCTTGGGAACGAGGGTGTCCTTCAAAATCCCCATAAACATTGACTCTCCGGCCCGCCGAGTGCCATCATTAGGGTCCCAGGCCGGGCTGCGGTGGAATACCCTGTCCCGCCCTTTTGTTTCAGTACCGCACGCACACGCCCGCCGGCCGCTAACTCAGCCGCCCTGTAGCGTTTACGCATACCCGAATCCGGAGGTTCCCCCCATGGCTGTTTCGCCCACTGACTATCAGGTTTTCGCCGAAGGCCAGGAAGAGGCCCGTATCACGCGGAAGCCTTTCCCGAACTCGAAAAAGATCTATGTGGAAGGCTCCGATCCTTCGATTCAGGTGCCCATGCGCGAAATCACACTTTCGGCCACGGAAGCGGGGCGCAACAACGGCGTGGCGGGGCTGAATCCGCCGGTGACGGTCTATGACACCTCCGGGCCCTATTCCGATCCCGATATCGACATCGACGTGCGCAAGGGTCTTGAGCCCGTGCGCCTGAAGTGGATCCTGGAGCGCGGTGATGTGGAGGAGTTGCCCTCCATCACCAGCCTCTACGGCCTGAAGCGCGAACAGGATCCCGCCCTGGAGAATCTGCGCTTCCACCGCTCGCGCAAGCCCCTGAAGGCGAGAGCGGGCCAGTGCGTCACGCAGATGCACTATGCCCGGCGCGGCATCATCACGCCGGAGATGGAATACATCGCGATTCGCGAGAACGAGCGCCACGAACTGGCCCTGGAGATGCTCAAGCAGCAGCACCCCGGCCAGAACTGGGGCGCGAACACGCCCAAGTCGATCACGCCCGAATTCGTCCGCGATGAAGTGGCCCGTGGCCGCGCGATCATCCCCGCGAACATCAACCACCCCGAGCGGGAGCCCATGATCATCGGGCGCAACTTCCTGGTGAAGATCAACGCGAACATCGGCAACTCCGCCGTCACCAGCTCCATCGAAGAAGAAGTGGAGAAGATGGTGTGGTCCATTCGCTGGGGCACGGACACCGTGATGGACCTCAGCACCGGCAAGAACATCCACGAGACCCGGGAATGGATTCTGCGCAATTCGCCCGTGCCCATCGGCACCGTGCCAATCTATCAGGCCCTGGAGAAGGTGGGCGGCGCGCCGGAGGACCTCACGTGGGACCTCTTCCGCGACACACTCATCGAGCAGGCGGAGCAGGGCGTCGACTACTTCACGATCCATGCCGGTGTGCTCCTGCGCTTCGTGCCGCTGACGGCCAAGCGCATGACGGGCATCGTGAGCCGCGGCGGCTCCATCATGGCGAAGTGGTGCCTGGCCCACCACAAGGAAAATTTCCTCTATACCCACTGGGACGACATCTGCGACATCATGGCGGCCTACGACATCAGCTTCTCCATCGGCGACGGGCTGCGTCCGGGTTCGCTCTATGACGCGAACGACGAGGCCCAGTTCGGCGAGCTCAAGGTGCAGGGCGAACTGACGCAACGCGCCTGGGCGAAGGATGTGCAGGTGATGAACGAAGGTCCCGGCCACGTCCCCATGCACATGATCAAGGAAAACATGGAGAAGCAGTTGGAGTGGTGCGGCGAAGCCCCCTTCTACACCCTCGGCCCGCTGACCACCGACATTGCCCCCGGCTACGACCACATCACCTCCGGCATCGGCGCCGCCATGATCGGGTGGTACGGCACCGCCATGCTCTGCTACGTGACGCCGAAGGAACACCTCGGCCTGCCGAATAAGGACGATGTGCGCGAGGGCGTGGTGACCTACAAGATCGCCGCCCACGCCGCCGACCTGGCCAAGGGCCACCCCGGCGCGCAGATCCGGGCCAACGCCCTGCGCAAGGCCCGCTTCGAGTTCCGCTGGGAGGACCAGTTCAACCTTTCGCTGGACCCCGAGAAGGCCAAGAGCTTCCACGACGAAACCCTGCCCGCCGAAGGCGCGAAAATCGCCCATTTCTGCTCCATGTGCGGACCCAAGTTCTGCTCCATGGAAATCACCCAGCAGGTCCGCGACTACGCGGCGAAGCTCGGCCTGGCTGACGAATCCGCGGCCCTCGAAGAAGGTATGCAGTCCAAGGCGGCGGAGTTCAAGGAAAAAGGCGGCGAGATCTACGCGTAGAGGGACAGTCGCCGATTGGCACGCGACTTCGAAAACGAAGCCATGACGAGGGCCCAAACGGAAACTGTACCCACAAAGAATCGAAGCGAGTGGGCCCCCTGAACTTCGCAGCGATTTCAATGATCAGACGTGTCACACGAATACTCGTTCCTGGCATTCGTGTGGCACGCCTGATTGGTTTAGTGTCGCCCTGAATGGGCGTGTGCTTCTTACCCTGCGTAATGCCCCTTCAACAGCCCCACCATTTCCTCCAGCCGGTGGCGATAGGTGTGTTGCCCCAGAATCCGCTTGCGCGCTCGCGCCGCGATCTCTTTTCGCGCCTCGGGCCGCTCGACAAACCAGCGCAACTGTTCCCGCGCTTCCTCCAGCGTGTTGTACACCGCCACCTCGGACTCCACGTCGAATAACTCCGTCAGCGACGCCTGGTTGTCCGTCAATAGAAAGCCTCCCGCACCGGGGCAGTCGAAGACGCGCTGATTGACCGCCGTGGCCATCTGGATGCTGGTGGAGTTCACGTTTACCACGCAATCGCGATAAAAGGGGGCAAGCTCTTCGGTGTAGCTGAGTCCCGGGCCCCAGTTCGGCGTAATTGACCGCCAGGCATCGTCTCCCCGTACCACCAGCCCCTCCGGGGCGAGTGTTTCCACTAGTTCCCGCCGAAGTCGGCGTGTCCCTTCGATGAAGAAGACCAGTTCCGCGCGACGCAGGTCTTCCGCGTCGAATTGGGCCGCCGCCGCCCCCAGCACCGCCTCCACACCCTCGCCGAAGCAGGCCCGGTTCACCCTACCTGATTCGAAGGCCGCGTTGACCGCCGCCAACAGCGCGGGGCGGGAGCGTACCGCTTCCCACTCTCGTTCCGAGTAGTCCACCATGGAGTGGGCGACAAAGGCGGGCGGGTCAAATGACTCCCCACCTGACGGAATCAAAAATACGCTCTCGTCCAGGGCCAAGGGCAGCGTTTTCACGGCGGCAAAGCCACACTGGGACAGATAATCAATATAGGTGGCCTCCCAAGTCAAAGCCACGGCGTAGTCCGATGCGAAATCCGTCCGGCCCATCAGGATGGTCCGGGGATCATCGACAAACCATGTGGCGTGGGGGACTTTCAGGTCTGCAAAAAAGCGGGCCAGCATTCCGTCCACGTCCATGCCGCTCAGGTTGATGGACAGCACAAAGTCGGGGCGCACTTCTACGAGCGTCTGGAAAAAGCCCTGGAGCAATTCCCGCGACATGTGACCCTGCATGGTCACCCGTGCCCGCGCCACCTGCCAGCCGAGACGTTCCGCCGCCGCCGCGCAGGCCTGATCGATCCAGTAGTGGCTCTCCAGAATCAGCACCCGCACCGAGCGCCGGGCAAATTTGTCATAGGCCATGTGCTCGGCGAGAAAAGGGGAGATGTTGAGGCGCGGCGCATTCATGGCGCGTATCTTATCAACGCACGTCTCACCACGCAATTCGCCGCCGACCTCTTCCTAAACTCTAAAATCCCCAGACCAGCGGCGCGATGGCTGTTACCACAATCAGAACCAGGAGATTCAGCGGAACCCCAAGTTTGAGATAGTCGGAGAAGCAGTAGCCGCCGGGGCCATAAACCATCAGGTTGGTTTGGTAGCCGAAGGGGGTCGCAAAACTCGCCGAGGCCGCCAGCATGATGGCCACGATGAATGGGGTCGGATTGACATCCAGCGTTTCCACGGCGGACATGGTAATGGGGAAGATTAGCACCGCCGCGGCGTTGTTGGTGATGAGTTCGGTGACCAGAGAGGTCACGGCCACCACAATAAAAAGCACCATCCAGGGCGAACCACCGGCCAGGCCGATCAAGTTTTCCGCCACGGACTTCGCCGCGCCGCTCTGCTCCAGGGCCAGGCCGAGTCCCAGTGCGCCCCCGATGACGAGCAACACGGACCACTCGATGCTCCGGCGTGCTTCTTCGCCTGTGCAGCAACCCGTGAAGAGCATCAAACCCGCCGCAATCAGCGATGCATTGAGCATGGACATAATCTCGAAGGAGGCGAGGCCGATCATGCCAAGCAGAATGAGGATCGCAATCCACGCGCGGTGGTGGCGTCGCGGCACGGAATCCTCGATACTGCTCACCAGGTAGAAATCCCGCGTATTCGCGTAGCGCTCCGGAAAAGATGCATGGCTTTCCAGCAATAGCGTGTCGCCCGCCTGTAAGACGATATCGCCCAGCCGTCCCTTGAGGCGATCGCCGCTCCGGGCCACCGCAAGCACGGCGGCTTCATAATGTTCGCGGAATCGACCTTCGCGAATGCTCTTGCCCGCCAGCGGGCACGAAGGCGAAATTACAGCTTCCACAAGGCAGCGCTGGTCACGCGGGGCTTGAAGTTTGAAAATTTCCTTGGTCGCCGGGAGAATGCCGGGCATGCGGTGAAGATCGGTAACCGATTCCAAAATGCCGACAAACACCAGCCCGTCATCAGCCTCAAGGACTTCTTCGGGGCCCACCGCCGGAATCACGCGACCACCCCGAATGATTTCGGCGAGGAACAATCCGGGAAGGTGACGCAGCCCGGCCTTCTCGATAGACTTGCCCACCATCGGCCCGCCCGCCGCAACGAGCACCTCCGCGGTATAGCGCCGCGGATCGTCGCCAAAAGTGATCGCTGCTTCTCGCGCAGGCAGAAGTCGGTCGGAGAAGACGAAGACGTAGATTAGCCCCAGCACCGCCACCGGAACGCCGACCCACCCGATCTCGAAAAAGCCGATGGGGGTGAGGTCCGGCGATGCCGCCACCAGCCCGTTGACCACGAGGTTGGTACTCGTGCCGATGATCGTGCAGGTGCCGCCGAATATGGTGGCATAGGATAGGGGCAGCAACAATTTAGACGCGGGAATGCCGGTACGCTTGCTCAAGTCTTTGACAATCGGGATAAACATGGCTACCAGCGGCGTGTTGTTCAGGAAGCCGCTCAGCCCCGAAACCATGGGCAGGAGCCGGATCTGGGCTTGAAATACGCTGGTGGGACGACCTAGCAGCGGGCTGACGACCCGATCCAGCGCGCCGGTATAAACGAGCCCCGCCACGACGACAAAGAGAAATCCCACCGTCATGAGGCCGGAGTTTCCAAAGCCCGCAACCGCATCGTCGGCCGTCGGAAGTTTTGCCGTACCGGTCAGGGCCTGGGCCGTCATTAATACACCAATGGCGGAGAACATCACCACCACGGGCGAGGCCGCATTTCGGATCAGGGCGGTCAGTACGCCCACCACCACAATAATCGTCAGCAAGGCTTCCCATCCCATGGCTCAGTTTTCTCCAACCTGGGGGAATTGATGAATTGAGGATGGGCGCGGATAAGTTCGCTGGTTCTGATTACGGTACATGCGTGGATACCCTCGTGGGTTTTCCAGTCGACCCCGTCGGGGGGCGGGAAAGTTTCGTCAATGGTTCAGGAATTAGTGTTCGTGTATGGTATACGAAGAGTCAGGTTTGTGGGCTGTATCTTCAGCAAGGTCATGTATGGTCTGTCCCTCCAACACCTTCGCCATCTCATCGCGCACGCGCCGTGCAAAGGGGCGAATCGCGCAACTTTCCATATTGGTGCAGCCTTCACAACACACCGGATTGCGAAGGCGCGCGCATGTCGTTGGCGCAAAGGCGCCATCGAGCGTCCGAACCACCGCCGCCAGGGATATGTCCCTCGGAGCCCGGGCGAGTCGGTAGCCACCGGCGGGGCCTCGTCGGCTCAGCAACAAGCCTTCCTTTCGGAGTTCCGTCAGAATGCTTTCCAGGAACTTCGGCGGAATCGGC
This sequence comes from Candidatus Hydrogenedentales bacterium, assembly GCA_041859365.1. Taxonomy (GTDB): domain Bacteria; phylum Hydrogenedentota; class Hydrogenedentia; order Hydrogenedentales; family JAEUWI01; genus JAEUWI01. The sequence goes on from JBHEKR010000478.1 coordinate 8,506, forward strand.
TCCGCCGCCACAATATCTTCCACCGAGACATAGGCTTCGTCGGCATAATGCCGGGCGAGTACCGCCAGGGCCCGGAGGCCATATCGTGCTTTGGAGGAGAACATGGTATATAATTCCTAGCGGAATTATAGGGAAATGGTGTTGAGAATGCAAGATCGATCTTTCCGGGAAGGGGACTCTATTGCCAGAGGTACCAGAAACCAACGATCATGAGACCGACGCACGCCCAGCCCACGAGGAAGCCCACTACGGATTCGCGGCTGAGCGAAGGCAGGTCGAAGCCATAACCCCGAAAGAATACCGCCCGCTCGCCTCCTTCGGACTCCACAGGAACCGCACACGCCGCAATGATTTTTTCTCCAGGTTGTACAGGCGTCCTTATCAGCCGATAAAAACGGTCGAGCCGTTTGGAAGGCACGGGGGCCGAGAGGGCGCTGGCAACGAAGCCGATGGTCGTTGCGGCAGATAAGTAGGCGAGGATCTGCCAGGGCAGGTAGATTCCCGCTTTGCCGTTCTCGACCCATACCAGACGCCAGGTCTCGCTTTGGGGAAGGGATTCCACCCAGGAAACGACGCCGGGCAGGGTGGTGAGCCACCAGACCGTGAACCCGGTCAGCGTGCTTGCCCAGGCGCCCATTGCGGTGAAGGGACGCCAGACGAGGCCGATCCAGAAGGCGATGCCCATCATAGGCGCGATCATGAACCATATTTCCAGCGCCTTAATGACGTTGGGGACCCAGAAGGCGAAGAGAATGCCACCAATCACGACGATCACGCTGGTGATGCGGCCCACGAGGAGGTAGTGGCTATCCTGGCGATTCGCGACGAGTGGCCGGTAGATGTTTTGCGTGAAAAGCGCCGCGCTGGAGAGCATATAGGCGTCGCAGGAGCTCATGACCCCAGCCAGCATCGCCGCTACGAAGAGTCCCAAGGCCCCCGGCAACAATTCAGGCAGGAAAGCCTGGGCCAGGTTTCCATAGAGCTTGTCCGCGTCGATATCTTTCAACGCCGTGCCATTGTTCATGTACCACGCGACCCCGGCGATGGCCGTGACGCACCAGGCGATGGTGCAGGCGCGCTTGAGGAAATTACCGAACATCATCCCCACGCGGCCTTCATATTCCGTCTTCCCCGACCCGCAGATACCCATGATAAAGGGTTGGGCGACGATTCCGACGAGCGCCTGGATCCCCATCATGACAACGAAGAAGAGGGTCACCTTGCCGGGAGCCACGAGGGAAAGCATGCTCGGATCGTTTATGGTCGCCTTAATCCCTTCGATACCGCCCGCCGCATGCATTACGAAGGGCAGGAGCATGAAGGAGAATATAACGGTCAGGGTACCCTGTACCGCATCGGTCACAATGGCTCCCGCCAATCCGCCCGCTGTGCCGTAGAGCACGAAGAGGAAGGCGGTGATCAGAATGGCCGCATAGGCGTTGACCGCCTCGCCCGTACACGCCTCGATCAGCGCACCCGTGCCCTTGAGCAGCACGCCAGTCTTAACGGTCAGGCTGAAAATACCCACCACCGCAAAGAGACCCGCCACACTCCGGTCGAAGCGCAAGGCGTATACGTCCGCCGTGGTTACCGCACGAAAGCGACGGAAGAGGGGGGCGATGAGCCAGTAAAAGGGGGTGACGAAGAGCCACGCCCATTGGTACCAGATGCCGGAAAGCCCTGTCCGCGCCGTTCCCGAGGCTACGCTCACGGCCTGATCCGAGGCGGTGCCCGTGCCGAAGGCGTTCATCAGCATCATGAGCTTTCCGAACTTGCGCGGCATGAAGAACTCACCCGTGGATTTGCTGCCGCGCCCCGCCCAGATTCCGAGTATCGTAACGCCTGCGAGGTAAACGATTAACACCGCCAAATCGGCTGGATGCATTCCCGACATGCCCACTTCCTCTCATCTCTTCGCCCGCACGGCACGGGCACGGCGCTGAATATAGCACAGGGTCGGGGTGAGGTCTACTCGGTCCAGCGTACATCATGGGAATAATCGCGTGATTGAGGTCGTTATTAAAGATGTATTATGAATACAATAAATGGACTGGCGCACTCCCGCACCCGTCGCAAAGGAGACCACCTCATGAATGAAGCCTATACCCTGATTGCGGACTTGCCCTCGCAGGTCTCCATTCCCGAAGACGGAATCCTCAGCAAACCCATTTCCACCGACGCGCATCTTCGCGCCACGCTTTTTGGTTTGAGTGCGGGGCAGGAGATGTCCGAGCACACCACCACGATGGAGGCGCTGCTCCAGATACTGGAAGGGGAAGCCGACATCACCCTGAACGATGATGCCCACCACGTAGGGGCGGGGGATTGGATTCGGATGCCACCCAATTTGCGTCACAGCATTACGGCGACCACCCCGCTGAAGATGCTGCTGGTCGTGCTGCGCGATTCGAAGGGCTAAGCCGCCAACCGGGAGCGCGGGTCTTCTTTTCCGCGTATCGTGCGATGGAGTCGCACGAAACTGACGGGCTGGAAAGTCCGTGCTCCGCTGGACGATTCATCTACAAGTTTTCATTCCGCGTTGAGCTGCCGTGCTCCGAGCATGGCGAAGATCCACCCCAGGATAAAGGCCACACCGCCGATGGGCGTAATCGCGCCCAGCCAGCGTATGCCGGTCATCGACAGGACATAGAGGCTTCCGGAAAATACGGCGATACCCACGATCCATGCCCAGCAGGCGCGCACGGCCCAAGGGCTGCCCCAGAGACGTCCGGGGGCCAGGGTCAGGGCCAGCAATGCCAGCCCGTGATAGAACTGATAGCGGACGCCCACTTCGAAGATGGTCAACATCTCCGGGGTGAGGCGTTCCTTCAGGCCGTGGGCTCCAAAGGCTCCCAGGCCGACGGCGAGGCCGCACAGAATGCACGCCCCGCGAAACAGGTTTGCAGATCCTGAATGCATAATTAGAACTACCCTCTGGTAAAGGCGCCGACCCGGGCATGTTTGCAGCCGGGGTCGGCGCGCAAGAAAAAGCGCGGTTGTGAACAAGCCACAACCGCGCGAATACTTTCAGGCGTACACACCGGCTGGGGCCGGTCTACTCAGTTGCCCTGGTAGGGGCTGATGGTGGATCCGCAGACTTCCACGTGCTCGTTGGCGTCGAATACCTCGGGCGGCACGGAGGGACCCTTGCGGCTGCAGGTTTGCTTGAACACTTCGGTCAGATTGTTCGCGATGTCCATGGCATTCATCCGTTCGATATGGCGGCGTTCCAGCACGTGGATCGGCGCGCCATCCTTGAAGAGGGCGATGCAGGGCGAGGACGGGGCGATCCCCGTCATGTAACCGCGGGCCTTGGCCACGGCTTCCTGATCCATACCCGCAAATACCGTGACGAGTTCGTCGGGGATCACATCGCCCTGCAGGGCCAGGGTCACGCCTGGACGGGCGCCACCGGCCGCGCAACCGCACACAGAGTTGACGACACACAGCACCGTGCCCGACGACTTCGTCAGGACTTCATCAACAGCTTCGGGGGTGGTCAGGGGGCGTACGCCCACGTTGGCCAGTTCTTCCCACATTGGACGGACTTGTTCGGGATCATATATCGGGGGCATCGATTTACTCCTTAAGGTGAAATGCACGTTGCGCACGTTTCGACTCAGCTTCTGCCGCGTGCATTATAACACAGAAGCGCGCGCAACATCACGACAGACCCCGCCGGAAAAACTGAAATCGGGACGCCGTCATTGCTACACTATCGGCTCAGGTTCATCAGTCCGCGCGATCGTGCATGCGGGCCGGGAGTGTCTCGGGAGAGCCCATGGTACAGCCAGCCGTCATTGTTGCCGAAGGAAAAGGGGAGCGACCAAAGAGCCTCTATCGCATCCTGACGGCAAAAATGCCTGATGTCGTCATGCAGCGTGCGGATTCGATGGACGCGCTCCTGGATATGCTGCAAGGCGTCGCGAGCCAATGCCTGGTTATCGATGAAGATTTCTGTAAGGCGTCTTTTTCGCCGGAAACGCTGGTGGAAAAGCTCCGCGAGACGCGATCCGCCGTGCCGGTGCTCTGGGTGCTCGCCCGCGGAACGGACCCCGGCGCCTGGGGGACTCTACTCGGGAATTCTCGCGATGACTTCATGCTGCGACCGCTTCGCGAGGCGGAACTCTTCGGCCGCGTCGCCCGTATGCTTTCCATATCCACGCGTGCGCCGGGGCTGCAACAGGCCAACCGGGTGCTGGCCGCGGTCGTCGAGGAGCGGAGTCACGATCTTTACGAGAGCGATGAGCGTTTCCGGCTTCTGTTCAACGCGTGTATCGATGGGGTCTGCACGGTCGCCCTCGGTGCCGACAAGGATGGCGACCACATCGTTGAAGTCAATAGCCAGCTCTGCCACGCGTTGAATTACCCACGGGAAGAAATCCTCGCCATGCTCCCCAAAGATCTGGTGGATCCCCACCACATCAGGGCGATGAATGCGCGACTTCGTACCCTTACGGTAGAGAAGCAATTTTATATTGAAACGATTTTGGTGACGCGCGATGGACAGAAACTTCCGGCGGCAATTACGGCCCGGCACTTTTCTTTTTCCCGCCAGCCCTACATCATATTTGTAGTCCATTTTCGCCCCCGGGGGGAGGCTGGCGCGCCTGAGGGCGATCTCGACGGCGTCTACCGCACCTATGCCATGCAGACCGGACAGGTGATGTACGAGTACACTATACCAACCGAGAAACTCCGCATGAGCGGGGCCACGCACCAGATAACCGGCCTCTCCATCGAGACTATGGAGTCTATGAGCCGGGAGGCCTGCCTCGCCCTCATCCATCCCGACGATCGAAAAGAACTCCTCCACCGCATTGCCCAAGCGGCCTCGACCCTCGGCGAGTTTCACATGAAGTACCGAATCCGCCATGCCTCGGGCGAGTACCGCCATGTAGAGGATCTCGGCATCGTCGTGCCCGGAGAATCCGGCGAGCCCCAGAGTATCTTCGGCACGGTCAAGGATGTGACCGATCGCGTGCGGGCGGAGCAGGATGAGCGGATCATGGAGCAGGAAATCCAGCACTCCAAGCGGCTCGAAAGTCTGGGCGTACTGGCCGGCGGGATCGCCCACGATTTCAACAATATTCTTGCGGCCATTATCGGCCTAACCGATCTGTCCATTCAGGAGCTGACCGGTCCGCCCGAGGTGGTCGAGGATCTGGAAGAATCCCTTCGCGCGGCCCATCGGGCGAAAGATCTCGTCAAGCAGATTCTGGCCTTCAGCCGACAGACCGGGGAGGAGCACACCCCGGTGTACCTCCACGCCGTGGTCAGGGAGGCTCTCAGCCTGCTGCGGGCCTCCATCCCAACGTCGATTAATATCATCGACAGTGTGGACACTGAATCCGGCATGGTGCGGGCGAATCCGACCCAGATGCACCAGGTCGTCATGAACTACTGCACCAATGGGGTCCAGGCCATGTCGGAGAAGGGCGGCACCCTGGAGGTGCGCCTCGAGAATGTGGAGATTACCCGACGATTCGCCGCAGCCCACCCCAAACTTCATCCCGGTCCCTACGTAAAGCTTACCGTGGCGGATAAGGGCCGCGGCATTGAACCGGTCCACATGCGCCGAATCTTTGATCCCTTCTACACGACCAAAGGGCCTGGTGAGGGCACCGGCATGGGCCTTGCCATGGTGTACGGCATCGTGGCCGATCACGGCGGCGCCGTATTTGTGGACAGTATTCTCGGCCATGGCACGGAGTTTCACACCTATCTGCCGCGTATCGCCACGACCGAAGATGGCGAGATCGATGCCGTGGACATCCCGGCTTCCGGTCGGGAATCCATACTTGTGGTGGATGACGAACGAGCGATTCGCCGCTTCTGCCAACGTTCCCTGACTCCTCTGGGCTATCGGGTCCACAGTACGGGTGATCCCGAGGTGGCGTTGGCCGATTTCAAGCGCGATCCTTCAGCCTACGATCTCGTGATTACCGATCAGCACATGCCCCTCATGACCGGCGACAGCCTGGCCCGGCGCCTGCGCAAGGTTCGCCCCGATATTCCCATTATTTTGTTTACAGGGTTCAGCAGCGAAATAAGCGAAGAGACGGCGCGTGAGGCCGGTATTGAAGAAATCGTGCCCAAGCCCGTGCTGGCCTCCCAGTTGACCACGGCCATACGACGCGTGCTGGAGACGGCGCGACGGGATTGATACATCGAGAGGGCAGATTGTGAACAGAAAGATGGTGACTGTCGTCATCGCCACGATTGGGGTTGCGGTGGCGGGAATCGCGGCGTTGTGGATGTCGCGTGGTGGTGCTCTTGAGCCCAGCCTGGCGCCAGCGCGTGGTGAAAACGAGAGGGCCACGGTGGCGGACCAAACTTCGCTCGAAACCGCCACGCCCGTGCCGGAGGCGATCCCGACTCCACCGCTGCAGCCGATGGTCGCTGTCATGGTTGAGGTTCAGGGGGCTGTGACCGCGCCGGGCGTGTACAGTTTTTCCGGGGATGCACGGGTACTGGATGCAATAAAGAAAGCCGGAGGCGCACTGGAAAGTGCCGAAATTCGCGACATCAATATTGCCGCCGTGCTCGTTGACGGAAGTGTACTTTCCATACCGTACCGCCAGCAAACGGGCCGCGCGCCCTTGCCCGGCGCTTCGGACCTGAATCCGCAGAATTACACGCGTTCCGGCTGGACGGAGGCCCCGGCAATCACTGGCCCTGGAGCAGTGGCAGCCGGGGGAAGTACACCTGCGACACCCAGCAAGGTCAATATCAATACGGCAACCCAGGTCGAATTGGAAACCTTGCCGGGCGTGGGGGAGAAGACCGCCGAGAAGATCATGCGCTTCCGCGAGACCCAGCCCTTTACCCAGGTGGACGATCTTCAGTACGTCCAGGGAATTGGGGAGAAGCGCCTGGAAACTCTCCGGCCCCACGTGACGGTGGAATAGCGCGGCGAGGGCAGCGTCAACAGAAACAGAAAACCCTCTTCAGCAATCACTGAAGAGGGTGGAGGGGGCAACCAAAATGGTCGGGGTGAAAGGATTCGAACCTTCGATCTCTCGCCCCCCAGGCGAGCGCCTTAAGCCGGGCTAGGCCACACCCCGACCGAAAAATGGGTCGGATTATTCAACGGTATCGAGCAGGGCTTGCATCGCGCGGATTT
>JBHEKR010000111.1:0-3686 GCA_041859365.1 Candidatus Hydrogenedentales bacterium
GGTACGAGCGAGCCCTGGGTCAACTGGCCCAACATTCTTGAACCCCGCAGGGATGGAATAGGAGATCGGAAATGTCCACTCCTGTTCGCTATGCCGCCCCGCTGGGGCTTAGTTTTTTGTTCGACGATACCCAGGGTTCCGCCCGTACCTCGCTCCACCCTGGGCTACGATATGCCGCCACTACGTGGCTGATATAGAAAACCCTCCCAAGTACCTGCTGCTATTCGTGCACGCACCAACATTTACAACGGCGGAACGGAAGGGCCAAATGAATTCTCACCGGCTGAGCCGGTGGATTAGCTTGGATTTAGATCCCCCCCAAGCCGCACACCCACTTGATCTCCAGCATGCTATCGTAATCCCCGAAGGCCGGATAGGGCTCCCAGTTCCAGATGATATCCATTTTGCCGGTGCGCAAGGCCAGGACGCCCTCCTGGACGTGATGCTTCTCAAAGTGGACCGCGCCATTTTCCTCGAAGGTGAATTCCTCGGTGAGTTCAACCGAATCGCAATCGCCCCGGTATTCCCGGTAGCTCGCGGAACTGAGAAACACCTTTCCGCTGTCCCGCTCGTCGAACCGGCACGTCAGGTAGTCGCGGTATCGGTGATCCAGCATGGCCAACGTGATCTGAGCCCCCTGGAATTTGATTGCCGAAATGAACCTGTGGCTGCCTGTGCACGGGGCGCTGGCTACGACCGTGTAGGGAAGACGACCCTCGTGGCACGAATGGGCGGCAACCCAACCCAAGTGGTTCACCGGTTCTCTTTTCCAACGGTGCCAATGGCCAAAGTAATCGTAATGGAACAAATTTCGGTGCTCCCAACCGTTTGTGTCACATGCGTGCGCCGGGTCAAATACACATCCCATTCAGTTGGAATTATACCCGAGAATATCACCTCGCATAGCCGTGAGACGAACGCTGAGATCGCGTCGGATTCACCCAAGTCACGACGGGAAAGCCAGGGACTTCGCAGTCAATACTCATCGGATACGTCCTTTTTCGATTCAGCGGTGTTCCGTCCAACTAATGGCCCGAGTCCGCGTCTCTCTCTACTTGGCGCGACGAAGACCTGAGCCTTTTGCGCGCCAGCGGCCTTCCGAGATGCAACAAAAAACATCAGGATCGAACTGACTGCGCCAAGAAGCAACTACACAAATACGCCACCGTGTCTCCTCCTCACTTGTGTCAAAGTCGCGGAACCCGGGTCTCTCCACCCCATCTTACGTATGCAATATGGCAGACGAACCTGTGCGTCCAGGGCCCCGTTGCTTCAATCCTGCCGTGTAAAAAAGCGCCGTCAAGAAATTCCACAACGGCGCTACGAGTTGCGCAGTCCGGAATCCTTTTCAGCACAAACTTCACGACAAGGTCAGGTTCCACGAAAGAATTCGGCACAGAAACTCGTCGGCCACCGGTCTCAAGTATCAGCGCATCCAGGAATACGTTTTAGCGCACCCCCGTGACCTGCTCCCATGGTAGATGGTGCCCTCTACCAAACATATCGACAAAACCACAGCCAGATTCATCAATCGCTATGCGTTCAAACCTGAAGGTCTGCCAGCGCCAGAACAGTGATGGGGCTGAAATCGAGAACACGAAGAGGAATATGATCAAGGACTGCAGGAACAAGGCCGAGATCGGCGCGGGCTGGGCATCATCAATCAAGTAACTAACGATGAATGGACAAAGCACCAAAACCAGTCCCAAAGTTAAATATAGTGCCAGAGCCGCTTCATACCAGCGCGAAGTTTTGCGGGTGGGAAAAACCGACGGCCCAGCCACTGCCCCGTCACTTCCGCTCATCGTGCAGCACCTGGTCGATCACGATACACGTTGCCAGAATCGAAACGGCGTCTTCTCCCTCCAGAATTTCCACGCTGTACGTGTGGGTCAACGAGAATAGACGGCGGGTGACAATCGCGACGTTTCGGCCCCCGCGGATAAACGTGTATTCGTGGTCCCAGAAGCTGCCTTCGATGGTGTAGTCGTTGGGTCCGGGCACCTCCAGTGAAAACTGTTTGCTGAACCAGGAAAACTCTTTATGAACTTCGGCGAAGAGCTGCCCGTTGCGATAGATGCCGTAACAAGGCATGAAGGAGAGAAGTTTCTGGTCTATGCAGGCCAGTTCGTTCTCGCGCATGTCCTGAAACGAGAGCTTGTCGCCCCACGAGAAGGCCGCGCCGTCGATGTGAAAGACCGGTTGCTGGTTTTCGTCCAGAATATTGAAGTCATCGCCGAGCGCCCAGAATTCTTCTCTGATGAGATAGTGCATGCTCCCGTCGTCCTTTCGCGTTAGCTGCCGCAGCAAAATATTACGCCGTATAGTACCCCTTGGACACCGGACTATTCGCCTCATCGCTGAAGGTCCAAAGGCGCCCCCTTAAGTCGCTTGTGCATACGTGCATGAGAGGCTGAGTCCAGTTGGCCAGCCCCTGGCCGCTTTTGCAATTTTGCCGCCCTTGGTGTAGTCTGGAGGCACCGGGGACCAAGTGTGCCGTACCCCGTTTAGTGAGGTATTCTTGTCATGTCGTATCAAATTCGTTGTGTCCTTATAGCCTCCCTCGCGGTCGGATTGACCCACCCGGTCGTTGCCGCGCCCCTTTCCTACGGCCGAGATATCCGCCCAATTCTCGCCAGCAAGTGCTTCAAGTGCCACGGCCCGGATGATGCGGCCCGGCAATCTGGACTTCGCCTGGACACCTTTGAAGGCGCGACGGGCGAGTACAAGCCCGGGCTGAAGGCCATCGTGCCGGGGGATTCGACCCAGGGCGAATTCATGATGCGCATCCTGACGCACGATGAGGACGACCGGATGCCCCCGATCCAGATGGGACCGGCGCTGGACGAGGCCACGGTGGCGAAGTTGCAGCAGTGGATCGCCGAAGGCGCAATCTACGAGCCCCACTGGGCCTTCGTGAAGCCCGCCAAGGCCGCCCTCCCCACTTCGTCCCAGCAGACCTGGCTCCGCAACGCCATCGACTTCTTCATCGCAAAGGGATTGGATGACGCTGGGCTGGCGCCGACGGCCGAAGCCGACAAGTACACGTTGATCCGGCGGGTTTACCTCGACCTGACGGGCCTCCCGCCGACACCGGCGGAGGTGGAGGCCTTCGCCGCCGACCCAAGCCCCGTTGCCTATGAAAAGCTGGTGGAGAAGCTGCTGGCGTCACCGCGTTATGGCGAGCGCTGGGCCCGGGTCTGGCTCGACCTCGCGCGCTACGCGGACACGAAGGGCTACGAAGCGGACCGCCACCGGGATATGTGGCGTTATCGCGACTGGGTCATCGACGCCTTCAACCAGGACAAGCCATTCAGCCAGTTCGTCCGCGAGCAAGTCGCTGGCGACCTCCTGGCCAAGCATGGGCACGACCCCGCCAAGCAAGCCGAGATGATCACCGCCACCGGCTTCCTCGTGCTCGGCGATGGCGAGATCGTCGCCGTCGATAAGCTCAAGATGGAGCACGACCTTGTGGACAACCAAGTCAGCAAGATCGGCACCGCCTTCCTCGGCCAGACACTCGGCTGCGTGCGCTGTCACGATCACAAGTTCGACCCCATCGGTCTCCAGGACTACTACGGTATCGCTGGCATCTTCCGCAGCACCGACTCCACCTACAAGACCGACAACGGCGTGTGGAGCAGCGTCCACAAGACCGAGCTGCCCGAGACTCCCGCACAACGCAA
>JBHEKR010000352.1:0-7640 GCA_041859365.1 Candidatus Hydrogenedentales bacterium
AAGAATGCGTGTGATGGTGTTTGTGAAAGCGACGGCGGACAGCGAGGCGGGTGTGTTGCCGGAGATGGAGATGTTTGAAGCGATGGACAAGTTCAAACAGGCGCTTATCGCCGCGGGCATCATGCGGGGGGAGGGCGCGGGGCTGAAGCCCACGTCGCACGCGAAGCGGGTAGCCTTTGATGGCGCCAGTCGCACGGTGATTGACGGTCCATTCATCGAGACGAAGGAGCTGGTGGCGGGGTTCTGGCAGTGGGAGGTGAAAGACATGGACGAGGCGGTGGCGTGGGTGAAGCGCTGCCCCAACCCGATGCCGGGGCCGAGCGAGATTGAGATTCGTCCGCTCTACGAGGAGGCTGATTTTGAGGCGCTGTTCGCGGAGGCGGCGGCGAAGGAAGAGACGGCGCGGCAGAAGCCGGAAGGCTGATAACTGACGTCCTTGCATGGTAGAGACAGGCGGAGAAGTCCGGGCGGGAAATTCGGCTACAGAACTTGAAGACGTCGCCCACTGGTCTGTAATCGCGCCGGAGTGCTATGCTCTTGGCACACGGGTGTCCGCCCGTTCCCCCTGCTCTGACCCGCGGTGAGCTTCTTGTCGCCGCTCGCAGGGCCGCTCATTTCATGGCTTCCCTTTGTGGAAACCGCAGGACCGCATCATGAATCGATTTTTCACCGCCCTATTTCTTCTTTGCGCACCGGTAGTTGCAGAACCCCTGGTTTATCTGGACATGGCGCCCGTGTTGGAGCGCTGTGGGGGCGATACGGTCCTGCAATACGACACGCTGAAACTGGTGGCTTCGCTGCAGGGGCTGGTGAACCGGGACTCGCCGCGATTGGCGATTCGACTCCTGGGTGGATCGGGGCAGGCGGGTCCGGTGAATGTGGATGATTATTGGCTGGAGATTCTGCAGAGGGGCTGGCTGAAGGAGCGGGAGATTCTCTGGATCGACACGCTGGAGGCGCTCTTCGCAAAATTCCCCGAGGCGTTGATCGGCGCGGTGATCTGGGACCCGAAGGTGCCGGCGACGTCAAACGTGGCGTCGACGATCTGCGGTGTAGAGGGCTGGCTGCCGGTGCGGGCGGGCAGTGCGCTTTATGAGCAGGTGGTGAACGGGGGGCCGAAGCTCCCGATGAAATTGTCGCTGGTGGATCGCTTTGACGGCCATGAATCCGGCAGCGCGAAATGCGATGCGTACCTGTGGGCGAAGCGGGAGTATCTCGACACGGGCCGCTGCAACGATGGGCTGCTGGCCTATTGCGTGGATGCCTTTTCCCAGAGGCCGAAAGAGCCGGGTTTTCACTATCCCGATTTGGACAACGCTGTGCTCGCGAATCAGGACTACTATGTGGCCAATCGGGCCTTTTTCTTCGACCTGAGCCCCTGGGCGGATGAAGCGCCGAACGACGACCCCGCACAGCCCCTAGGCACGGACCGGGCCACGTTTGCGGCGATCCTGAAGTCGCTTGCGACGCTGAATGGCGCTGCGAAGATGGCCACGGTTTCGGGGTTCACGCCGTGGAACCAGAAGTATACCGACCATGGGAATGCGGGCGGCAAGCACGGGGGCGTGCCCACGGAGTGGGAACATGCGGCGCTGGTTTCATCGTATAACGCGATCATGGATGCCGACGCGCTGGGGCAGTCGGGCCTGGCGAACGCCTCGGCCTACCGGCACTATCCACTGAAGGAGCGCTACACTCAGACGCCCCCTCCCCCACGCCCGCTGGAGCCGAAGACCTACGTGCTGGTGTATATGGGCGACTACGATTCGTCCGCGTGGCTGTCGCGGAATATTTCGATGGTCTGGGACGATCCCGCGCGGGGCACGATCCCCATGGCGTGGGCTTTTAATCCAAACCTGTCGGAGCGCGTGCCCTACGTTTTTGATCACGTGTTTGCGACGAGGACGGCGCAGGACTGGTTCATCGGCGGGGATTCGGGCGCGGGCTATCTGAACCCGAACCTGCTCACGGGCGAGCGCCTGGGTTCCGGCCTGCCCGATGCGCTGGACCTGTGGGTGGCGCACAATCAGCATTACTACACGCGCTTCGACTATTCCATCACCGGTTTCGTCATCAATGGGTTTCACGGGGATATGCCGTTGCAGGTGCAGGAAGCCTATGCGAAGTTCTCGCCGCGGGGTGTGGGCATGCAGCTTGGATTCGCGCAGCCCCTCGTGGGTGAGACGCCTTTTCTGCGCTTCTCGCGGGACCTCTACCCGGATCCCAATCACCTGGAAGGGGCCGTCTCCGAGGTGATGGCCTCGGCGAAGGGAAGCGAGCCTCAGTTTCTCATCTTCAGAATGATTCTGCAGAAACCGAGCACGGTGGCGGCACTGGCCGAGCGGCTCAAGGCGGAGCATCCCGAGCGCCACTGGGATTTCTGCGACCCCTATACCTTCTTTGACCTGTACAAGCAGCATGTGGGCGGGAAATAGGTCGCTTGGCAGTGCAAGTGGTTTTGCTGTACCATCGACGTGTTGGTAACGTGCAATGTGCCGTTACGCCTCGAGTTGGCCGTCGCCCCGTGGAGATTGAATCATGAATTCAGCCGTGCAGTTGGATCGGGATGCTCTAGCTGCCTTCTGCCAAAAGTGGCGGATTCGCGAGCTTTCCTTGTTCGGGAGCGCGCTGCGGGATGATTTCAGGGCGGAAAGCGATCTGGATTTTCTCGTGAGTTTCGACCCGAACGCGCAATGGGACCTCTTTGATCTCGTTAGCATGAAAGCGGAGCTGGAGGCCCAGCAGAACCGGAAGGTGGATCTGGTGGAGAAGGAAGCGCTGCGAAATCCCTGGCGCAAGCATGAAATACTGCTGACTCGCGAGGTCATATATGCCGCGTGACTTCAAGGACTCGGCGCGACTCTGGGACATGCTCGACTCGGCCCGCGCGATTGAGGATTTCTTGCGGGGACGACGTTATGACGATTTGCTGACCGACCGAATGTTTCGGAATGCCATTGAGCGAAACCTCGAAGTCATCGGTGAGGCGGCGCGACATTTATCCGCAGATATTCGAATCGAACATCCAGATATACCCTGGTCATCGATTATTGGACTGCGCAACGTCATCGCACATGAATATGGAGAAATCGAGTATGAGAAAATCTGGATCGTGTGTACCCGTCGGCTCCCACTCCTGATTGAACAACTCGAGTCGATGGATATAGAAAATCCTCCTGCCCTGGAGGAGCCTCAGTAAGTCAACAGGACGATTCACTTTGAACGACAGTCCGGCCCGGCAAACCCCATTGGAGGATGCCGGGCCCGACTGTTATCGCTGTGTTCAGACTACGGGCGGCGGCTCATACGGCTGCCGATGGCCAGGGTCATGGTGGCCAATCCGAAGAGGAAGAAATCGGAGAGGTGCTTAAGGATCCCATCGGTAATATCTGACTCGGAGAAGTTGCACCCGAATTCATCGTCGTCATCATCTTCGCCTTCGCCTTCGCCTTCGCCTTCGCCTTCACCTTCACCTTCACCTTCACCTTCACCTTCACCTTCACCTTCACCTTCACCCTCGCCCTCGCCCTCGCCCTCGCCTTCGCCCTCGCCCTCGCCCTCGCCCTCGCCTTCGCCTTCGCCTTCGCCTTCACCCGCTGGCAGATCGGTGGCATCGCCAGGAAAGGTCAATGCGTTAATCTCGGCAATATTTGAGGCGCCATCGCCGTCGGAATCGGCCCCTTCAATGGCCGTGAAGCTGCGGCTGGCATTGGCATAGGCCCGACCGTAGCTGTTGCGACTTGGAACGGAGGTGTGACAAACGGAACAGTTGTCCAGTCGCGTTCCCACTATCTGGGGGTATTGTGCTCTCATATCGGCCAGAAATCCGCTTTCGGCGGCGGCAGAGAGCGTGAAGAACAGCAGGCCGAGGGTCAGGGTTACTGCGACTTTCATGCGACGTACTCCTTTTTCTTGAGTCCCCACCACAGAAGCTCTACATCAATGCGCCGGGGCGCCGGAAAGATTTCCCGGCCCTCGGGCTCGCTGAACGTGAGACGGACCTCGGGCGCGTCCACTTACATCCTGCATCATATGAAAGGTACAGGCCCGGTATTCTTGCCTTACCTGACCCGCCTAAACTACACTTTCCGCAGGGGGCACTCTCAACCAGGATTTTCGAAGGAGCACGTCACGCCATGGGTCGCTGGGTCATTCTGAGTGTAGTTTTCGCGGCGTCGTCCGCACTGGCGCAGGGGAATTTCGGGGGCGCGCTGGACGACCTGACCCGGCGCCAGGATTTCACGTCCATGCGATCGAGCAGCTCGGCGGAGGAGCTCGGGAGCAATGGCGACTCCCGGGAGATCCCGCCAGGCGAGACGCTAGTGCTGCTGGATGCGGAGGGGCCGGGCGTCATCACCCACATCTGGAATACCATCGCGGCCTTCGACCCCTTCGCGGGGCGCTCGGTGGTGTTGCGGATCTACTACGATGGCGACGAGAAGCCCAGCGTTCAGTCGCCCCTGGGGGATTTCTTCGGCGTGGGCCACGGGGCGAACAAGTCCTTTACCTCCATGCCCGTGGTGGTGTCGGCTGGGGGACTTTCGCGCTCCTGCTATTGGAGGATTCCGTTCCTGAAGCATATCAAGGTCACCGTGACGAACGAGTCGCCGGTCTACCCCGTGGCGGATTTCTACTTCTATGTGGACTGGCAGAAGCACGATAGCCTTCCGGTCAACACCCAGTATTTCCACGCGGAATACCGCCAGTCCATGCCCGCTGCGAAGGGCCACTATACAATTATGGAGACCCGGGGAACGGGTCTCTATGTGGGCACGGTTTATTCCGCACAGCAGGTGGAGCTGGGCTGGTTTGGCGAGGGCGACGACTTCATCTACATCGACGGTTCCGAGACGCCCCAGCTCAAGGGCACGGGCACGGAGGACTATTTCAATGACGCCTGGGGCTTCCGGGAGTTCAATGCGCCGTTTCACGGGGTGAGCCTGTATGAGGGCACCTATCCGGGCGACCGGGTATCGGCCTATCGCTGGCACATCATGGATCCCATCGCCTTCAAGGATTCCATCAAGGTGACCATCGAGCACCGGGGCAGCGCGGTGGACGAGACCGCGCCGATCGAAGACGCGACCCTGAGCCGGTCGAATGAACGCCCGGACTGGGTGAGCTCGGTGGGCTTCTGGTATCAGTACCCGCCGGTGACCCTGCAGGATGCGCTGCCCCCCGCGGACAAGCGCGTGGCGCCGTACCGGGTGATCCCGGTGAGCGAACTCACCCACCGGAACGACGAGAAGGGCCGGGTGCTCCCCTCCGAGGTGGGCAAACAGTACATCACGGCGGAGCCGACGGGATTCTTTGAGATCGACTTCTCCGTGACCGAGGCGGGCCGCTATCAACTCAGCGGCATGTTTCAGGACAATCCGGACAGCGCCGTCTACCAGGCTGTGCTGGACGGCAAGAAAATCGGCCTGCCTATCGTGATGGCGGTGGAAGGCGGCGGATTCGCCTGGCACCAGCTCGACGCCTACGATCTGGCGCCGGGCACGCACACGCTGCGATTTGAAAAGCTCGATCAACAGGTGCCGGTGATGCGATCCACGGGGCTGAAGGAGGACGTGTTCGCCATTGAATACCTCGTGTTGCTTCGCCTGGAAGATCTGAAGGGCTACCACGAGCTTCTGAACCAGCGGAAGGCGGAGAAGCAGAAATAGCGCAGACCCACACATACGAATTGATGAGAAGCGGCGGTCCTTCGGGCCCGCCGCTTCTCGTTTCTCGGACGCTGCTTGTCGCGCCTTGTCCGGGATGACGGCGAGGACTTATACTCGGGATTCACGGGTAGCGTGGATGCCTTTTTCCACATAAAAACGCAGGAGTAAGAGATATGCTGAAGACAAACCCATACGTGTTGGCCGCCATGCTGGCGATGGTTGCTCTGGGCGCCCAGGCGAAAGAAGAAAAGGCGGCCGCCTCGAAGCCCTTTGGCGGGACGCCCCAAACCATCCCCGGCGTGGTGGAGGCGGAACACTATGACGAAGGCCCGGCTGGCGTGGCCTATCACGATGTCGATCCCCAGAACCAGGGCGTGGCCTATCGCGGTGAGGCGCAGGTGGATATTGAAAAGCGACCCGATGCGTCCAACGGCCATGGCATCGGCTGGGTGCGCGAGGGCGAGTGGGTGCTGTATACGGTGGAGGTGAAAGAGGCGGGCGAATACGCGCTGGAAATCCCCGTGGCCTCGAACAAGGCCGGTGGCACCTTTCACATCGAGATCGATGGCGCGGATGTGACCGGGCCAATCTCCATCCCGGACACCGGCGGCTGGGACAAGCTGAAGACGGTCACGGCGAAGACGATCGCGCTTGAGCCGGGTTTGGTGCCGATGAAGATCGTGATGGATAAAGACGGCGAGTCGGGCGGTATCGGCGATATCGATCTGGTGCGGTTTACGAAGGTGATTCCCACGAATTGAAATGCGGGCCTGAAGCAACTTTTGACCGCAATCAAAGATCTGGACCACGGCGCGGAGCAGAAAGTGGGAGGAAATTTCGAATGAAAACATACAAACTGGCCAACACGGACCTCGAAGTTTCCCGCATCGCCTACGGCTGCATGGCCCTGGGCGGAAGTTGGGACAGCGCGCCCCACGGGGATGACGAGGTGAGGCGCGCCATCGAGATCGTGACGGCCGCCGTGGAAGCGGGGATCAATCTCTTCGATCATGCGGACATCTATGCGCGTGGTAAATCCGAGACCGTTTTCGCCGAGGTGCTGAGGGCGCTGCCGGGTTTACGCGAGCGCATCGTGATCCAGTCCAAGTGCGGCATTCGCTTCCCGGACACGCCCGAGGTGGGTACGCCGGGTCGTTATGATTTCAGCCATGACTACATCGTGAATTCTGCGGAGGCGTCGCTGAGACGCCTGGGTATCGAGCAAATGGACATCCTCCTGCTCCACCGACCAGATCCGTTGATGGAGCCGGACGAAGTGGCCCGGGCCTTTGAGGCGCTGCATGGGGCGGGCAAAGTGCGCTATTTCGGTGTGAGCAACTTCAGCGCGAGTCAGGTTACGCTGCTTCAGCGGAGCGTGGCGCCGCCGCTGGTGGTGAACCAACTGGAGATCAGCCTGCTCCACCATCATCTCATTTCCGAGGGCATCGGCATCAACCAGACGGGTTACCCCTATGCGGCCACAACGGGCACCCTGGACTTTTGCCGACTCCATGACCTTCGGGTGCAGGCCTGGACGCCGGTAGCCCGGGGCAAGATATTTGCGCCTGAATCCGGCGCGCCGGAACAGTTGCTGGCGGTGGCGAATACGATCGATGAACTGGCCAAGGCGCTGGGGACCTCCCGTGAAGCCATTGCTCTGGCGTGGCTGCTGCGCCATCCCGCCGGGATCCAGCCGGTGGTGGGCACGGCCAATCCCGATCGCTTGCGAGATTCATGCAAGGCCGACTCGGTGGACTTGAGCCGGGAGGCGTGGTATGAACTGCTGGAGGCGGCCCGGGGTAAACCGGTACCCTGACGAATAGAGAATGGAGAATTTTGAATGGAGAATTCACTAGTGTCCGGTTAAAAAGCCTAATGATTTCAATGCCTTAGTCAATTGGGCCTATCGGAAAGTGTATTCGGCGCTCAAAAACGCCTGTAAAATCGCACCTTTTTCGAACAATACGATGATTA
>JBHEKR010000402.1:0-3909 GCA_041859365.1 Candidatus Hydrogenedentales bacterium
GGTGAAGGTGAAGGTGAAGGTGAAGGTGAAGGTGAAGGTGAAGGTGAAGGTGAAGGTGAAGGTGAAGGTGAAGGTGAGGGCAGGTTGGACGAACTTGCGCAGACCCTCCTGGACGGTTTCGATACAGCCGATGGAAACGCCGATGGGCTGCTTTCCTTCATAGAGGCCCGCAATGCTGCGGCTGGGTTAACGGAAGCGGACTTCCTCACCTTGGATGTGAACGGTAACGGTATGCTGAGCGAGGGAGACTTGCGGGAGTATCTGCGGTTACCCGCCGGATGCTTCGGTGCTATCACGGGTGATGCATCACGTAGCGTGGCGGATGTATTTCTATTGCTCCTGGTCGCTCTGGGACTTGCGCTCTGGCGCCAGTCCGGGCCCG
Source organism: Candidatus Hydrogenedentales bacterium (assembly GCA_041859365.1). Taxonomy (GTDB): domain Bacteria; phylum Hydrogenedentota; class Hydrogenedentia; order Hydrogenedentales; family JAEUWI01; genus JAEUWI01. The sequence continues at coordinate 383 of JBHEKR010000402.1, forward strand.
GTTTCAAGAATTAGGTAAAATGAAAGCGGCCGGACACCATGTCCGGCCACTTTGAAATTCAATAGAATCGAAGCGGATTAGACGCCCTTCAGCTCGACGACAGCGCCGGCAGCTTCCAGCTCTTCCTTCAGCTTCTTGGCTTCGTCGGCGGAAACGCCTTCCTTCACAGCCTTCGGGCAGCCGTCGACGACGTCCTTGGCTTCCTTGAGGCCCAGGCCGCACATTTCCTTCACCAGCTTGATCACCGCGATCTTCTGGCTGCCGTGTTCCTTCAGGATCACGTCGAACTTGGTCGGGCCGGCCGCTTCGCCCGCGTCGTCACCGCCGCCGGCGGCGGGCATCATGCCCATCATCATGGGGGCCGCAGCCGTCACGCCGAACTTCTCTTCAAGGGCTTTCACCAGTTCGCTCAGTTCGAGAACGGTCAGTTCCGCGACGCTGTCGATGATCGTGTTCAACTTATCAGACATGGTCTGTTGTCTCCGTGTTTATTTTCGTTTGTTTCAGTTAATAGAGAATTACGGGAATGCGCCCGGATATCAGGCGGCGTTCTCCTCGCTTTTTTTCTTTTCGATCGCGGCGATAACGCCCACGAGGTTGCGCGGGACGGCATTGAGTACGCCGACGAAGTTGCGCAGCGGCGCGGCAATCGTTCCCACCACCTGGGCGAGAAGCTGATCGCGCGAGGGCAGGCTCGCCAGGGCTTTGAGCTGCTCGCCACTGACGGCTTTGCCGTTCAGTACGCCACCAACCATGACCACCTTCGGGGACTTCTTCGCGAAGTCTTTCAGGATTTTGGCCGGGGCGACAGGATCGTTCGAGAAAGCCCACGCCGTCGGGCCGCTCATGCATTCAGCGGCGCCTTCGATGTTGAGCTCGTTGAGGGCGCGGCGGGCCAGGGTGTTCTTGTACACCTTGAACTCCACGCCTGCGGCGCGAAGCTGGCTCCGAAGTTCCGTTACCTTCTCCACGTTGATGCCCACATACTGTGTGGCGATGGCGATTTGATTCGCTTCAAGCCGTTCCTTCATTTCAGTAACGGCTGCAATTTTTTCCGGTCTTGCCAAGAGAATTCACCTCCTTCCTGTGATAGATTCAATGCGTTTTCGCAACAAAAAACCCGTGTCGTCGTGGAAACAGACAACACGGGCGGAGAATCTCTAGCAAGAGCTTCACTCGTCCTCGGTCTCGGCAGGATATTTAAGGCCCGAAAGCCACCGGCTGTCTGCAACACGGAGTCGATGCGAATTTCAGAACCCGAAGTGTAGCAAACCCCGGAACCGGCGGTCAAACTTTCGAGAGCGCGCGAAGCGACTCGCGGCGCCCGCCCCATTCGCGCGACATGCGGCATCGCGCAATTGCTATACTTCCATCGTCGAGACGACAGGAAGAAAGGCCTCTATACATGCTGATTCGTGTTGAAGTGGGCGGGCTGGCCATTTCCTCCGATCCGGGTGACACCCTCATCTCCTACGCCCTGGGCTCGTGTGTCGGGGTCGCCATCTACGATCCGGTCGCAAAAATCGGCGGCCTGATCCATGCCAAGCTCCCCGTCGCCCGCGACACCCGCCCCGAGTTGTCGGGTGGGCCGGCAATGTGCGCCGACGTCGGCACCATGCGCCTCCTTCAAGGCATGTTCGAGGCCGGCGCGGTCAAATCGCGGCTCCTCGTCAGCATCGCCGGTTGCGGCAATCCCGTCAAGACCATCACCCACGACATTGGCGGGCGCAACTACACCATTGTTCGCAAAGTGCTCTGGAAGAACGGAATCCTGGTCCACGCGGAGGACGTGGGTGGCGATAAACCGCGCACCATCGCCCTGTGCCTCGGCACCGGGGAAGTGACCATCAACGCTCTGGGCGAGACGGTTCGCATCGCATAAAGAAAAGGCGGCCCCTCCACCAGAAGGGCCGCCCTGCGGGGCTGAGAGATTAGTGGACGATCAAGGAAGTCCAAACTCGTCGAGCGTGGCTCCGGTCGCATCGAGCGCTTTGAACTTCAGTCCAGCTTCCGCCACATCGATCAACCAGAAATGGGGGGCCGCAGCTTCCACGTGATTGTACCAGCGCAACTGGGGATCGATCGTGCGGGGCTCGCGACCAAAACAGCCATCACCCACGTAAACCGTGCCCTGCTCGGCCACCTGTCCGTTCCGAATGGGCTTGGTGCGCTTCATGACATGATCGTGATGCTCCAGGCCCACCGTCAGGCCGAACTGATCGAACAACGGGCCCCAGTGAACCCGTCCGAGGGCCGAACCCTCGCCATCATACGGGCGGTGGGCCGGATAGAGGGGCACGTGATAGGCCGCGAACTTGTACTTCACGTCTTTGTGCGCGGCGAGTTCCGCCGCAAGCCAATCGGTCTGAGCGCCCGCATGGGGACGCAGGTGGCCCGAATCCAGCAGGAAAACCACAAACTGATCACCGATCTTTCGCGAATAAAAAATATCCGCACCCTGTCGCCCAAAGAGGCTGGTATAGCCCGGCGAGCGCAGCGCGAGATCCTCGGTATTGTAGCGGTTGGTCTCATGATTGCCGATGGCGGTGATGATGGGAATCATGCGCCCGTCCGTCGTCACCATCAACGTATCCCAGTTTGTCAACCACGTGTCCCAGGTGGTAAAGCCGCCGATGAGGCCATTTTCATAGGCCAGGTCGCCGCCGATAAGGGCGAAATCGGGATCCTGCTTGCCCGCCAGCGTCAGCAGCGGGATAACCGCCCCTTCCACGCCCATGTCGCCGCCGTTGACAAAGCGGAAGGGCGCCGTGCCACCGGGAAGCGTGCGAAACTTCCGCGGCTTGGACGGACCACCTACCTCGTCGCTGGTCATGAAGTGGTAGACCGTTCCCGGCGTGAGATCCTTGATCGCGGCGACATATACCATGCGGCGGTCGCTCAGCTCCATGGGCGTCTGGACGTATTCCGCTTTCACGTGGTGGGCGTAGGCGGCAGGCTCCGTACGCGCTTCGGTGTCATAGTAGACATCCACGGATTCGGCCTCTTTGGGCAGAATAATATTGATGTCGATTGAAGTTTCCGGGGCTCCGGAGTAGGTCAGGTAGGTGTGGAGCGGTTCGCCATGCGCCACGCCAATGGCCAGAGCCAGCAGGGTGAGGCAGGTAAAATGTCGAAGTGTATTCATTTGGTCGCAGCCTTTAGTATTTCCGAAATTGAAGCCCGCCTGCCCAAGAACGTTCCAAGTGGGCAGAACAGCGCAAAGAACGCATACCGCGTCATCGTAGCAACAAGTGGCGAAACAATCAACAGGCGAATGCTGAATCTGGAATGGGGCGCCATGAATAGCGGTTGACAGGACGCGGAATTTCACTCCGATCCCCTCGACGCCCCCCAGGGCGGGGAACGTTTCTCAACTTTCAATTCTCCACACTAGTGTCCGGTTGAGACCGCGATCAATCGTCCTAAGTCATAGCAACATAGTGATTTAACTATGCTGGTTGAGTTTTTCGATTTCAATCCGCTCTTTTTGTTTCAGCGCGGGCGATACCATTTGCAGCCAATGGGAG
>JBHEKR010000417.1:0-9351 GCA_041859365.1 Candidatus Hydrogenedentales bacterium
GGTGAAGGTGAAGGTGAAGGCGAAGGCGAAGGCGAAGGAGAAGGAGAAGGCGAAGGAGAAGGAGAAGGCGAAGGCGAAGGCGAAGGCGAAGGCGAAGGCGAAGGCGAAGGCGAAGGCGAAGGCGAAGGTGAAGGTGAAGGCGAAGGTGAAGGCGAAGGTGAAGGTGAAGGTGAAGGTGAAGGTCAGACGATAGACGAGATTGTTAATGAATTGCTGGCCGGATTCGACGCCGCTGACACTAACGATGATGGGCTGCTCAGCTTTTCAGAGGCCCAGTCCCGCTTTGCGAATTTGTCGTTCGACGACTTTGAGCAGATTGACAGAAATTCTGATGGATTCCTAAGCGAATCGGAGTTGGAGGCATTCGGCGACGGTTCCGAGGGCGGTTGTAACGGTGGAAAGTTTACTGGTTCTGGAGGATTGAAGCGCTGGATCTCGGACGTGCTTGTTTTTGCGCTGGCCTTGGCGGGCGCAGGACTCTGGCAATCGGTCGGGCGTCAAGTTGGCTAGATTCGAACGGTCCGGGCCCGCATCTTCCCCACGGCGAGGGGCCTGCGGAAAGCGGATTTCGTTCAAGTTCGATAGACGAAATGATGGTTGTACCTTTTAAGCTTTGGAGAAATTACTGGTGATAATTCGACTCATTCTGCTGACTCTCGCGCTATTCAGCGTAGTTGGTCGCCCGCAGTCCGCAGTGGCGGACGGGCCTTGGCTCGGCAACGGAATAAAGTCCGGCGAGGCTACACAGAGTTCTATTCTGATATGGACACGCCTCTCGGCCCGCCGAGACATCTCCAGCGCGGGCGTGCCCTGGCCCCTGATTGAACCTGATCGCGATGGCGACAACTATACCTTCTCCGCGCCTCAGATTCCCGACGGACACAGGCTGGAGGAAATGGCCTACACCCTCCCCGGCGCACCCGGCGAGGTCCGCATCTCTTACTGGCCCGAAGCCACCAGTAACATGTCCTCGACTTCGGACTGGCAAGCGGTCGACCCTGGGCGGGATTTCACCCACCAGTTCATTCTCGACAAGCTCGAACCCGGCACGCGCTACCAGTGCATCGTGGAGGCGCGCACCACCGGCGGCGGCGAGCCTTCGGACCGGGTGCAGGGTCATTTTCAGACGGCCCCGGATCCCTCGAAGGCGCCCTCCATTACGTTCACGGTCGTTACTGGTCAGGAGTTCTGGCGACGGGATGATGAGACCAACGGGCACAAAATCTATCCGCTGATGCAGAAGTTGAATCCGGACTTCTTTGTGCACACCGGCGATATCGTCTACTACGACAATGACGGACCCTGGGTGGTCAATGCGGAACAGGCGCGACACAAGTGGAATCAGATGTACGCCCTGCCCTTCCAGCGCGCCTTCCACAACGAGGTTAGCAGCTATTTCATTCGGGACGATCACGACACCTGGCAGAACGACTGCTGGCCCACACAACAAAACAATAAGATGGGTGATTTCACCTACGCGCAGGGGGTGGACATCTTCTTTGAGCAGGTTCCGGCACCGGACCGCACCCGGCCATGGCGCACGATACGCTGGGGAAAGGATCTCCAGATCTGGATTCCCGAGGGGCGCGATTTTCGGAGTCCCAACACGGACCCCGATGGCCCGGAGAAAACGATCTGGGGCGCGGAGCAGAAGGCATGGTTCAAGCAGAGCGTTCAGGAATCCGATGCCGCCTTTCGGGTACTCATCAGCCCGACGCCCCTCGTCGGCCCGGATCGCGGCAACAAGGCCGACAATCATGCCAACACGGTGTTTACGCACGAAGGGGACGAACTGCGCCAGTTCATGGCAGACCAGAAAAACATGGTTGTCATTTGCGGTGACCGCCACTGGCAATATGTGAGCATCGATCCTGAGACGGGACTGCGGGAATTCTGCAGCGGCCCCACATCCAATGCCCACGCCGGCGGCTTCAGCGAGGATCAGCGCGAGCCCATGCATCAATACCTCGCGGTCATTGGCGGATTCCTCTCCTGCACCTCCCAGCGCGTGGATGGAACCCCATCTCTTACTTTCCGACATTACGACGTGGATGGAAAGATTGTATACGAGCAGACGCTTACCCCGGAGACGACCGTGGCGAAAAAATAAGTTTGCGGATTCGCATGGACAATCAATAGCAGAAGCACCGGAGAGTTGCATCTCCGGCGCTTCGCTATTTTCGGGTTACACTCAGAAATCGACCGCATTTCAGCCGATCACCGTTCAACAATCATCACTGCCCTTCGCCTTCGCCTTCACCTTCACCTTCACCTTCACCTTCGCCTTCGCCTTCACCTTCGCCTTCGCCTTCACCTTCACCTTCACCTTCACCTTCACCTTCACCTTCACCTTCACCTTCACCTTCACCTTCGCCTTCACCTTCACCTTCACCTTCACCTTCACCTTCACCTTCACCCGCGACGTCTTCCACGATCACGATCGCATCGGCATCCAGGCTACCGTCAACATTCAACGTTCCGAGTACAGAAACGGTCTGACCAAGGGCCAAATCCAGCTCCGTGCCGGTGGGGGACTCCAGCGGGTCGGTGGGAAGGGCCACGGTCGTACCGTCCGTGTAGAGAACGTCGATGGTCCCCTCTGCGAGGGCCACCGTCAACGTGTTGGCCGCCGTATCGAGTGCCGTAATCGTGCCGACCACCGTGGCCGCCGCGTCGGTAATCGAAACGTCGACATCCAACTGGGGCGTCAGCGTGTAGCCTCCGTTACCCTGCTGGCGAAGGGCGATACCTCCCAGGTCCAACACGATGAGGCTGCTTTGCCCCTCCGGCAATTCGAAAGTCTCTGAAACAAAGAGGCGATTATTTGCCGTGAGTTGCACATCGGTAACCACGGTTTCTGGATCGCTCACCAGCACGAGCCGCGGATTGGCGATGCTGATGCGGATTTTTGTGTAGGTGCCTGCGGGAATTTCCGCTTCGGAGATGATCTCTGAAACGTCGATCAGGTTGAGGAGGTCAACCTCAAGCGCACCGGAGAAGACGGTAACTTTCGATCCGTCGAATTCCTCGTCCGCTTCACCTTCCGACGCAGTTCCCGCATAATCCAAACTAATCTCCGTGATGGTGAGCTCCAAGCTCTGGATTTCATCCAGACCAACGGGTCCACCGCCCTGCTTGGTTGATTCGCCCACCGTGAACAGGGTAATCGCGTTGGTCTGTCCTTCGGGGTCGGGCTGGGGACATCCGGGCAGGAAGGCAAAGCCTGCCAGGGCCACAACCGCGAACAAACACGCACTAACTCGGTTCGTCATAGAATTCTCCTCAAACCCCGACTCCGGTTACTTCGCTGCACACCGTGAAGTGTACCACAAAACCCTAATAAATATTGGGGTTTCGACAGACTTGCGGTCCGATTCGTGGATGCGGCACGGTGGTTTCCGTGGCCTCTATGCCTCGTGACCTCGGAGCTACACGGTGCGCGCGGATTCGGAGAAACCAGTGACGCGCACCTGCTGGCGCACGTTCGTACGCCATTCAACCTCCCTCTACTTGGCCTCCAGATGCTCCTTGAAGAAGGCCACCGTCTTCGCCCAGGCTTCCTTGCTCGCTTTCAAGTTCGCTCCGTCCTGGCCGCTCTGCTGGCGCAGGAATCCATGGCCCGCACCTTCGTAGATATTCACTTCGAAAGTCTTTCCAAGTTTCTTCATCTCTTCCTGCGCAGGCGGCAGGGTGCTGTTCACCCGTGCGTCTTCCCCGCCAAAATGCCCCTGCACCGGACAGGTGATCTTCGACAGCGTGGATGTCTCCGGCGCGTTGCCATAGTAGACCACCGCGGCGTCCAGTTCCGGTTGCTCCGTGGCGTAGGCGAAAGTGGTGCGCCCACCATAGCAATAGCCCACGCAACCGATTTTGCCCGTCCCCGAGGGTATGGTCAGGGCATACTTCATGGTCGCGTTCAGGCGTTTCAACGTCTCCTCCGGCGTCAACTTGCCGATGGCCTCGCGGGGATTTTCCGCCGCACCCTCGATACCGGTGATAAGGTCTGGTGCGACGACGATGAAGCCTTGTTTCGAAAGCGCATCCGCTACCGAGTTCGTCCAGTCGGTCATGCCGAATATTTCGTGGATCAAGATGACCACCGGCGCCTTGTCCGATCGCTCGGGATAGGTCTCGAAAATTTTCAATTTTACGTCGCTGCCCTCCATGTCAATTTCCTTGAACTCGCCATGGCGGGGAGAATTCTTCAAGGCTTCCGCAGCCCCGTCCGCATCGGGTGGCGGAGTGATCTCCGCAGCAAAGGTGGCGGAGGATACAGCGATGGACAACGTCAACGCGAGCAGTGATTTCATCTTCATGATGCAATTCCTCATGGGTTGGGGTTGAGTGCTCAATATAGCGGAGTGAGGCGGGTTCAGCAAGAAGTACATATTGTGTCCGGGCAATGAGGCCTCGATATTGAATCCCGATGCCCGCCAACCCGCCTCCGGTGGCGCATTCGTCGATTTTGCTTTCCGATTCGCCGAGGCGTACAGTGATCTCCATTCAAGGGGCCCCACGCATCGGAAGGAGTTCACACCATGCGAAACACGATTCACGCCTTTTTTTTCACCGCTCTCCTGCTTTCCTCATTTGCCGCACGCGCCGACTGGAATGTCCGCGACAGTGGCGCCCTCGGCGATGGCCAGTCCGACGATACCGCCGCCTTCCAGAAGGCCCTCAACGAAGCCGGGGCCGCGGGTGGTGGCATCGTCCAGGTGCCCGCGGGCGCATACTGCATTCGCGGCGCCCTGCGTATCCCAGGCGCGGTCACGCTGCAGGGCGTCTTTACCACACCGCCCCTTAACTTTCAGGGCCCCGACGGCAAGATGGCGGGCTCGGTGCTGGAGGCCTGGGCCGGGCGCGGCAGCATGGAGGGCGAGCCCTTAATCCGCCTCGCGGGCCATGCCGCCACGATCGCAGGGCTGATTATCCGCTATCCCGAGTGGAAGCAGACCGATGTGCCGCCCGTGCCTTATCCCCCGGCTATCCGTGGCGATTCCGTGGAGGATGTGGCGGTGCTCGATTGCCTCATCCTCAATGCCTACGAAGCGATACACTTCGAAAACTCAGCCCGCATGCACGTCAGCAATATCTACGGCTACCCGAGCTATCGCGGACTCTACATCGACGCCTGCTACGACATCTCCCGCGTGGAGAACTGTCACTTCTGGCCCTTCGGCGTGGTCTATCAGCCGGACGATCCCTACTGCAAGTGGGTGAATGTCAATGGCGTGGCCTACGAATTCGCCCGGACCGACTGGCAGTACGCCACCCACACCTTCTGCTTCGGCTATGGCATTGGCTATCGCTTCTCCAAGACGAAAGCCGGATCGGCGAACGGCAGTTTCGTGGGCATCGGCGCGGACTCCTGCCGCCGCGCGGTCTACGTGGAAGACGCCCAACTCGCGGGCCTGCTCGTCACCAACGGCGAGTTCGTGGGCCGCTGGAGCAGCAAGGACAGCGTGGGCATTGAGATTGCCGAGACCTGCGGGCCCGGCAAGGTCAACCTGGCGAATTGCGCCTTTTGGGGCCCCCTCGACATGGCCCTGTGGTCGCGGAGCCCCCAGGCGCAACTGGCCGTCTCCAGCACCAACTTTTGTCAGTGGGATATCAACGGCGTCGGCAGCCCGGCGGTGCGGCTCGACGCGGGCAAGGCCACGCTCCAGGGCAACATCTTTGACGACGGCCAGCTTCACGTGACGGTGAACGAAAGCATGGGCACCGCGATTCTCATGGGCAACCTGGGCGAGGGCGGCTTCCGCGTGGAGAACCACGCAGGCGCACGCACCCAGCTCATTGGCAATGAACAGGGTGGATTCGAGTGGACCGATGCCATGAAGGCCCACTACCGGCTTCAGGTCGGCGCGCCCGGCGACAGCCCCTACCTGCGCAAGTGGTACGGTCGCGAGAAGGCCCCCGAATTCGGCGAAAAGGGCACCCGCCGCTGGTCGCGCGACGATTCGGAATTCCTGCTGCCCGTTGTACCGGGCAAGACCTACCGCGTCAGCGTGGTCCTCCGCCAGAATGAACACATCGCCGCGCCGGAGAACGGACTCTACCTGGGCGAAGAGCGCATTGCCGATCTGAACGAAACACCCGCCGACGGCCCGCTCACCGGCACCTTCCGTGCGGATGGCGACAGCGTCACGCTGACGCTGCGCACAAAAACCTGGCGCCCCATGGACACGGAGCCCGGCAACGGCGACGCGCGGGATTTGGGCGTCGGTGTTCATGCGATCACCGTCGTGGAAGAGGGCCAGGACGACGCGCCCATGTACAGCGCGAACTCGGGGGAGGTGATCGCGCCCTGAACGCAATTCGCCTATTCCCTGGTTTCGGGAATTCAGCGAGGTTCTGGCGCTTCGGCCCGACCATCGGCACGTAGGAAGCCGCCCGATTGAAAGAATGACACCTCATGCTCACTCCAACCAACGCACGAACGCTCAAGGGAGAGTTTCAGCCTAACCCGTGATGAGACGTGATTGAGAAGCCCGTCCCAGTGTCCAAACTCTGGGGTCCACTTCTCCAGGAGCACCGGGCGGTGTAGAAGACTGTCAGCATTCCAGTAGCTTCAAACGGGGATACCTATTGTTGAAAAGACTAAAACGCCCCCGTGTTGCATGTTGGTATGGAGCAAAATGTCTTCTTGCAATTATCGAAACTAAAATTTCATACTGATACTTCTTGGGGAAAGGGTACAGCCAGCAAAAACCAATTGACTGGAAGGCGGGTATGACCAATCTACTTGAAAGCCCTTTCGCAATTCTTGGTGTCTCCCACCGAGACAATGCCGATGCAATTGCTGATGCGGTTGAACAGCGCATCGTGCAAGGGGATGTCGCCGAGCACATCGCTCAGGAATGCGCACGAACGCTGATGGCATCTCGACCACGACTCTTTGCAGAAGTCGCCTGGCTAATCGATCTGCCGGAAAGCAGTATCGGCGATTTAATAGCCGAATTGAATACTGCATCATCTAAAGAAACCGCTAAGTCTATTTTGTCAAAAAGTCGGGGCGTCGTGCGCGTCAACTTGGCAGCACATTTCTGTAGCGTGGGCCTCGCAGATGGAAGCGTTGTATCAGCGTTGCTAGCATCGCAAAAAGCACTGAAAACATCTCGAATCACTCAACTCGTGAACAGTACCCGATTGTACGCCGAGTTCCCGCAGGTCTCCGAGGAATTAGTGCTGGAGGGATTGAGGGAATTGCGGCATGGGCACTGCACAGCAGCGATGAAAACCGTGACATCCAGGAAGCACCCTGGAAAGGCGATGACCAGTCTAGTCGAGACATTTATCCACGCGGAAGGGCCTACTGCGGAGCTCTTACATGATATTTCTGACGCCTATGATGCTTGGGCTTCAAAGAAACTTGGGGCGATTTCACAGAAAATAGAAGAAGCGATTGAATACATCAAGAATGCGCCCGGTGATGAATTTGGCACATCTGACCTGCGGGTCCAACTTGAACTTTGGGATGAATATAGCCAGCCACAGCAACTTCTCTATGAATCACGAGGTTTGGATGAACCCAAATCTCGGGAAGTCTACAACAAAGTCCGCTCACTGTGTATCTGGCTAGCGAACGAGGAGGAGCAGTATTCCCAAGCACTGGAGCTTTCCAATGCCCTCCTGGACACATTCCCAGAATTGCCTACGGTAGTTGTTCAGGGTAAGCAAGACGCCGAAACACTGGAATCGCTCGTATTCGAGGCAAAAGCCGACAAGCATTTGGAGTACTTACTTTCGGTCGTCGAGGAGATTAGACAGGCCCCAAAGAACTTTAAGGTATCGCTAGAACTCGATAGCTTCTCGACCAGAGACCCACAAACAATTGCTGGAAAACTTTATGCGGCGCTGCTCCAGGCATTGGATGCGACGAGCGGTTCGAATCACGCAACGCTTCCATGGCAAATTGTCCGAAGTGTCGCTATCGAACTTCACAAGGAGCATGACTACACCAATGAGGCTCTTATCCTTCTGCGACGATTGCTGGCGATAAAAACTTCGCCACCGATGCTCCCGGCCATGCGGCAGATTATCGAACAAGATATCACTACTCTTGATCGCAATCTCGAAGCAGGGCAGTTGAGGAATGCGCTAAAAGTGGAGGATTGGGAATCTGCACTCCATCTTATTAACAGATTGTTGAAGACAGGGGAAGATCAAGCCGAATTATACGAACTCGCCAAAACCAAATCTATTGTTGAGGCGGCCATTAAACAGAAAAGTATTACACAACTGACATGGGTCATCGGGATCGTGGCCGTTGTTGCCTTAACTACTTGGGCTATTCTTTCAGAGTCGGGTAGCAAGACGGGATCGCACACGACTAAGACAACCTACAACAACTATCCCCGAAACAAGCCCGATGTAAAAGACCGGCCCTATTCGCAATCTCCAGTAATTCCGCAGCCTTCCACTCCTGCTCGAACGATAGTAGACCTGGCACCCCAAATTGAAGAGGGAAAAGCCAGGCTAGGTGAGATGGAGGCCCAATATGAGGGCATTCAAGCCAACCTGACAGCAACCAACACATATCTGAATCGGTACAGGGATGAAGTTGAGGCATTTGAGCGTCACCTTGCAGCCGGTACCACGGTTGAACAGGTGGCTTATGATGACGCACTGAGCAAGTACAATCAGGCGGTCGGTGTTTATAACGGATTTCTAGAGGATGCGGGCAAGCTATATTCCAGTTACGAACTCGAACTAGCGCGCGTAAATCAATTGATCGAAAGACAAAACGCGTCACGTGGCTACTCAACCGTGGACATTCCCGGAATCGAGGACACAGAGAAACCTATAGATGCAAACACGAGTGGAGCTACAGCAACAGGAACTAGAAGACAAACTATGCCGATATACACGGGGGAACGTCTGACTTACACAGTCCAATCTGGCGACACGCTCTCAAAGGTTGCTTCTCATTTTGGCATACCCGTTGCGAGGGTCATGGCATTCAACCCATCAATTACTACACCTGACCAAATTCGTGTCGGGCAGGAATTATTAATCCCTGGCTCGCTTGAAGAAGAGCCCCGACCGAAACCTGTTGTTGCCGTCCAGGAAACTATACCTATTTCAATTCCTGAGGCCACAATCGCTCGTCCGCCAAGTAACACCAGTCCGGTGACAGAGCAAATCGCTTCGCGCACTGACTCTGGAGCCGCCGACAGGACTGAAACTTTTACAATCGGTTCTCACAAGGACGATGTGCTGCAAATACAGGGCACCCCTACAGACATCCAAAAGTGGGAAGCTCTCGGCACAGAGGTTTGGTCGTATGGTCGAAGCACAGTGGAGATTCGAACAAGCGACGGATGCGTTACCGAATGGAGTAACTATGGC
>JBHEKR010000443.1:0-22453 GCA_041859365.1 Candidatus Hydrogenedentales bacterium
TCACCCCCTTCGGCGGACGCTCCTCGGATGGCGTCCTGCCCTTCTTCAACCTCGCCGGACACGAAGGCGGCCTGATGGTCGCCATCGGCTGGACGGGACAATGGACCGCGTCATTCAACCGCACCGACGCGGGCGTCCAAATTCAGGCGGGCTTCGAACAGGCCCGCTTCAAGCTCCTGCCCGGCGAATCGGTGCGCACGCCTTCTGTCCTCCTCATGCCCTGGACCGGCACGGACCTCATGGTGGGCCAGAACAAATTCCGCAGGCTCCTCTTGGAGCACATCGTGCCGCAATACGACGGCGCACCCGCCGCGCCCCTCCTCGCGGCTTCGCCCCACGCCGTCGTCCCCTTTGAAGGTACCACGGAGGCCAATTGCGTCGAGGCCATCCGCAACATCGCGGCAAATAAACTTCCGGTCGATTATTTCTGGATCGACGCGGGGTGGTTCGTGTCCCCGCAGAAAAACTGGGCGCGCGGCGTGGGCAATTTCGCGCCCGATCCCGAGCGCTTCCCGAACGGAATGAAGCCCGTCGCCGACGCCGCCCACGAAGCTGGCCTGAAATTTCTCCTCTGGTTCGAGCCGGAGCGGGTCATGACGGACACCTTCCTCTTCAACGAGCACCATGATTGGCTCATCCAGCCGCCGAACGATTTCCCCGCCGATCTCATGTATCAGTTCAACGACAAATTCCACCTCCTCGACCTGGGCAAGCCCAAGGCCGCCGAGTGGGTCACGAAGACCGTGTCCGACGCCATCACCGAGGTCGGCATCGACGCCTACCGCAACGATTTCAACATGTACCCGTCCTACTACTGGCGCGCGAATGAAGCGCCTGACCGCCAAGGCATCAACGAGATCAAGTACGTCACGGCCCTCTACCGCTACTTCGACAGCCTCCGCGCGCAGCACCCCCAACTTCTCCTCGACACCTGCGCCAGCGGCGGGCGCCGCATCGATCTGGAGATGCTCAAGCGCGCCCTCATCCTCACCCGCTCCGACTACCTCTGGGACCCCACCGGCCAGCAATGCCACACCTACGGCCTCGCCCAGTGGATCCCCATCACCGGTATCGGCGCCGCCAGCACGGGCCAATACGAATGCCGCTCCGGCTACGGCTCCCACTTCACCTTCGCCGTGGATTACTTCTCGAAAGACCCGGCGGTGTGGGACGCCGCCCGCAATGCCCTGGAAGAGTGCAAAGCCATCGCCGAATTGTCGCGAAAAGACTTCTACCCCCTCACGCCCTACTCGACCGCGAACGACACCTGGATGGCCTGGCAATACCATGACCCGGTAACACAGACCGGCGCGGTCCAGGCCTTCCGCCGGCAGGATTGCAAGGAACACTCACTCACGTGCACGCTCCAGGGATTGACGCCGGGGAAGGCGTACGAAATGACCAACGCAGACACCGGGGAGGTCACGCGCATCAATGCCGACAGCAACGGCAACGCCGAGCTCACGATTACCCTGTCCACCGCACCTGCGGCGGCAATTCTCACCTACATAGAGCCCCTCAAGACGACGTGAACGTATAGCGGAATCTACGTAATGCGCTACTGTTTGCGATCACATTGCTGAGGCGGCAAGTGGCCAATTCCCTCGCCCGTCATGCTCTCACCCTTTCGCCCGTGTCACCTTGAAGCCACTGGAAAAAGGGCCTATCCTCTGTTTCAGAAGCACGCCCGCCCCGGGCCAATCGTGCTCCTATTTCCCTCGCCACCGGTCAAGCGATGTAGGTACGCTCGGTAGTATTGCGCCTTGGGACCGGCCTGGCGCTTGGAAAGGATTAGGGTATGAATCGTTCCGTTTCCCCATTGCTGCGTTTGGTATTGCGCTCGTTGCTGCGCTGTCCGATTCGCATATTGTTTCTGTCGGCCCTGTTGCTGGGCATGGCGCCCGCGCGGGCCGCCGAATCCGCCGCACAGCCCGAGCGTCTGGACTGGTGGCGGGAAGCGGCCTTCGGAATGTTTATTCACTGGGGCGTCTATGCCATTCCGGGGCGGGGCGAATGGATTATGTACCAGGAGCATATCCCTGCCGAAGAATACGCAGCGCTGGCGGAGCAGTTCCAGCCCCGTGATTTTAATCCGCGCGAATGGGTGGCGCTGGCTAAGGCTTCCGGCATGAAGTATGTTGTGATCACCACCCGCCACCATGACGGCTACTGTCTTTTCGACAGCCAGGTGTCCGATTTCACCTCGGTAAAAACCGGCGCGAAGCGGGATTTTATCGCCGAGTTTGTGGCGGCGTGCCGGGAGGCGGACATGCGGATCGGTTTCTATTATTCGCTGGTGGACTGGCGCTTTCCCGGCGTGCTTCCAATCAGCGTCAAACGCGAGCCGGAAGTCTATGCGCCGATGATCGAGCAGGCCCATGCGCAGGTGCGCGAACTGCTGACGAATTACGGCAAGATCGATATTCTCTGGTACGACATGCTGACCCCCACGGATCCGGAACTTTGGCGCTCGAAAGAACTGAACGCCATGGCCCGGGAACTGCAGCCGGATATTCTGATCAACAACCGCGCGGGCGTATCTGCCGATTTCGACACGCCGGAAAACACGGTCACGCCGGGCGCGAACGCCTGGGAATCGTGTTACACCATGAACCGGAGCTGGGCCTATTGTCCCTATGACACCAACTACAAGCCCGCCGCCGAACTGATTCGCCTGATCGCCGCCTGCGCCTCGAACGGAGGAAACCTGCTGCTCAACGTCAGCCCCGATCGCGAAGGAAAAATACCCGGCGAGCAGGTGGAGCGACTCCGCGAGATCGGCCAATGGATGAACGTGAACGGCCGCTCCATCTATGGCGCTGTAAAATCCCCCATCGATGCGCCGAGCCTGGGCATGACCACCCGCGTGGGCAATAAGGTCTATCTGCAGTGCCAGCGCTGGCCCGGCAAGACCGCGCCGCTGGCGTGGTTTGGCGACAACCTGGTTTCGGCAAAGCTGCTGTCGACGGGGCAATCCGTGCGAATCGAACAGCGCGGCGACCGCGTCTGGCTACACGATCTGCCCGCCTACCCACCCGATCGACATATGAACGTCATCGAACTCACCTTCGACGGGGAGCCAAAACCCAGCAACCCGCCGTACCAGTAATGCAGTGCGGAGGCGCAAGAGGTGGACTCTGCCATCAATCATCTTTGCAGATCTCAAACTTATCCGCCAGAGTAGCAATCACAATGAGATTCTGCTTGAGTTCCAACCATCCTCGCAGTGCATCAACTACCGAAGTCATCACACTAAACTGACCATGCCCGACCGTCCTTTCTTCCTCGGACTCGAAGCTGACGAGGTAGGGTTTGAAAGAAGGATCTCGGCTAAAATTGAGTGTGCAGTGACGTCCGCGTTCTGGTGCCGCTGCCGTGAACCCACCGAATAAGTCTCTACGAGTAATGTAGATCCGGCTGCCCAGCTCGTCCAGAAGCTTTTTCGCCGGGAGAAACAGGGCGTCTTGGCAATTGCCGTAGACCCCCGACTCCGTGATCGCTGAAAGTCGCTGTTTCAGAAACTCGAATATTTCGTCGACGTCGCCCTTGACGGACTCCTCGCCGCATGTCGCCCAATAGCCAGCCGGTTCGGGGTACGCTGATCGAGAAGCTTGAACTACCGGTAGACCCGCTGTGGCAAATGGAAACTTTGAACAACGCGAGAAGCAGAGTCTCCCCATGCTGTAAAACGAGTAGAAGCGCCTGGTCCTCGCATCTTCCTCGATTCGCTCCAGAAGTGGCAGAAAGCAGGCCGCGTAGTACCCGTCGGCGGATTCCCGCTCCACACGCGCACACTTTATTTCGCGCTTCCAATGCAGGCCGAAAAAATCCCCGCGCATGATCTCATCAACAAAATCTGTGAACAACATCTTCGGAAACAGGCGGAATAACTCAAGCTCCGAGACTTCATCGACAACCCATGAATGCGCCGCGTGCGCGGCCTCCGCAGAGGAGTCCGTCTTCAACGTGCCAATCGGCAACCCGAATATCAAAGTGCACTGAATTAGGCCATCTTCCTGCGTCGAGCACGCATCAAATTCAACTGCCCGATCAACGCCTTCGACAACCAGCGAGATCTTTGGGTCGCCGAGCCGGTCATCAATGAGCTTGACCCGGACTCCTTTCGATTCCACGGATGCTATTCGGTCTATCTGGTCCGTGACTTCCTGCAGGGTACGCCGACATATATCCACGCAAGAAAACGCCTCGTAGATATCCTCCTTGCTGGCCATCGACACCACCCATCGCTGGATGCACTTGGCAACGGCTGCGGAAGCATAGAACCGGCCCTCCGGCGGGAGTATCGGACTGGGCTTTCCTTCCTGATGATCGCTCTCATCACGGAATATGACCAGAAACTCGGCACCCGGATACGTCTGCGATAGATCGCCGGAATCGGCAGGTTCCGAACTGGCCCTCTGTCGGAGTCGAGCGATCCTTGACAGCCCCTCGCTCTCAAAATTGGAGCAAAGAATGCGACAGGAACGCGGCCCAGCCGATGCCAGGACCTCCCAGAATCTGCCCGTACCCCAGATAGTGAATTCGATGGCTGGTTGCGAACTCTGAAAACGCTCCGACAGATAGGAAAGCAGCGCCCGCGCGAGGCACTCTTGAATCGACTTTTCTGGTTCGCCCATGCCTGGCCCTCCTGTAGCATTGTAGCAAGTTAATCCAAACTGATTCAGAATAACTTCCATTGGCCATATCACCACAACTATACAGCGAGACAGATTCGCTTCCAGACAATCTGCCCAAGCCGTTCTCTGCCAACAAATGCAACCATCTGTAGCCTTTTCTTCTCCCTCCCCCCTTTGCGCCTTAGCGCCTTTGCGTGAGACCAAAGAACATCAGGCACGCAAAGGCGCAGAGGCGCAAAGTTCTCTATTCCTCAAGCCCGTTTACAATCCGCCAGATTCCGTCCTTGATCCGCGCGGCGCCAAAGTTGATCAAAATCCCGAGTCGCTTGTCCATCAGCCGGACATAGGTCAAGGTCTGTTTGCTGTGTACGGGCAGTATATGCTCCACAGACTTAAGCTCCAAAATCACCTTGCCCTCCACCACAATGTCGGCGCGGAAACCTTCCTCGAACTGGAGGCCGTCATAGACCACCGGGACCACCACTTGCCGCTCCACCTTTAGTCCACGCTTACGCAGTTCATGGCACAGCACCGTTTCGTAGACCGATTCCAGCAGCCCCGGCCCGAGCGCCACGTGAACAGTGTAGGCCGCATCCACCACTGCCTTGGAAATCTCGTTCTCAGTCATTGCTCTGCTCCTCTGCCGCCCGGTTGGGGGCAATGTTGAAAACCACCACGCACTAAGCGCCCCTGCGCGTTTGCGTGACTGGATGAAACAAAAATAGTCTCACGCAAAGGCGCAAAGGCGCAAAGGAAAAATTCGCCCCAGCACTCCTGAACCCAGTCCCCTCAGTGAGTTCCATAGCAGGGGTAAACCCCTCGCCGAGTCACCGCAATTGATCGCCGTCATCGAGCAAACGTCAGGACCCAATACGATCTCAACTTTGTCAGCGACCAACTCAAACGCCAAACCGATGCCGTCTAGAGCTTAGCCACGCTTGACCGTGGCCACTTTGGAAGCCGCAAATTGCCATAGCCCCCTTCTCTTCCTTCCGCTCTTTGCGCCTTAGCGGCTTTGCGTGAGAATATTTCCGTTGAACGCTAAGGCGCGAATAACCCCATTGAAGGATTCTTGCCCCCGCCCTTGCCTCCCGCCGTCCCCCTGTGCCACCATAGTTCCTAGTCCGGGGGGGAACCGGACACCCCTCCCCCGGGAAAGGAGGCCGCCATGCGCGCCATGTCTTTCTTGTGCTTTTTCATGCTCCTCAGCTTGCCCCTGTTCGCCGATCCCGCCCAGGATGCCGAGCGCAATGGCGAGCAGGCGCGCAAGGCCTTTCTCGCCTGTTCCCGCTTTGTGGACGGCTGGCTGCAGCACGCGGACCCCGCCTCCGGCCTGATTCCCCGCAATCTCACGCAGGATTTCTACTGGAACGCGAAGGACGCGGCGGCGGACAACTATCCTTTCATGGTCCTCTCGACGTGGTTCACCAACCGCGCCGTATTCGACGGCCCCATGCACGCCATCCTGGCCACGGAGCAGCGCGTGGCGAATCGCGTGGGCGTGTTGCCCGATGACTTCGTCTTCGCCACCCAGGCCTTCCGCACGGACACGCCCGACCTGGCCGCCATCGTCTTCGGCGCAAGCGAGTACGTGAAAGACGGCCTCCTTCCGCTGAACGAACTCCTCGGGCCGAGTCCCTGGACGGATCGAATGCTGGGCCTGCTGGACGGCATCTGGGAACACGCCACGATCGACTCCGAAGTGGGCAAACTGCCTTCCACGTCCCACGAGGTGAGCGGCGATCTCATGCAGGGTTATTCGCGCGCGTATTGGATGACCGGCAATGCCGCTTATCGCGATCACGCCTATCAGCTTGCGGCCTATTTCCTGGAGCACCACTCGCCTGTGGAAGCACCGGAGCTGTGCCTGGACGATCACGGTTGCGAAGTCATCAGCGGTCTTTCCGAGGTCTACTTCATCGCCGCGCAACTGGACCCCGAACGCCATGCCCGGTGGAAGGCCGCCATGCACCGGATTCTCGATCGCATCCTCGAAGTGGGCCGGGACGAAAACGGCCTGCTGTACAACAAGATCGACCCCCGCGACGGCAAAATCCTGGACGACGACCGCACGGACAATTGGGGCTACAACTACAATGCCTTCCTCGTCGTGGACCAGATCGACGTTGTACCGCGCTTTCGCGAGGCGGTGGCCTTCGCGCTGCGGAATCTCATGGCGAACAAGGACTTTCCCTGGGAGGGCGACATCGCCGATGGCATCGCGGACTCCCTGGAGGGCGGACTGAACCTCATGAACCGCCTGCCCGATCCCGTCGCGGCGGAATGGGCCGATTACATGGCCGCGCGCCTCCTCAGCAAGCAGCGCGACACAGGCGTCATCGCCGGATGGCATGGCGATGGCAACTTCGCGCGGACAGCCCTCATGTGGGCGCTTTGGAAGACCCAAGGCTGCTACCTCGAACCCTGGCGCAACGATCTGCGTGTCGGCGCCGTGCCGGATGGCGCGGGCGGCCTCGACATAGCCGTCTCCGCCGACTGGCCGTGGGCGGGCAGGATTCGCTTCGACGTGCCCCGTCACGCGGAATACTTCAAGATGCCCTCAGACTACCCCCGGCTCAACCAGTTCCCCGAGTGGTTCACGGTGAAGGCGGAGGACCAATTCACCGTGGACGGCAACGCGACCTCGGGCGAAACCCTGCTCGCCGGGCTGCCGGTAAAGCTCGACGGAAAGAACGTGGCGCTTCTGGAGCTACGCCGCGCGCCCTGAATGGACCTTTAGCGTCGGGCGCATCAGGCAAGGAACTGGCGCACCTTTTCCAGCAGCTTTCGGGGGGTTATGGGCTTTTCGATGAAGGCCGCACCCGGATCCAGCACGCCATGGTGGACAATCGCTTCGTCTGTGTAGCCTGAAATGAATACGACCTTCACATTGGGGCGGATCTCGGTCAGCCTTCGCGCGAGCTCCGGACCGCCCATGCCCGGCATCACGACATCGGAAAGCAGCATGTCTATCGTGCCGTCATAGTCGGCCGCAAGACGCTGGGCTGCGTCCGGGCTGTCCGCCACGAGCACGGTGTAGCCGCCTTCCATCAGAATTCGCGCCAGCAGCACCCGCACCGCTTCATCGTCTTCGACGAGCAGGATGGTCTCCGTGCCGGTCGCTACGGCCTTGGCCGCTTCTGACCTCACATCCACCGCCGCCGCCTCGGCCCGGGGGAGGTACACCTTGAAGGTGGTTCCGTGTCCCGGCTCGCTGTAGACCCAGATATTGCCTCCGCTCTGCTTGACAATGCCGAATACCGTGGCAAGGCCAAGGCCCGTACCTTTGCCCTTTTCCTTCGTGGTGAAGAAGGGTTCGAAGATCCGCGCGCGCGTCTCCGCGTCCATCCCGGTGCCGGTGTCCGTGACCGCGATCATCACGTGGGGCCCCGGAACTGCATCCACGTGGTCCCGCGCATACTCCTCGCCCAGCTCCACGTTGGCCGTGTTGATGGTCAGTTTGCCGCCCCGGGGCATGGCGTCCCGGGCGTTTACGGCGAGATTCATGATGATTTGCTCGATCTGGCCGGGATCAAACTCCACAGAATCCAGTTGCGGATCCAGACAGGTCACGAGGTCGATATCCTCGCCGATAAGACGCTGGAGCATTTTGTCCATCTGGTTTACCGTGGCGTTCAGGTCCAGGATCGCTGGCTGGAGCACCTGCTTTCGGCTGAAGGCGAGGAGCTGATGGGTTAGCGTCGCCGCGCGATCGGCTGCGGCAACCATCTGTCCGACATCATCGCGCAGCAGTGGGTCAAGATCGTGTCGGCTGAGTACCTGTTCGCCATAGCCGGAAATCACCGTCAACATGTTGTTGAAGTCGTGGGCCACGCCACCCGCAAGACGCCCTATTGCCTCCATCTTCTGGGACTGGCGAAACTGCTCTTCCAGCTCCTCCCGGCGCGCCACTTCCGCTTTCATCTGCTCCAGGTGAAGCGCGGCTTCTTCGGCTCTACTCTGAAGGGCCTGAATGAGTTGTACATTGTCAATGGCCACTGCGGCGGTATCCGCCAGCGTCTGCAGGAGTTTGCGTTCAGCGTCGGTGGCCCGGTGTTGCTCCGCCCAGTACGCCCCGATGGCCGCAATCGGATCCGCGGAGCGCACGGGGACCATCATGAGGCTTTTTACAAAGGTCGGGCGGTATGCGTCGTGTGGAATTCGCTCATCGGTGTAAATATCTTCGATGGTCACGGTCTGCCGATGCATCATGGCCCACCCAGAAATGCACGCCGTCATGGGAAAGCGCTTTCCCTTCCACAAGGGCGTTATGGCGTCTTCGTCGACATAGTAGCAGTTTTCGCCATCCTTCAAAACGAAGGTCACCCCGTCGGCCCCACTCATAGTCCGGGCCGCCCGCTTCACAATCCCGGTGACGCTTTCCAAGTCCCGCGCCAGCGCGATATCCTGAGCCACACGCAGCAGGACTACCGCATTTTTGTCATGCCCGCTTGTCTCCAACGATGTCCGCTCCATAGAGACCCTCACCTGCCATGGCCGTTCTGCCGATATTGCAACCTTGCCGCCCAACGGGCGCATAGCACCGCCAACGGCTTTCCGTCAATGCCACATAGTCGTACCCCCAATTGTAGCCCCCATGCACAAACATGTCAATAAAAGTAGCCGTGTTACTAACGTATGTGCATGCAATTTAACCTCACTTGTGCCGCGTGCCGAAGCGGCTTCCCCGCTTGGCGGGCGTGTCGGAACTCCAGGGCGCTATACTGTCCCTTCGATACCTTGTCATACAATCGTCCCTACTCCTCCGCCGCGAAGTAAAAGCCCCAGCCGCCCGCGATCTGATCGATCTTGAGCAGCACCGAGTTCTTCCCTTTCTTCAAGGGAAGGGTCACCTGCTCATCCCCCGGCCGGGCCACGCGGCTGGCCTTGTTTTCCAGCAGCAGTTCTCCGTTCAACCAGAGCTTCACGCCATCGTTGCTGCCTAGCGCCACCTTCAGATCGGTGTCCTCCGCAACCTCAAACTCCCGCCAGGCATAGGCCACGCCGCCCTCCGTAGACTTCATGATTTTCGCAAGATCTACATAGCCCGTGCGTCCCGGCTCTGTGGCGCTCCACCGCACCGCCGCGCCGCCCAAACCGGGGTATTCCACCGCGAGATTGATTTCCTTCTCGGGTGCGTAGGCCGTGTCGAAGCCCGCGCGGTCCTTGTTGTCGAAAGGTCCAATAACCTGCCAGTCGGTGATGTAGCGCGGAGCCTTCTCCACTTCCGCGACAAATGCCGCAATCGCATCTTCGCCCTCATTCTCGCCGAACTGTTTGATCTGGTTCTCCGCCATGATCCGCTTGAAATTGTCCAGCACCGGGGGCATCGCCTCCTTGCTCAGATAGGCCGCGCCACCCACCGCATAGAACTGGAGGCGCGCATAGAGAATGGGCAGGTGGGCCAGTTCCACACGCTTCAGCAACGCGGGATCGTCTTTTGCGGCGGTCAGCGCCTTCTCGAAATGCCCGTCCGCCTGATCAAGGAACGCCGGCGTCAGATACGCCATCTGGTCCAGACTGGCGAAGATGCTGAAGCGCAACGCCTTCGACTGCACCGCCGCCTCCGCCTCGCGAATGTAGGCCGCGATGTGGGGCGCCGCGGGCCCGTAGACGTTCTCCACAAACTCCTGAATCAGTGCGCGACCATCCTGGTAGGGGTCCCACATGAGCTGGGCGAAGACCCACGCCCGCAGCGCGGAGAATTCGCCGCCGCCGAACTCTCGCACGTTGTTGCCCTGGGCGAAGAGGCCGATGCAGTTGCGCTCGGCGTAGAAACGCGGATGCGCGATGACCGACGCCAGGTTGGGGTAGGGCATGAGGTAGTGGCGGAAGTTGGTGTAGTAATCCCAGATCGTGATGGAATCCGTAATCTTGCTCCAGGCTTCCAACCGCTCCACGAAAATCTGGTGATCGTCGCACTCGCCGATGGCGTGGGCCTGGCAGTATTCATAGTGGCACATGCGAATGGTCACGTTGGGCCGCGGGCAAATCGTCTTGGGCGGCACCTCGGAATAAACATAGGCCAGCGTCTGCAGGCGCACCCCCGGATGCTTCTCCGCCACCACATCGGCGATTTGGTTCACGAAGCTCAGCAGCGTCCCCGAGTGGCTGCCCTCGGCCTCGTCCAGCGCGGCGCACTTAGCGCACTCGCAGTAGCCGTAGCCGTCGTTTTGATCAATCGAGAAGACGTCTGCCTCGGGATGCTCCGCGATCCACCGAAGGGTGGTCTCCGTCGCGATGCGCAGCACCTCTGGATTCGTCAGGCAGAGCTGCACGCGATTTCCCTCGCGCTGGCGCACGCCCTCGACGAGCGAAAAGTACTCGGGGTGCGCGTCGAAGTACTGCTCCGGCGGCACGAGTTGGTTGAAGGTGTGGACGAATGGAAAGACGACAAACTTGCCGCCCTTCTCCTCCGGGATAGGCGCCATGGATGGGTTGATACGATTGAACACGGAAAAATCGATGTCGTGCACCTCCCGGTACCACGGCTCGCGATTGGCAAACGCTGGCGCCTGGCGATCCGGCAAGCCGTCCACCCGCAGCGTCTCTGCTTTCGGCACCTTCGTCACCTCGCGGGTATACCACCGGCACCCGAAGTGATCCCGCAGCAGCCCGATGACGCCATAGAGCGTGCCCCGGGGCACCCCGCCCGCGATCAGCAGGTCATCACCCGCCTGCTGAATAATGTACTCCTCCTTGCCGAAGGACGCCGGATCGAGATCGCCGATCACCGCCGCGGGCGCATCGTGAAAGCCCACGTAAATCAGGCTCGCCTTCTCATCCACCTCCGCCACGATGGGCAGCGTGCAACCGCTGATCCGCGCCACATAGTCCTGAAGCACCGACGCTGCGTACTGCTCCGCCTTCGTAGCCGAGGGCGATGAATAGATGCGGTAGTCACTTTTCCCCTGCTCTACCAGCGGCTTGGCCAGCACCGAAGTCGCTGCCAACAGGCAAGACAGCATGAAGCCGCTCATAACCAATGCTCTGCATATATTCATACGTTCAATTCCTTTTCCCGAGGCAGACTCGCCTCTTGTAATCCTCGCCCACCATCTCCAGCATCCCCACCCTTTGCGCCTTAGCGCCTTTGCGTACGAAAACCTTCCCCTACTTCACCTTCGTATACATCACCACCGCCGCGCCGGGCTTCTCCTTCAACTCAATCGCCACGCCCTCCTCCATCAATGCCTTTCCGGTCATACGAATCGTGCCTTCCGCGTCCACGTTGCGCACGTCATACTCCGCATCCGTGTCCAATCCCCGCAAGGGAAAGGTCGCGCCGAAGAACTGACTCTCGTTTCGCCGGAAGGCCTGCACAAAGCCTGTGCCTTCTTCGGGGCGATGGTACTGCCACGCGATCCAGTTGTCCTGCGAGACGCTCCAGGGCGTGAGGGGATAGTAGTCGCCGTAGTAATTTGGCCCAACCTCCAGCCACTCGTTGTAGAGCTTCGTGATCAGGGCATCGTCCACGGCTACGCGGAAGTCGAAGCAACCGATATTGGCGGGGCACATGTTGCTTCGCCGCATGTAGGGGTGGTAGGACGAGCCGCCCGTGCCCTCGCCCCAGCCGACGGTGTTGGAGGGGTTGTAGCCCGTGCCGAAGATCGGCAGCCACAGGGAAAGGCCGTAGGTGTGGCCCTGCTGGCCTGCGGGCTCGAAGAGGTAGTCGCTTCGCAGCAGGGGAATGGCCCGGCGCATGGTCTCGAGGTCATTGCGACGTCCGCCCGAGGCGCAGGAGTCAATCAACATCCCCGGGTGCCGCCGCAGAAGCTCGTCCCAGTAGGCGAGGTAACCCATGACGTATTTGTTCTCCGTCATGCCCTGGCGCTCGGCCGTGTCGTTATCCCGCCAGAACTTCAGCGGGTCGATGTTGTAGTCCTGACGATAAAGGTCAATGCCCTCGTCAGTGATGATCTTGTCGATGTGGTTCACGAGCCAGTTCCAGGCTTCGGGATTGCCCAGATTCAGCAGTCCGCCCTTTTCTCCGCCGAAGATCCACTCGGGGTGCTCCGTGGCCAGCCAAGTGCCCCCCGCCACGCGTTCGGGCTCAAACCACACAATCGTTTTCACGCCCTTGCTGCGCCCATAGTCGCTGATCGCGCGTAGGCCATTGGGGAAGCGGTTCGGACTGCGATCCACTTCCCAAGTGCCCGTCCAGGGCCAGTTCTTCTCCGCCGCGCCCACATACCAGCCCGCGTCCATCCACCAGTAGTCGATCTTCAGGCCCTTGGCGAGGTAGCTGTCGAGAAACTCCTTCTGGTTCTGCTCGTTTGCCTTGGTCATCTCCGCGAACTGATGGGAGCTGCACGCCGCGAAGAAAGGCAGTTTGATCCGCTCGCCATGGGGCTTGGGGATGTTGTATTGAATCATCCAGCGACGCCACGTGTTCTGCGCGTCGATCCAGTCGTTGTCTTGCGTGAATTGCACCACCACCAGCGGCGTGCGAATTTCCTCGCCCGGCTCCAGCCGAAGGTGGGTCAGCTCCTGCCCCGCCTGGACCTGGATCCCCGCGCCGCCATCCCGCTTGAAATCCGCCGCCCACTGCCCCGGCCAGCCGATAGTCACAATCGCGCCTTCGTCACCCGAGCGCAGGTTGAAATAGGGATAGGCGAAGTTCGTGCCACGGCCGCCTTCCGGCGCGCTGTGAAAGGATTCCCCCGCGCCCAGCGGTGTCACCAGAGGCTGATAGGCCGTTGCGGAAAGGTTGTCGCCGTTGTTGTGATGAAGCACAAAGTCATCGCCCCCGTCGTGCTTGAAGGTGGTGTCGATGCCCTGAACCTTTTCCAGCAAAGGGGTCGTTTGGGAGGACGTATTCTTGAGGTAGACCGTCCACTCCACCGTCTTAAAATCGCGGTATTCCACACCCTGCCAGCGAACCTCCAGGCCCGTCTCGGGATCGTTCCACGTGATCGTGTGGGCCGTGCGCTGTGCGTCCAGCACGGTGCTTTCATCCGTGCGCGCGCTCCGCGCCAGCACCACATCCGACGACACCCCGCCATATACAAAGGAGAAGGGCGCGCTCACGGGACCATCGCCCAGGGCCGCCTTCCACGCTGCCCGCCGGTCCGGTCCGCCCAGCGTCATATCCGCCTGCGTGCCCAGCCAGTGCAACAGCGCCGGCGGCGCGGGCTCATATTCCTCCACCAACAGCGTAAACTGCCCCACGAAATCCGGCGTGCCGCTAGCGCCCGTCGCATGGGCTCCCACGAGGTCCAGATTGCCCGCCAGGGCCGGCGGTGCAAGGCGGAAGTCCGTCAGTGTGGCCTTCAGCCGCTTGCCCGGCTCCGTGAACACCCAGAGCCCGGCTGGATTATCGCCGTGCGTCAGCGTGCTGGCCGCCGCAAGGTCCGTGATGGGCAGACCCATGGTCACCTTCGCGCCGTTCGCCTTCAACGCCGGCGCAGCCGCGCCCGACTTCGCCATCTGCGTCAATGCCGACAGCCCCGCCTTGTCCTGCGCGCCGTCGAAAAACAGATTCAGCCCCGTGTGCTTCCACGTCTCCCCAAACTCCGCATGAAAAGTGTACGTGTGCGTCCCTGGCGTCAGGGGAATGCGAATCGTGTTGTCCCCCGCGCTGTTCAGCCACTGCGGCGTGGCGACCGCCTCGCCCTCATACACAAAGAGGTCCCACGCGGCATCCACCGGACCCGCGTTGTAGCGATGACGCGGATTCACGGCACCCTGTTCGTCCGTTTCAAAGAGGGCGATCCCGGTAAGGTCCAGGGCGGATGCGGATAATGCGCAAAGGCCCGTCAGCATCAAGATGGTGTGCTTAAGACGTGACATGGAATACTCCTTCTAACAACGACAGACAGCCCCCCCTCCTCGTTCCCTGGCTCCGCCTGGGAATGCAGTCCCCGGAGCTCCGCTCCGAAGCCCACCCTTCATGATGGCCGAAGGGAGCCCTCCCGCACAAGCCCTGTGATGTATGCGCGATGCAGTATTGTGTCATTCCCGCGAACGCGGGAATCCAGTGGCGCGGCGAGATGGACCCCGTTAAATCACTGGATCCCCGCATGCGCGGGGATGACAGTTCTTCCTTCATTCCCTGTCGCCCTCACTTGACGCCCCGCCCGTCCACTGCTATCGTTACTCCATTCAATCCGCCATTCAACCCAGGAGCACGCCCATGAAACGCCCAGTTGCCCTTTCCCTGTTGCTGCTGCTTTCCACCGCCCTCCGCCCGGCCTTTGCCGAGGCTCCTGCCGCGCCGCCGGTGATCGGCGAGGAGGCCCACAAGCTGCTCGTACGCATGTACGACTACGACGCGGCCATCCCCCTTGAAGCCCGTGTGGTCGAGCGCGAGAAGAAGGAGGGCACCACCCGCGACAAGGTGGTCTTCCGCAGCACCCGAAGCTTCATGGTGCCGGGCTACTTTGAAGTATCCGAAACGGCCAAGGCACCCTACCCCTGTGTCGTCCTCATGCACGGCTGGTCCGGCGGCAAAGAGCACTGGTGGAAAGACGGCGGCTATCTCCATGGCGGCGAGGTGCGCAAGGCCCTGCTGGCGGCTGGCTTCGCGGTCTTCGCGCTGGACGCCCAGGGCCACGGCGACCGCATCGCGGAGAACGATTACCACGTGGTGAATCTCTTCGAAGAGCCCGGCGCGCCGCCGCGCAAGAACTACTTCACCCTCCGGGACGTCATCACCCAGACCGTCCTCGACTACCGCCGGGGTATCGACTACCTCGCCACGCGGGGCGACGTGGACATGGCCCGCATCGGCGCCATGGGCTACAGCATGGGCGGCTTCCACGCCGTGTCGCTCACGGCGGTGGAGCCGCGCATCAAGGCCGCCGTCGGCTGCGTGGTGCCCGTCACCTGGCGCGACGACCCCATTCTCGACCCCGCGAACTACATGCGCTCCATCGGCGAGCGCCCCTTTATGATGGTCCAGGGCAAGACCGACGAACTCTGCAACGAGGCCCAGGCCCTGGAGCTCTACAAACACCTCGAAGGCCCCAACACCAGGCTGGAGATCTTCGACAGCGGCCATAAGCTGCCGGGAGATTATGTGGGTGTGGCGGTGCCGTGGTTGATCGAGCGGATTTGATTGGGAATAGGACGGATTCGACCGATAGGACCGATAGAGCAAGAGAAAGGAACTCGTAATGAGCAAGGGGGAAGCGATTCAGAAAAACGCGGGTCTCGCCACACGGGACTTGATTGTGTTGGTCCTCTCGGTCTTTGTGCTCATCTTGCTGGCGATAGATGTCTTTCTTCCAGTGGATGAGGCGACACGAGACATCCTGTATGCGGCGGACAGTATCGTATGCGTTTTCTTTCTTTCGGATTTCTTCCTCGGCCTCTATCGCACCAAGCACAAGGGGAGTTATCTCAAGCGCAATTGGATCGATCTCGTTTCCAGTATCCCGATGTTACCCTATGTCCGTTTGGGTCGTCTTTTTCGAGTATTGCGGCTATTCCGACTGCTTCGGGCCTATCGTTCTTCACATCGACTCATGCAGTACTTGCTCGTTCACCGTCAATCATCTACCTTTGCAGCAGCAATCGCCCTGACATTCATGGTGGTAGTTCTGTCCAGCGTTTCCATGCTGGAGGTGGAAAAACTTCCCGAAAGCAACATCAAGACAGCGGAAGACGCCATCTGGTGGTCATTGACCACGATGACAACGGTTGGGTATGGCGACAAATTTCCAGTTTCGACCCCTGGTCGTGTTATCGCCCTTTTCCCCATGCTCTGTGGCATTGGAATCTTTGGCCTGATTACCAGCGTGATTGCAGCGTGGTTCTTGAAGCCTGCCGAACAAGAACAGTCACGAGAAATGGAGGAAGTTCTCGTTCGGTTGGAGCGAATGGAAAAACTTCTCGAATCGCTAACTGGATCAGCGGATCAGTCCGGTTCCCCCACCGAAATCCCCCGCAACCTCGGATAAGCCGCCAGCAGGTGCTCGGGCAGTTGAAAGCGCCCGCCGCCCAGCGTCGCCTGAATCTCCAGCGCATTCGCCACGGCCTGCCCGTGAAAGTGGTTGTTGGTCACGACGTAGACGTTCTTCGCCTTGGCCCGCATTGACTGGATGAGCGCCAGCCAGGGCTTGAGTTCTTCCTCGCTGTAGAGATAGTCGTAGCGCTCGTTCTGGCTCACGCCCTCTTTGAACCAGTTCGCCTTGTTCCGGCCGTGAAAGCGCACGTAGCCCAGCGGTGCGGTGACGTGGTCGGACGGCGCGATCGAATCCTGAAAAATCGGCTGATCGATATTGCAGAAGGCGATGTCCCGTGCGCGCAGTCCGTCGAAGACCTCCGGCACGTTCCACGACTCGTGGCGCACTTCCACCACCAGCGGATAACCCTCGAAGCACTCGGCAATGCGCCCGAGCCAAACCCGATTCTCCGGCGTGCGGCGAAAGCTCCACGGAAACTGCACCAGCAGGGCTCCCAGCCGCCCGGAGTCTGTCAGCGGCGCAATGCCGTCCTTGTATTGGGCGATCTCGTGCGCCGTGGGCCATGAATCCCGTTGGTGCGTAAAGCGCTCCCACAACTTTGCCGCGAACTGAAAATCCTCAATTTCATCCACCGGCTTCACCCACGAGGCCGCATGCTTCGCCTGGGGCGGATGGTAGAAACTGGAATTGATCTCCACGCAGTTGAACCACTGGGCCAGCCACCGCAGCGGATGAAAGCCCTTGCCACGCTTCTCGGGATACACGATGCCGTTCCAGTCCGCGTAGGACCAGCCCGCCGTGCCGATGTAGAGTTTGCCTTGGGTCAACGGAAACACCTTTTTCTTTTCTGAAGAGTATAGCGAAAAGGTAGGACCGATAGGTCGAATAGGACCGATTACGGAGCTATCCGTCCTATCGGTCGAATCCGTCCTATACCTTGAAAATTAACCCTTTCTTAACATTCGCCGTACATTCACCCGGTATCATTCCGCCAACTAAAGAGCTTAGAAAAACAATCAAAGCACGGCGGCCCACCCGAAACAACCCGGCCGCCAACGCGCGGGCCACGCAGTATCCGCCCCCGCAAGAAAGGAATACCCCAATGAAACAAGGCTTTCTCATCGACATGGACGGCGTGATCTACCGCGGCAATGAAATGATCCAGGGCGCGGTCGAATTCGTCGCCGCCCTGCGCGCCCGGAAAATCCCCTTCCTCTTCCTCACCAACAACAGCCAGCGCACCCGCCGCGATATGGCCACCAAGCTCCAGCGCCGGGACTTCGACGTGGAAGAGAAGCACATCTTCACCTGCGCCATGGCCACGGCCCAGTTTCTCGCCCACCAGAAGCCCGGCGGCACCGCCTTCGTCATTGGCGAGGGCGGGCTCCTCAATGCCCTCCACGATCATGGCTATTCCATCGTCGGTCACGATCCGGACTACGTGGTCGTGGGCGAAGGGCGTACGCTGAATCTGGAGCTCATCGAGGCGGCGGTCAACTTCATCCAGGGCGGCGCAAAACTCATCGCCACCAACCTGGACCCGAGCTGCCCCACGCCCAACGGGATCCGCCCCGGCTGCGGTGCCACCATCGCCATGCTGGAAGCCGCCACGGGCGTGAAGGCCTTCAGCGTGGGCAAACCCAGCCCCATCATGATGCGCGCCGCCCGCAAGGTCCTGGGCCTCAGCGCGGACGAAACCACCATGATCGGCGACACGATGGAGACCGACATCCTCGGCGGCGTGAACATGGGCTACCGGACGATCCTCGTGCTCTCCGGCGGCACCCGCGAGGAAGATCTGAAGCACTACGGCTACCGGCCCGACCTCGTGGTCAATTCCGTCGCTGACCTGTACAGCCAGGATTTCCTCCGCGATTCCGCGGCCTGAATCGGCTAGCGCGCACCCGCGGCCCAGGACTCCGCCGCTTTCTGCTGCGTCTCGATCAGTTTCCCTTCATAAAACCAGATGCGGCCCCGCACCACCTGTCTCTCTCCCGGGGCCGCGTCTGGGAATTGCGGGTCCACGTGGGCACAGGGACACTTCGCATTGCCCCAGCAGCGATCGACCGGGTCAAAGGCGATAAGCACCCAGCGAGTTCCGTCGGCATTGCCCACGGTGGTGACCGGATCGGAAAAGGTCTTGTTGTCGTTGGTCTGAGCCTCAAAACCCACGAGGTCTTTCAGCATCAGGCAGACCTGGGCGCGCAAATCGGTCAGCGCCGAATCGGTCCCGTTTTCGATCCACATCTCGATATCGACGGTGCTATCCGCAGCGCTGAGGTTCACCCCGAAGGACACCTTGTTCGGCAGGGTGCGCTCCAACGACAGTCCCGTCTCCGTGCGGGTCCAGTCGATATTCTCGATGCGCTCGTTCTGTGCGTCCCAGTAGGTGGGGATGTGGGTGTGGGCAAGGTAAATAAGGTCTTTCTGGTGCCAGATGGCCTCCGGCACGTCGAGCACGGCATAACCGCCGCCCTCCCAGGGCGCAAAGATGCTGGCCTTGGTGCCCCGCTGGGGCGCGACGGCCCCTTCCAGGAAACCGATGCGCGGATGGCGGCCACCCGGATAAGGCAGAATCTTCAGGCCCAGCTTTCGCGCGCCCTCCAGGGTCTCGCGCCCGAAGGCCGCCGCCTGGGCAACCTGCTTCAGCGTTTCCACATCCCACCCGGTCACCTGGGCCGCCTCCTCAAAGGAGTAGCCATGATGGACCAGCATATTCTCCAGCCAGTAGCGCAGATCGTTGCGCGTGGCCTCCACCTCCGGCGATTGCTTCAGGACACCATCCTTTGGCAGCGGATAGCGGTCCGCAGGCATACCCTTTGCCTCGGGATTGGCATCGGCCACGGGGATCAGATCACGCAGCGCAATCACATTAAAGTTTTCGGCCTTGAGATAATCCATG
Source organism: Candidatus Hydrogenedentales bacterium (assembly GCA_041859365.1). Taxonomy (GTDB): domain Bacteria; phylum Hydrogenedentota; class Hydrogenedentia; order Hydrogenedentales; family JAEUWI01; genus JAEUWI01. The sequence continues at coordinate 19,449 of JBHEKR010000443.1, forward strand.
AACTCGGTAAAGCGCGCCGGATCCGTGTGCACCCAGGGGTGGACCGGATCAGGGACACCGTGAAACTGCACGATTACCGGCTGGCCCGGCTTGCCGCTGTTTACCAGCGTCTTGAAGTGGTCCAGCGTCCAGTCCGGGTAGGCATCGCCGGTAGTGGGAATGAGCAGGCGATGATGCCGATCCGGCTCGTAGAGGGGGCCCACGAAAATCCGGCCGTAGGGCAGCTCCGGCTGCATGCCGCGCCGGGCGATCTGGTAGCCGCACTTTTCCAGAATGCGCACGCCCTCGATACAGTAGGCGTTGCCCGGCCAGGCGAAGGACACCGGCTTGGGCACGCCCACTTTCTTGAGGGCGCTCTCCACGAGCGCGAGCTCTCCCTCCATCCGCGCGGCCTCGGCGGGGCTGGCGAAGCCCTGGTGGGTCCAGGTGTGGTTGCCGATCTCAAAGCCCATCTGGTGGATCGCCGCCACGTCCTCCCAACTCAGGAAGTTTTCCGTGTCGCCCATCCACTCGTGGGTGATGAAGAAAGTGCCGCCAAAGCCCCGCTCCTTGAGCGCGGGGGCCACGAAGGTGACATGGGATTTCACCGCGTCGTCGAAGGTGAGTACCACGGTTTTCTCGGGCAACTGGGCCACAGCCGAAGCTGCGCCGAGGACAACGATTGCAAGACTGGTCCACCACGACATGATTGCGCTCTCCTTTAATGATATCGGGGCCCGCGCTCCAGCGGCAGGCCCGAATGGGTCGTACGGGTTTTGTGGGGCTTATGTGATCACCCGTCAAGTCCCTTAAGTCCTTTGGCCTTTACAGTTCCTTAAACACTTCCCGCGCCGCTTCCAGCGTCCTGTCGATGTGGCGATCTTCGTGGGCCGTGCTCATGAAGCACGCCTCGTACTGTGACGGCGCGAAATAGACTCCTCGATCCAGCATACCCCAGAAAAACTTCGCGTAACGCGCGGTGTCCGACTTCGTCGCGTCTTCATAGTTCCGGATCGGGCCTTCATGGAAGAACATGCACGCCATCGATCCCGCCTGGGTCTGGAAAATCGGAATGCCCGCTTCCTTCGCGATCTGGCCGAAGCCCTCGCTCAGGCGCGTCAACTGGGCTTCGAGTCCGTCGATCACGCCGGGCTGCGACAGCGCGCCCAGGGCCGCCAGACCCGCCGCGGTGGCCAGGGGATTGCCCGAAAGGGTGCCGGCCTGATAGACGGGGCCCACGGGCGACAGATGGTCCATGATCTCCGCCGGACCGCCATAAGCACCCACCGGCAATCCGCCGCCGATCACCTTGCCCAGCGCGCAGAGGTCGGGCGTAACGCCGTAGCGCTCCTGCGCGCCACCCAGCGCGACGCGAAAGCCCGTCATCACTTCGTCGAAGATCAGCAGGGAGCCATATTGCTCCGTGAAGGCCTTCAAGCCCGCGAGATAGCCCGGCTCGGGCAGCACCACGCCCATGTTGCCCGCCACCGGCTCCACAATAAGACAGGCGATGTGCTCGCCGTGCTCTTCAAACACCGTGCGCACCGCCTCCAGATCGTTGTAGGGTATCGTAAGGGTCGTCGCGGCATACGCCTTGGGCACGCCCGGACTCGTGGGCACGCCCAGGGTCGTGAGGCCGCTGCCCGCCTTCACCAGCAGGCTGTCCACATGGCCGTGGTAGCAGCCCTCAATCTTCACCACCAGGTCCCGGCCCGTGTAGCCTCGCGCCAGGCGGATCGCGCTCATGGTCGCTTCCGTGCCGCTGTTCACCAGGCGCAGCTTCTGCACGCACGGCACGATGGACGCCACCTTCTCCGCCAGGCGAATTTCCGCTTCCGTGGGAATGCCGAAGCTCGCGCCCCGCGACAGGGCATCGCGCACCGCCGACTCCACCACCTCGCTCGCATGCCCCAGGACCAGCGGGCCCCAGGAGAGCACATAGTCGATGTATTCGTTGCCGTCCACATCGGTGATCGTGGCGCCCTTGCCCGATTTCACGAAGAAGGGCTCGCCGCTCACGCCCTTGAAGGCGCGCACGGGGCTGTTAACACCGCCCACGAGGGTCTGGTTTGCGGCGGCAAACAGGGCTTTGGATTTAGTGTGGTTCATCTTGGAAAACACTTTCTAAGGCAAGTTGAATCAATCCCACCGGCATCCCGCCGGCCGGAGGATAGTGTAGCAGTTGACAATTGACAGTTGACAATTGACAGCGAGGCAGGGGATTGGCGGGCTAAGGAGCCTTATCCCCGTCAACATACTTTGTTACCGCACAGCGAAGGGCACGTGGCCAACGCCCGAAATCGCTGTCAACTGTCCATTGTCAACTGTCAACTGATCCGCTATCATGCGGGTTCACCCGGCACACGAAAGGAAACCCCATGCGACTCTTGACACTCGCCGCCTTGTTCCTCCCCGCACTGGCTATCGCCGCCCCACCCAATGTGGTCCTTATCCTCAGCGACGATCAGGCCTGGAGCGACTACACCTTCATGGGCCATGAAGCCATCCAGACGCCCCATATCGACAAGCTCGCCGCCGAGGGCATGACCTACTCCCGGGGCTACGTGCCCACGAGCCTTTGCCGCCCCAGCCTCATGACCTTTGCCACCGGGCTCTACCCCCACCAGCATGGTATCACGGGCAACGACCCCATGAAGGGCGTGGACCGCAACCTGATGCTGACACATATCGACGCCGCCACCACGCTCATGGATCGATTGGGCGAGCAGGGTTATGTCTCCCACCAATCGGGTAAGTGGTGGGAAGGCGCGCCCAGCCGTGGCGGCTTTACCCACGGCATGACCCACGGGGACGTCACCCGGGGCGGACGCCATGGCGACGAGGGCCTGAAAATCGGCCGCGAGGGCCTCGCGCCCATCGCCAACTTCCTCGACGAGACGAAGGGCAAGCCCTTCTTCCTGTGGTATGCGCCTTTCCTGCCCCACGAGCCCCACACGCCGCCAGAGCGTCTGCTGGAAAAGTATCGCGCCGAAGGACGTTCGGAGCATGTGGCGAAGTACTGGGCC
>JBHEKR010000056.1:0-11583 GCA_041859365.1 Candidatus Hydrogenedentales bacterium
CATCGCACCGCCGCCCGAGTTTAAAGGCAAGCCCTCCGAGAATATTATCATCGGTAACGTCGCCCTCTACGGCGCCACCAGCGGCGAGGCCTTCATCAGCGGCCTCGCGGGCGAGCGCTTCTGCGTGCGCAACAGCGGCGCGTGGGCGGTGGTGGAGGGCGTGGGCGACCACGGCTGTGAGTATATGACGGGAGGCCGCGTGGTCGTCCTGGGACCGACGGGCCGCAATTTCGCCGCCGGTATGAGCGGTGGCATCGCCTATGTTTACGATAAGGCCGGCGCCCTTCCGGGCCACTTCAACGCGGACAGCGCCGAGTTGAAGCCCCTCCACGAGAAGAGCGTTCCCGAGCTGCGGTCCATGCTGGAGCGCCATGCCGAGTATACGGGCAGTGTCGCGGCCAAGAGTATTCTTGAAAACTGGGAAGCGGAATTGAAGCATTTCGTACGGGTCATGCCTCGCGACTATGCCCGCGTATTGAAGCAGCAAGAGCAAAAGCAAGCGGAGGTGACCCATGCTTCCTGACAAGTCCAAGGGATTCATGACTTTTGATCGCGAAATCGCGGCGGATGATTCCCCCGAGGAGCGTTTGAAGCACTACGGCGAATTTTCGAATTCGCTGCCGCCGGAGAAGATCGCCCAGCAGGCCTACCGCTGCATGAACTGCGGTATTCCTTTCTGCCACAGCGGTTGTCCCCTCGGCAATCAAATTCCCGACTTCAACGAGCTGATGAAAGACAACGACTGGGAGGAGGCGCTCGAAGTCCTTCATTCCACCAATAATTTCCCCGAGTTCACCGGCCGGGTATGTCCCGCGCCCTGTGAGACGGCCTGCGTGCTCGGCATCAACAAGCCCGCCGTGACGATCGAGATCAACGAACGGGAGATCGCCGACCGCGGCTGGCTTGAGGGCTGGGTGGTGCCCCAGATTCCCGAGTCGCGCACCGGCAAGCAGGTCGCCATCGTGGGTTCCGGACCTGCGGGACTTGCCGCCGCGCAGCAGTTGAACCGCGCAGGTCATCACGTGTCCGTTTACGAACGCTCCGACGAGCCGGGCGGCCTGCTCATGTATGGCATCCCGAACTTCAAGCTCGACAAGAAAATCGTCATGCGCCGCGTCGACCAGTTGAAGGCCGAGGGCGTGGAGTTCATCTGCAACGCCGAGGTGGGGGTCAACGTGCCCACCAGCAAGCTGGACCAGTACGACGCCGTGCTCATCGCCATCGGCTCGACCAAGAGCCGCACCTTCGAAGGCATGAATGTTCCCGGTTCCGACCTGAAGGGTATCTATCCCGCCATGGATTTCCTGCCCCAACAGACCCGGCGGGTCCTGGGTAAAGAGGTCAAGGGCGAAGATATCCTCGCCACGGGCAAGAATGTCATCGTTATCGGTGGCGGCGACACCGGTTCCGACTGCGTTGGCACCAGCCTGCGCCAAGGCTGCAAGGGACTCGTGAATCTCGAGCTCATGCCCAAGCCCCCCGTCGATCGCGCTGACAACAACCCCTGGCCCCAGTGGTCCTTCATCTACCGCACCTCCTCCAGCCACAAAGAGGGGGGAGAGCGGCGCTACAGCGTCCTGACCAAGTCCTTCGAGGATGATGGAAATGGCAACGTGGCCGCGCTGAATACCGTGCATCTGGAGTGGAGCGAACCCGACGCGACGGGTCGGCGCCAGATGATAGAGGTGCCGGGAAGCGAAGAGCGCATCCCCGCCGAGCTGGTGTTACTGGCCATGGGCTTCGTCCAGCCCGAAACGGACACCTTCGTAAGCGAGTTGGGCCTGGAACTGGATCGAAACCGTTTTGGTCAGGGCATCAAGGCCAACACGAAGGACTTCCAGTCGTCCAGAGCCAAATACTTCGTGGCGGGCGACGCACGCCGCGGACAGTCTCTGGTGGTCTGGGCGATTCACGAGGGCCGCGAAGCCGCCCGCGCCATCGACCTCTACTTGATGGGTGAATCGACCCTGCAGGCCCACGATACCGAGGGCTATGAAACCCTGACGAAAGAGCGCTCCCTGGTGTAGCCCGGGGCAATGCGTCTAACCGATACGCGCGCCTGGACTGCTGGCACTATGGTCAGCAGTCCGGGCGCTTCGATTTTTCAGGCATCGAGTGCCGGAAGGGCACTCTGAACCCCGGATCGGCATTGCCCGCCACTGCCCGCCCTGGACCCAGATACTGGAACCTATTTCCCCGGCCACGGGATTCATCCCTCATCTGTAACAATTTCCGGGCGCCACTGGTAACGTAGATACCCCGACGGGTGAAGGGCGTCCTTTTACCGGGAACGGGGCTTGTGATAAGCTTGCGGTTGTCAAAGGGCGATATAAAGGAAGCTTCCTGTGAAACACATCTGCATTATGTCGAGGCATCCGGAAAAGGCCGGTGACTTTACCACGGGCCAGAAATTGACTCTGGCCGCAGGCATCGTTGACGCCATGGCCAGTTTTTTCGCCGCCAAGGAAATCACCACAGGTTAACGAAGGAAACTTCCGGTGAAACACATTTACGTCATGACCCGGTTGCCGGAGATAGCCGGTGAGTTCACCTTGGGCCAGAAGTTGACCCTGGCCGCAGGTATTGTGGACGCAGTAGCCAGTTTCCTCGCGACCAAAGAAACGACCGGTGGTAACGACGAAACCTGAATCCGGCCCGGTTGACTGCGGCCCGGTATGAGGAGTATCCAGTGAAACATGTACGTTGTATCAGTCTGGTTCCCGTCAGGGCCCAGGCCGACATCAGTCTGGCGGCGATTTTCGAACTGATTGCAAATATTCTCGCCGCAGTGGGCCAGGCCGTCCTTACCAAAGAAAGCCAGGAATTTCCCACGATCCCCACAACGGGCGCATGAAGTCCCACCGCCGCGGGGGTAGCCTGTTGCTCCCCGCAACGCGTTGCGACTTGGGGATTCGGGCGAGCCTGATATAAAGGAAGTACAATGAAACATCTTGCGTTGCTTTCGAAGCGGCCGGAGCGGGCCCAGGCCGACATATGCACCGGCATAACAAGCGACTACCAGGCGCTCCTGTGTTTCCTGGTGGAGGTGCTCCAGACCATATTTCCGACGCTGGCGGAAGCCAAGACGCCGACCCAGTCGGACGCCTGATTCGGGGAGGGCGTGTACGTGGTGCATGGGATCCGGTTGCTGACGCGGCGCCCCCTGGCGGGCGAGGATATCGCTCCCGAGGTGAAGCTGACCTTCATCCGCGACTTCGTGAGCGCCACCGGGGACAACCCCGAGTTTGAAGACGCCATCAATTCGATTATCCCTCTGTTTATTAATAAGGACCCGAGCAATCCGGCCCCCGAGTAATTTCTTCTTGTAGCCTTCGCCGAAATATGCTCTAATAGGCGCGGTTTGGCGAAAATCTGGAGTGGACCTATGAAACATATCAAGCCGATATCGACCCCTAAAGCGGATTCCTTTATGGATTTCTACAATGCGCTATACCGTGCGTGGGTAGAGTTCCGGGATGGAAAACGCGATGAGGCCACCTCGGGATTCTAAAATCCCGGCGGGTTACATGCCTTTTATCGGGGCCTGCTGTCCGTATGCAGGTCCCGGTTGCATTTATGGAAGAGCCCCTTCCCCAGAAAACATCGGATCTGCGGCGTGATAGCTGGACAACATACGTTTATCCGGGGCACGGAGCTGGATGATGTGCCCGCTTTTTCGCGCCTGTACCAGGCGGGAACCCTGCGAGCGGGGCTCCTGGACGCACGGCGCGAGCCGGTTTTGCCCACGCGCGACGAACTGAGGGAATTGCTGTCCCGGAAAGAGATCGCCGACGGCGGTTTTTATACCGTGGAGGATCGAGTGGGGGAGATCCAAGGTTTTTGCAGCCTGCGGGGGATGAACAACGAGGCGCGCTATGCGGAATTCAGCCTCGTGTTGCTCGATCCCGCACAGTACGCCAGTCCTCTGGCGGAAGAGGCCGCCGCTTTCCTGTATGAGCGCGCTTTTGTCCGCTCGGGTCTGTACAAGGTCGTGGCCTATTGTCTGGATGGAGAAGCTGAACTCTCCGCGTTTCTCCGGGTACAAGGCTTTGAATCCGCAGGCCTTCAGCGCGATGTGGTCTATGCCCAGGGCCGTTGGCATTCGCTGGAAGCCCTCTGCCGAACCCCGGCCACCGTGTAATACGGACTCAACCCTACGAATGGGTGCAGTGAACAATGCCTTTTACAACCCAGACTTACATCCGCCGCGCCGAACGCGATGACTTGGATACTGTCGTACGCTGGATGGAATCCCCGGATTTTCAGTATTTTCTCTACGGAGACCCGGCGCGCTCACCGCGACAAGTGCGGGACAAGATCGTGGCCATGCTGGGCCGGGCCGTGGGGCACACCATGCCGGGCGGCATCTACCTGATGATCGACAGCCGCGAATACGGGCCTGTTGGTCTCCTTTCACTCCAGAATATCAGTTGGCGCAACCGCTCGTGCAGCATTGATCTGTACCTGGGCCAGGACCACCTGCGCAACCGCATGGTCAGTGCCAGCTCCATCTGCCTGGCGCTCGAATATTGTTTCTGTGAACTCAACCTCCACCGTGTCAGCGCCTACATCTACGCCTTCAATTCCGCCTCCTGGCGCATCTTCGAGAAGACCGGCGCCACCCGGGAACTCACCCTCCGCGATCACGTAGTCCGCGATGGACAGGCCCATGATCTCTACGGCTACGGCCTGCTGCGTCCCGAGTACGAGACCTTCCGCGCGCGATATCACCGCGCGCTGGAGGGCTATTCCCTGGCCGCCATGATTGAGGGCCTCGCCGCGCACGATGGGGAGTCCCCGGCGTGAACCTCACATTCGCGCTGCTGCTGGCGGTCTATGTCCTTCATTCCATTGCGATGCACCGGCAGGAAGGCCCCGAAACTGAGCCCCAGGACACCCAGATTCACCGCGGTCTGCCCGCGCCCTTGATGCCCCTCGCCCTCTTTTTCGCCTGGCAGGCCTTCAGTACGCCCGGGGCTATGGCCCTTCTGACCATGCCGGTCGTCTGGGCCCTGGGAGGCGCCCTGTTGCTCTTTGCCCTGATGGGTCAACTCAAAAAAAAGAAGGTGGACGCTGAGGACGGGCTGGTGGCCCGCTGCTTCTACATCAGCGGCGGATTGCTCCAGACCGGACTCCTCGGTCTCGCCCTTTACCTCGGATTTCTCGACGGGGTGCTTTCACGGAGCCTTTTCGATCCCCAATGGGTTATACTGGGGCTTGTTGCGGGGCATCTCATTTTTGGCGTTTCGCTCATATTCAGCCACCGCTCTCTGGATACCCTGCGGGATATTGCCGGATACGTGATGGATCCCCGACCCCTCGGGCGCTTTCTGGGGCAGTCGCCCCGGCAATTGTTCGCGTGCCTGGATGTGAGTCTGATTGAAGAATTGATTTATCGCGTGGCGGCGCAGAGCGTGCTGATCGCGATGACTGGCAGTCCCTGGATTGCCATCGGTGTCACGGCGCTGGTGTTCTCTGTGGTCCACCGCCATTTTTTTTACAATCACGTGGTGGATTCCGTGGAGTTCCTCGCGTTTTCCCTGCTCCTGGGCATCCTGTACCAGGCCACGGGGAGCTTCATGCTGGTGGTGATGATTCATACCGTTCGAAACATTGAAATCGTTTACTTTGACCACGCCACCCGCCCCGAGACGGCGGCCCACTGGCGTCTGACTTCCGAGAAGGCCTGATAGCCCATGTCCGAAAACCGAAGAGCCCTGGTGCAGTTGTCCCGGCTCGAGAAGACCTTTACCCTGCGCAACTTCTTCTATCGTGACGAAGATACGGGAAAGCGGTCAATCTACAAGAAACGCCACGTGGAGGCGGTTCGAGATGTCAATTTCGAAATCTACGAAGGTGAAATATTCGGCCTGCTCGGCCCCAATGGCGCCGGCAAGACCACGACCGTAAAGATGCTCTCGGGCCTGGTAAAGCCGGACAAGGGCACGGTGCACATTGACGGGCTGGAAGTGGAGCGCTACCGCAAGCGCGTGCTGGAGAAAGTGGGGGTGGTGCTGGAGGGAACGCGCACCAGCATGTGGCCCCTCACGCCCATGGAGAATCTGGCCTATTATGGCAACCTGAAGAACGTCTCGGGCAAGGTTCTCTTTGACCGCTCCAACTACTTGCTGGATTTTATTGGACTCAAGGACAAGAAGAACGTCCAGGTGCGCCACCTTTCCCGAGGCCAGAAACAGAAGCTGGCCATCTGCATCGCGTTGATTGCCGACCCGCAGGTGTTGCTGCTGGACGAGCCCACGACGGGCCTGGACGTCCAGAGCGCCCGGGCGATCAAGGACAAGATCATCGAGATGACGCGAGAGCATGGCAAGAGCGTGCTGGTGACAACCCACGACATGCACGTTGCGCAGGAACTCTGCGACCGCATAGGTATCATCGATCAGGGCAAGCTCGTGGCCTGCAAGCGGACCGATGAACTGCTGGGACTTTTTTCCGACCAGGTCTATGTGTTCAAGCTGGATCGCGAAGCGGACGTGGCCATCTTTGAATCGATTGCCGGTGTGGTTTCGGTGGCGAACGAGCTGACGGTGGATGGCCCCATTCTCGTGCTGAGTCTGGTGCCGGAGACCGCGCAGCGCTCCGAAGCCCTCTACAATGTCATGGAGACCCTCCGGGCGCAGGCCTTCGAGCTGCGGGGCGTGGCCCAGCGGCAACAGAACCTGGAGAGCATATTCCTCCAGTTGACGACAAGTTCGATTTAGCGTTAAAAGGAAAACGGAACCGCAAATTTGCGCAAATGGACGCAAATTTTATTGATAGCAAACGAAGATCGATGACCGGCCATGTGATGAAGGACGAATCAATTTTTTGGTCCCGAAGGGACGGCATATGGTAGCCCAGGGTGAAGCGAGGTACGAGCGAACCTTGGGAATATTGTCCAAAAATCTTCCAGCTCCACCGGGGCGGCATAGAAGCGCGAGAAGATTCTCCTCCCGCGCTTCTATGCTACCCCTTGCGGGGTTAAAACTTACTTTGTTCGTTACCCAGGGTTCCGCTCGTGCCTCGCTTCACCCTGGGCTACGATATGCCGCACCTGCGGCGCTAGATCCCTGCAAAGGGCGAGATTACTTGGATAGTTTGTAATACACCCCTCGCGGGCAAATCCCGCGAGACACCAATACATCATTGATGGGAGTGAGTTGCCGGATGAGTTTCTTCCTGGTTATAAAAGCTGAAATTGTGCGATCGATGATCGTAATGCGCCGCTACTGGTTCCGTACCCTGACGGGGATGGTCATGGGCTACGGCATGCTGCTGGTGCTCATCACCGGCTTCATGGTCAGCCGCGACGAAGTCACGAATATGGCGAACAGCAGCTTCGGCGATGCCGAGCAGGCGACCAAATTCGTGCTGGGCTTCATCATCGGCATGTTCGCCTTCGGTATTGTGGGCATGTTTACCCAGGGCCTGCAGGGCATGGCGAGCACAGGCGTGCTGGAGCAGCTCTGCCTGAGCCCCCATGGGCTCGTGACGAACTTCCTGGCCCGGTCCACCGTGGCCGCAGTTACCAGCGTGCTCTCGTCGGCGCTGATGGTGTGGCTCGTCACTGTGACAGTGGGGGGGACGCTGTATTTCGATCCCCCGGCCGTAATTGCCTTGATGGTGCTGACTTTCATTAATCTAATTGGCTTCGGCTTTATGATGGGCGGGCTGGTGCTGGTGTTCAAGCAGGTGGGCCAGATTGCCATCCTGATCCGCATGGGCCTCTTTGCCCTCGCCATCTATGCCAAGGAAGACCTTCTGGAGCGGGGCTGGGCCATGGCGGCCTTCGTGCATGCCCTGCCCATTGCCGATGCATCCATCCTGCTGAAGTGGGCCCTTATCTCAAACCAGGGCATTGTGGGCGACAACTATGACCACTACCAGTCGGTCTTTGTCCATCCGTCGATGAAATTCCTCATCATCAGTTGTGTCGTCTGGACGCTCCTGGGCATTACGCTCTTCAAGTCGATGGAAACCTGGAGCCGCTCCAAGGGAACCCTGGGCGGCTATTGATGGAAGCCTCCTCGCTACACCGCTTCGTACAGGGCGGACGGCGTTTCGTCCTCGATATGGAGACGTGCTTTTGCTTCGAGTGTGACGAGATTTCCTGGGCCGTGATGGAGCATTATCCCCACACGCCGGTCAACCGGATTCTCCACCTTCTGGACGGGCATCATCCCCTTCGAGAAGTGGAGGAAGTCATAGGTGAGCTGGAGTGGCTGCGGTCCACCAAGTCGATTTTGCCCGCACTCGGGCCGAAGGAGCGGCTGAAGCAATTTGAAGTGAGTCCCGATCTCCACGAAGTGGCGTTGCGGCTCCCAGCCCTGATCGGACCGGCTTGTGAACCCCTGATTTCCGGCGCGCTGACCCTTTTGCTCGGTCGTTCCGGCTCTCGAAAAGAGGTGCTGCTCCGGCTCCAGACCCTCGAGTCCCGATTTCAAGCGGAGGCTCTGGCTCGACTCGTGGAGCGGGCCTTCCACGATGTGCGGCTGGCCGGCAAGAACCTTACGGTCGAGGTGATCGTTCCGCTGCCCAGTGCAAAACCGTTGGCGGAGCACGCCGTGTCGGCGATTCTCACGCTGGCTGAATCCGGAAGTGCGGAGGCGCTCCTTCGGGCACTCTCTTCCGCCGCGACGGGTCGGCTTTCCAAGCTCAGTGCCCTGGCCGAAGGCGCCACCGGGGCCTCCATGGGCCTGGCACTCGTGCCGGGCAACGCTTCCTTCAGCGAGGCGATTCCCTGGTTGAACGAGCAGGGGTTCAAGCGCATCGATCTTGATATCCCGGCCGCCTACAGGGCCCGGCCTGACCTTGATCCGGCGGCGATGCTGGCGGGCATGCAGGCCGTGGCCGTGTACTATGCGCAACAATTGCTCAAGGGGAATTTCTTCCGACTTGAACCCATCGCCTCCACCTTTCGCCAGATCTATGAAGGCGTCGCCCAGTCGCGCAGTGACGGAAGCGGGACCCACACGCTCGCCGTGGATGAGCGTGGGGAAATCTATCCCTCGCGCTATTTCTATGGCAATGCTTCCTTCCGGCTGGGCAATGTCGCGGAGGGAAACATCGACGAAGTGGCGCGTGGCGCTTTTGATGATCTGGGCGCACCGACCACGGCTCCCTGCATTCACTGCTGGGCGAGGAACCTCTGCGGCGGGGGGCACAGCGCGATCCACCACAGCCTCGGGGGCGCAATACGTACTCCGGATTCGGCATGGTGCGAACGACAACGGGACTGGTTCGCTGCGGCGATTGCGGCCTTCAACCTGCTATCTTCACAGGGTGTGAATTTCGCTCGCCTCTATCAAAACCTTCAGCCCCGGAAGAAATTGTCCCTGTGGCAAGTCGCACGCACGGCCATGACGATGAAGGTGGGTGTGCGGCCCATCGAAGAGTCGGATGCGCCGCTGCTGACCCGATGGGAGAACTGGAGCGATGCCGCATACTTCCTCGGCAACGAGTACGGCATGTTTCTCGCCACCAACTATGATCGCGAAATGGATTCATTGCACCCGCGAGGTATCGAGCAGGAGTTGATGATCGTGTCCCGGAGGAACGAGCCACTGGGCCTTCTCAAGCTGCGTCCGGAGCAGCGTCTGGACATGGCGCGCGTCTGGTTCTTTTTGAAGGACCCTGCGGGCTATGCCGACAGCGGTTTTCGAAAGAGCTTTGGGCACATTCTCAAGGAGGCTGCGGGACAGACCACCTTTAAAACGCTGATCGCGGCAGCGGGTCCCGGCGATCCGGGGCTCGGGGGATTCCTTGAAGCGTTGGGGTTCACCCACGCCGGAACAGAGCGACAGGCGCTCTTTGTGCACGACGCCTATCACGATATTGAGGTATTTACATTGAAGATGTAGGGGACTGCCTTCGCCTGGCATATGACTGAGGTAATGGTGCGAGGTCGTTGAGCCCGGTGGTGGCTGTCCTCCCTGAGAAGCGCTTTGGCATGAACACATACACAGGCATGGCGTTTCTTTATGGGGACAGTTTCCGGTTGTCTTGCCAACCCGACGCCGTGCTCACCGACATGAGCCAATCGGCAACATTCCCCTACAATTCCACCCCGGGCAGCATAAGCTCGATGAATCGCCGTGCCTGTGGACTCAGAAACTTACCTTTGCGCATGACCACACCATAGACCCGATCAGGAAAGAAGTTGCCCACGGGTATAACGGAGAGTTTTTCCTCGCCTGTGATACAGATGCTCATGACGACGGAGATGCCGAGACCAAGCTCCACGTACTTCTTGATCACTTCCCAGCCGCCAACTTCCATCGCGACTTCGTAGGGCAGTCCCTGGGCCTTGAAGACCGAGTCCACAGTGCTCCACGTGCTCAGGTGACGCGGTGGCAGAATCAGCGGATACTTACTGATCTGTTTCAAGGTCAGATACTTCAGATCTGCCAGAGGATGACCCAGTGCCGTGATGAGCATGGGCTCGTAGCTGACGATGGGGTGGAAGACCACATCGTCCGGCACGTTCAGCAGTGGGCCTACCGCGAAGTCTACATGTCCGGCACGCAACTGGGCGAGTCCTTCGGCGCCAGTGACGTTGTGCAGCTTCAACTCGATAATCGGATGAGCCTTGCGGAAGCGCTCCACGTAGGAAGGCAATACATATAGAATCGTTGACCAGCCCGCCGCCACATCGATGCGCCCCTGCTCCACGTTGCCCCGCCGCGCCGAGAACTCGTCGGGCAAGTTATCGATACGTTCCACCAGAGGCATGGACAACTCGAAGAGCAGCTCGCCATCGGGTGTCAGCTTGATCTTGGGGCCGCGCCGCTCGAAGAGCGTAACCTCAAGTTCACGCTCCAGGGCCTGTATCTGCAGAGAAACCGAAGGCTGGCTGAGAAACATACGCTCCGCCGCCTTGGAGATGCTGCCATCGGCGGCAGCATAGCAAAAGCCACGGAGCTGCTGAAGTCGATTTTGCTTATAACGGAATTCATTCGTGCTCATGGGATTGCTCCGTGCGCAAGTATATTAGGACGGATAAGACCGATAGGACAGATTAATCGGTCGTATCCGTCCAATCTGTCCTGTGACCCGACGGGCCATTTTCTACCGATCGTTAGACTATTATTGCAATTATTTAACCTTGAAGCAACATATCATTAACCATGGCTATACTGAACATTGAAACAACTGATTTGTCAATCACTTACAAACGGTGGTATCGTTCACAAGGTCGCGTAGAGAGTGGATGTCGCGACCGAAGGTCTGGCAAGGCAGAACGACACGGGACCCGTCTGCCCTTTCCATATTAAATCCCACGCGAAAGGATGACGAATACAATGGCATCATTAGAAGTGCCCGAGGGCCTGGAAATCCTGGGACCCATATCGGACACGCACGCGGAGATCCTTACACCGGAAGCACTTGCCTTCTATGCGACGCTGCACCGGTCCTTTAATCCGCGACGGCTGGAATTGCTCGAAAAACGCAAGGAACGCCAGGCCGCCCTCGATGGCGGCGTTCTTCCCGACTTCTTCCCCGAGACCAAAGCGGTACGCGAAGGTGACTGGCGTGTGGATCCCGTTCCCGCCGACTTTCAGGACCGCCGCGTGGAGATCACCG
>JBHEKR010000141.1:0-3461 GCA_041859365.1 Candidatus Hydrogenedentales bacterium
CGTCCGCCGGGGCCTCCAGGACCACCGGGGCCGTGCTCCTCGCGCCGGACCGGCCGGTTGGGGTCAATGGCAATATCGAAGGCGGCGGCGTACTTGCCGTCCTTCTCGGCCACGGTCAACAGCAACTGATCGCCACCACGCTTGAAGATGCCGTCCGAGTCATTGCGCTGGTTTCGCTCGCCCTTGGCCGCATAGGGCTCCCCTTGGTATACACGGTCGCTCAACGCGTCGTCGAAGAAGAGTTGCGAGGTAAACTCATACGCCTGCCGGGCGTCATCGCCCGAGCGAATCTTGAAGTGTATATGCACGGCCCGCCCCGGATACCAGCCGGGGTAGATCGTGGTGAAGCGGGCAAGACCGCTCGCGTCGGTGATCTGGTAACCGCGAAGGAACTTCAAACCCTCGGTGCTGGCATTCCGATCGCGAACGCCCGAATAGATCCCGAGGGCATCGCAGTGCCACACGTCCACCACGGCGCCCACCAGAGGCGCGCAGGACTCGCCCTCGAGCTGGGAAACATTGAAATAAAGCTCAAGCTCCGCACCGGGCCGGACCGAGCCGTCCGAAGGTTCAATCCGGATATCGCTCCGTTCGAGATCGGTATCCACGTAGAACGGACCTTCCGTCATTTCCGGACGCGCCACGCAGATTCGCGACGCCGAGCTTTCCTCCGCCGCTCCGGCAAAGCGGCCGCCCGCCACGAAGATTGCGCCGGTCATCATGGCCAGAGCCTCCTTGCGCGACAGGAGCAGCCCTCTGGGGACATCGTCATCTTCCGGCACTTCAACGCCGGGCATATGCCCGCTACGAAGCGGGTCTGTTTCTGGAACTCGTGCCATGTTCTATTCTCCTCAAATTACTGCGGCCCTTGGTTTACATCATAGTAGCGGAACGTTGGACGTCGTTGTACAGTCAGATCTCAAGCCCTTCCCGCCGAAAAGCGGAGCAGCGTCAACAATCCGGTCAGCGCAGCCAGCATGCCCATATCCCCCTGAGAGCGAGCGTTCTTCGTCGTATCCGGGGCCGTACAATCGACCCCCGTCTCCGTGCCGCCGTTCAGCTCCAGCGCGATATTGAAAACGCTCAGGAAGCCGTCGGCGCTGTTTCCGCTGATATCCAGCAACAACTGATCGCCGCCGCTCTGAAAAATGCCGTCTTCGCTGTTGAGCGTGTCCCGATAACCCTTCGCGGCGTAGGGCGACTCCGCGTGTACATCATCCGTCAGCACATCGTCAAAGAAAAGCTGGGACGTGAATTCGAAGGCCTCGTTCGAGTTGGCGCTTGAGCGCACTTTGAAATGAATGTGCACCGCCCGCCCGCTGTACCAGCCGGGATAAATGGTCGTGAAACCGGCCGTGCCGTTTTCATCAGTAATCTGATAGCCGCGCAGGAAATTCTGTCCGACCGTATCGAATCCCGCATCGGAAACACCGGAGTAAACCCCGTCTGCGTCGCAGTGCCAGATCTCCACGATGGCCCCCTCCAGCGGCACGCAGACCCCGTCTATCAGTTCGGTGACTTCGAAGGCGAGATTCAGCACCGCCCCCGCCCGCACGGAGCCGTCCGTGGTGTCCAGTCGAATATCGGAGCGTTCCAGCTCGTCTTCCACATAGTAGGGTCCTTCGGTCAACTCGGGGCGGACCACGCAGGTGTCTTCCTGGCCAAAGGCCACCCGGCCCACCAGCATGAAGGCGCCGGCGCCCGCCAGAAGTTGAACCGCCTCTTTCCGGGAAAGGAGCTGACCCCGGGGAGTGTCGTCCTGATGCAGGTCTTCGGCAAACGCCTTGCCTTGCGGTCCTGAGTTCGTGATTTGCACGCGACGTTTCATGGTCTGGTACCTCCTGCGCGATTGCTGACGACCTTGTGCCGGGTGTCCCACCCCGACACCGGGGCTTGAACACCACTGACTATACGGACTATACGAGGCCAATTCGGCACGACCCTAAACTTCGGATTACGAACTTGTAATCCGCGAACCCAGGGGACATCCTGATAGTTCTGCATACTAAACAACAGATTGACATTTGTTCACAACTTGTGTAGACTAATCATAAGCATTAAAAACAACTCACCTGTATGCCAATTGGCCCAGGGCAGCTCCGGGGCTTGGTCAAATCAATAAAGGAACCCGAAATGCGAAATATAATCAAAGTCCTTGCCGCCTGCGGCGCGGGCGTACTCGCCGCGCACGCCGACGATGTTGTGACGCCCAGGCCAGCCTACATCGCCACGTCGGTGTATGAGGCCGCCGGCATCAACCTGAGTGGCGAGGGCTTTCCCGGTGAAGGCGTCGAGGGCTGGCTGTCGAAGCCGACGGACCAGGTTGTCTTCCTCAAGGGCGACTGGGAAGCCCTGCTCACCAGCATTAGGCGCCTGGGCGACGTCAGCGTGCTCACCGGCAATGAGACCGTGATGCACCTGGCCACCGGGCGCTACGACGACTTCAAGGGCCGCGAGGGCAGCGGCCTGGTGGTGAGCAAAGGGGTGGACCTGCGTCTGTTCATGAGCCAATGGCGCTATGGCGCGGCGATTCTTCCCGCGAGCGGGAGCGCGCCGGGCTTTGCATTCTTCAATAGGGCCGGCGAGCCGGTTCACCGAATCCTGCTGACGGAAAGCAGCAACGCCGCCGAATTCGACGCGCTGGTGGCCGAATTCAAAGGCGAGACCCCGGCTTTCAGCGCAAGCCCGGAAGCACCCGAGGCGGTGGAAACGCCGACGGAAGAAATGAAGGCGGCCTTCCTCGCAGGATGGCGCGCATTGAAGGACACCCATGAATTCAGCGGTCTGTTGCGGGATCACAAGCTCTCTCGCATCGACGCGGTGCGCCTGGCAGAGGGCGAGTTCTCCGCCCAACTGGATCCGGCGGCCTACGGTGCCCTGTTTGGACAGCTTGTGGAAAAGGAGGTCTCGATCCTCCTCTTTGCGCTCAACGACGGCTGCGTGCAGATCAGTACCGGGGCAATCACGGAAATGAACCAGACAAAAGGGACGCTTCAACTGGTGGAAGACGACAGTCGCACCCTGATCGCGCTGCCGCGCATCAAGCAAGTCTGGCGCGTGAGCAAACCGACGGAAGACGGCCTCGTTCACTCCCTGGAGCTCTATGACGCGGAGGGCGAGCCCGTGGCCTATCTCTTCGGTTCCGAGAAGGGCGACTCTACCAGCATCGTCAAGTGGAAAGAACTCCTCTTCGCCCTGCCGTTGAACGGCGAGGGCGCGGTGAAGGTGGCTGGCAAAACGTCCACAGCCCCGGCCGCCCTCTGAATGTAAAGACACTAAGCCCGCCGGCCCAGGATGGGGCCGGCGTTTTTTTAGGGTGAAGTTCTAGAATTACCGCTCGCTGAATACTTGTTGGGGCTGCCTCGGTCGGCCGTAGGATAGCCCAGGCTTACAGCCCTGTTTAGATCATTGGTTCCTGTACATGGGGCTTCGCCCCATGCTGATATGGAACCGGCCTTCGG
>JBHEKR010000261.1:0-6937 GCA_041859365.1 Candidatus Hydrogenedentales bacterium
GGCGGCGGCGCTGGCCCAGCGCATTCTGCGTTTCCTGCGGGAGAAGTGCGCTGCGCGCGGGGAAACCAGCGGGTTATGCGTCCTGCTCAGCCAGAACAACGACGAGGCCGTCAGCAACCGTTTTGCCACGCTGGACCTGAAGGCCTTCCCGCGCACGGCGCGGACGACAGTGAAGCCGAATCCAATGACGCATGCGCTGCAATACACCCTCGGCGCGCGCCTGAACTGGGTTCATGACCTGAACCCGGCAGAAGGTGCGCGGCTGGAAGGGGCGTTTCACGCGGAGCTGGCGGAGGGCGCCATGCTCAGCGTTCCGCTGCCGCACGACAACACCGCCCCGAGTTCGATAGCAGATTTTCTTCGCAAGGCCTGGCAGCACTCCGCAGTGCGGCGGATATGCTTCGAATAGACACTTCGCCGGCAGCGACGCGCGGACTTCCATTGAAAAAAGTGACCGGCCGGGACTGCACCCGGCCGGTCTTGCGTCAAGACTTCATCTCTGGCTTATCACGCTATAGGTCACCCCCGACAGCTTCTCCGCCAATCACAGCCACATCGAGCGTGAGCGGACCTACCAGCACAGGACCGATATCCTTGGCCCAGATGGCCATAATCAAATCCGTGTCGACGGTTGTTGGCGCTCCTGCTTTCGAGTCTTCTTCCACTGGAATGGGAATTGTGACTCCTCCAGCAATGCAGTCATCCTGCTCGCCAAAGCTGAAATTATCGAGGGAATATTCCCAGGGGAATTGCGGAAGCAGTTCTGATAGCGCGCCCTGCTTCTCGATGAAATCGATACTATCCAATTCATCAAGGACATCAACAATCATTCCTGCAACCGATTCATAGGCGCGCAGGTAGATCGCCAGGTATTCCGCGAGAACATCATCGTTCGCAGTGTCGAAGGTCTCGAAGAAAAGAGCGAGATCTCGGAAAGCCGCCTGGTAGGTGGCGGCATCAAGCAAGTCAAGCGAAGGATGACGCAGGTCGACCAGCAGTTGCTCGAGCTTTGCCACCATATGTTCGAGGGAGGGCTCCAGTACCACGAGTTCGCCCGCAACATCATCCAAGGCTGCGGCGAACACGGCAACTCGCCTCCCGCTGATGTTGGCGGGATGTTCGGCCACAAATCCCGTCGCAAATACTTCAAAATGCGCCGACAACAGCTTCAGATTCGCCATGGAGAATTCCGTGACGTCGTAATCTTCTGTCACGATGAGCACATCTCTCAGGCGATTTAGCATTGCGATGTACGAACCGCGCCGTTCGTTCACCGCTTCATTTTCAGAAGAATACGTCATGAGATAATCGATGAGATCCTCGATGACATCTACATCGATCGTGAGACCAACCTGGCCAAGGGCACCGAGCACGAGCTTTTCGTCGCCTGTGGAGGCCGCTTCGAGCAGGCTCTTTACCGGGGTGCAGTCACCCGGGTCGAGATATCCCATGACCGTTTCGGTGAGGAAATCGGCGATATCGTCATTTAGCTGGTCCACGGCCTCCCAGTCCGCCTCTGAGTATTCCTCCGTGGCGGCAATCATCGCCAGTCCCTGTTCTGCCAGCTCGGCAAGAAGGCGCATGCCGGTCTGAAGCAGTTCGTCAGGATTGGTGTAGTTTTCGTAGGCTCTGGCGAAGGCGTCAAACCATTGCTTGCTTTCGGCGTTCTGAATTTCGCGTGCCGCTTCCAAGGCGCTGGTTAATTCGGCATTGGAGATACCATCGCTGGAATCGGCGTCCAGGAAATCAAACTCCTCCTGTGTCAGGTCGCTGAACACAGTTGCTTCTGCAAAGCTCAGTTGACCATTGCAGTCGCCAAACCCGCAGTCAGCCTGATAGAAGTCCCATTGAAGGCTGGATGCAAGAGCCCGGCGATCTCCCACCGGATCCGGGATGGCGTTCATCGCTTCGAGTGACTGATCCAAAATGTCGACGGCTTCGTTAACAAAATTGGCGAGGGCGTCCGCTTCCGCTGCTATCGCTGCGATCAACTGGATGGCATCCGCCAGGAGTTCGTTCTCACTGTCATAGCCGTCAAATGCAGCTCCGAATTGATTCAGCAGCGGCGCGATTGGCGTCAAATCAATCTCGAGCGCTTCGTCGTCATCCAGATTGCTGCTGAGGCTGGCAAACAGTGCTTCAAGCTCCTCTTGCAGCGGCTCGGCCTCGGCATCCGCGTCGGCGAGTTCCATCACTGCTTCTTCGATGAATTGTTCTCCGCGCCCAGAGAGAAGCAAATGCGCTATCTTCGCGGGAATCCGGACCAGTTCGACCATGGGAATCCATTTGGAAGTGGAGGGAAGTTCGTCAATAGCGTCTTCAGAGAGCGTGACAAACCAAACCCCTTCCAGGCTCACCCAGTAAGTGTGGAATGCAAGCGTGGTAGGCATTGACTCGCAATCACTTGCCTCTTTCAAACCCGGAAGTACCGCAGTCGAAATCTGGATCCCTGGAACCTGCAGGTCCACGCTCCAAACCGTTTGGCCATTCGCAACGCGGCTGTCCACTACTTCCATGCGCAGCAACGGCGGTGCTTGGGTATCCAGCACATATTCGAGTTCAGACGTGCTCAGTCCGCCGTCATCGTCCTGGTCCATTTCGTCAAACTGGGCTTGAGTGAGATCACTAACCGAGTCCAGAGCCTCCTCGTAGGACAACAGGCCGTTTTCATCGCCGTTCATGTCCAGCCAGACGAAGTTATTCAAAAGAGTGTTTGCTGCGTTGTATATCGCCCATTCACTTTCATCTTTACCGGTAAGTTTCTGCAGCAGGCCATCAACAGCCTTTGATCCGCCAAGATTCTTGAATCCCGGCAGTATGAAATCCCACTTGTTGCCGATTTCCAGCGGGAAATAAGCGGGATTCAGGCCTGCTATGGCTGATGGAACCATGACTTCAAACTCGGTCACGACTCCGTCCACAGTAAGCGTCACGACGCCTGTGGTCAGGCTGAGAGGGGGGATGGCATCAAGATCAATTTGCAACTCGAGATCGGTTGGCCCTGAACCGCTGGTTTCGCTCAACGTGATCCAAGCCACATTCGATTCCGCAGACCAGGACCCATTTTCCTCAATAGAAATTGAGGCAGTGTCGCTTCCTGGATTCACAATAATCTGCTCGCCCTCGCCCTCGCCCTCGCCCTCGCCCTCGCCTTCGCCGGCCTCTATCTCGTCAGCCTTAAGGGTGGCAACCACCCATGTATCTTCCAGGAGAGAACCTTTTACCCCATGGTAGATCGTATGGAAGTAGGTACCGGAACCATCGGAAAAAACATACTCGCCTTCTGGTGTATACCGGTAAATGGAATGCCCGCCTATTGACACTCTGAAATCCGTTAACGGGACAGTGGACTCTAGACTCATGGAGTCCGCCGCATACACATAGACATGTCCCGGCTTGGGGGCTGGGTGAGACGCTGGGTTCGGAAGAACATAGAGGCGGTTCGATATGGCGGATTCGTCGCACCAAACGGAGCCACGTCCATCCGATAGTTTTCCAAGAGGCTGCATCACCGTATCCTGGGGATTGGTGGCCTGAAATGCATATCCGGTCGCACTGAAGAATCGGCCCCCTCCGTCGCCCAGCCACAGATTCGCCCCGGGAAAGGTTCGCTTCGGGATATGATACCGATATGCCGCCGCACCCGCCCGAATGTCGTACCTCCATAGATCCACACTGTCCGCAAGGTACAAGAAGTCGCCTGTGCCGTCGAGCTTGAGTCGTGTAGGCGGATCGATATTGTGAACGCGACCGCCCGGCTCTAAGGTTGTGGCGTTCAATTCCAGCCCCGAATCCAAGTTCAGGCAATACATATACTCCCACTGGCCCAGGCTGGAAATGTAATAGGTCCAGCCGTTTGCAGCAAGAACCAGATCAAAGACTTTGCACCGGACTGGGTAGACGTCTTCCACGGCCATCGTACTCAAGTCCACATAGGACACGTATCCATCATGCCCGACGGCCGCAAAGAGTCCGCTCGGGTGAAGAGATACGGCGGTAGGCGCCAGGGACAGTGCTACGGACGTCGCTGTCAAATGCAGCGGGTCCAATACGTTCAGCCGGTGGGGAACTTCGGAAACGGTCACAACGCGTTCGAGTGCGCGACTATACTCCGCGTCAATCACCGTATGGTTGAGCACCCAGTTTCCCGTGCCAGCGTCGATTTGCACCTCCTCGCCGTCTCCGCCTCCTTCGTCGCCGTCAATGCCACCGGCCACTACCTCGTCCACCCGATGGGAGACAACCGCCCAATCGTTCTGCAACCCCGCGGTTCCGTCGGCTTCCATCAGGGTGTGAACGTACTCCCCAGACGACTCGGCGAACACAAAAGCGCCCGCCCCCGCGTAACGCAACGTATCTCCGCCGACGCCGCGAACGAGGTATCCGGGAAGATCGACGCTGGCTTCAAGCTGCAGATAATCTCGGCTGTAGAGGTTCACGCTGCCGTTGTTCGGTCGGGGAATCGCGACGACATATCCCGCACTGGAGGAGTCATCCAGCCAGGTCACTTCAGTCTCATCGGAGAGTCGGCCGTTGTAGAGCAGATCGTCCTCGCGGAGCGCAGACGTGCGGAACACTCGGCCACCGCGCGAATACACTCTGTCGCCATCTTCGGAAAGCCACAGATTCCTTTGGACCGGATAGTCCCCATGATAGCGGGAGTTGTAGAGATAGTGGAGCGTTCCGGAACTAATATCGTACTTCTCTATATCGGAGGGGGATATGTATTCCATGACCCCGTAAATAGAATTGCCGTCGGGGTGCAACCGAAGATGCGTTCCCGGATCGATCGCTCCGCCTGTGTGATTGGAGCGGATTCCGGTCGAAAGATCGAAACACTGAATCCGGTCATCCCATTCATTTACCGGCGTCGCATAAAGCCAGCCGGTGTCAGTCAGAAGCGTATCGAAGACGTTTAACGGCACCTCGACCACCGCTTCGACTTCGAGTGTGGACAGATTCACGTACGATACGTAGCCGTCATGTCCCACAGCGGCATGGCCACCCTCTGGCGCAAGTGATACACATGTGGGAGCCACCGGAAACAATTCAACATCGATCGCGGTCTCCTGAAGCGGGTCCAGAACTCGCAGGACATTCGGATTCTTGCTGACGGCGACAATCCTATCCAAGTCCCGGCTATACTTGGCATCGACGATTTCGTCGTCCAGAAGCCATGCTCCATCGTCCACCAGGAATCCACCGTGAGTTTCGTCGATGTTTCCATCATTTTGCAGGGCCTCATCAATTGAGTAGGTCGTAACCGCCCAACGATTCCCAAGGGTTTTATCATAGGCGCGATAGAGGGCATGAAACCCGGAGCCGGTGCGCTCGGCGAACACGTAGACCCCTTCCGGCGCATAAACCTGGGGATTACCAGGAACCCGGATCGGTGGCAGGGCTACAATCCCTTTTCGCACCAGATACTCGTCCTCGTAAACATAGATCACCGCTGGAGGAACTGGATCGTGCTGAGACTTGGTGGGTACTGTATATACATAGCCCGCCACACTGGAATGATCCATCCAAACGACTGGGCGACGATCGGAAACACTGCCGCGGTAGAGGAGGAGGTTCGGACCACCGGTGCCGTACCGGTAGATCTCCCCGCGATCGTTCATCAGGCACTCCTCATTCTCCCACCACCAGAAGTCGTACTCTTGACCTCGCCCGCCTTCGTAGGACTGATCGGCGACTTCGGCGGCCACACCGCCCCGAATATCGAACTTCGAAGCCAATTGGTAATAAGGCTCAGCGGGCGCATAGACAAATTCACCCGCGGGGTCAAGGCGAATAACCGGCGCGGATGCCAAACGTTCACCAATATGGGCCTTAACTACACCCGTCTCCAGATTCAGACAGCCCATCCACCGAAATTTGGTATTCTTCGCCGCGGTATAAGCCCACCCGTTGGAGGGCAGCACAATATCGCCGACCTCGTAGCCAATATCATAGGACGTTGCGACTTGGAGTGAATCGAGGTCTACCAGAGAAACCTTGGCGTTATGACCCACTGCGGCGTATCTTCCATCCGGGCGAACAGAAACGCAGGTCGGCGCCCAAGCGAGCTCCACGCTGGCTGTCGTTCCCAAGTAAGGGTTAACGCAGTTCAGACGATTGGGCGATTCACTGACCGTCACGATCCGCTGGGAAAGGTAGTTGTACTCTGCGTCCAGCACTTCATGGTCCAAACGCCACCAGACACGCTCAGCGACAACGTCACAAGGGCACAGGGCTGAACAGATCAGGCCGATGATTGCAATGGTGCATCGTTGCATACCCTTGCCCGACCATTGCATCGCTTGCGTCATGTTCGCTCCCTTTGCCCAATTCTCCGGCCCGCATGGCACATGTTTTCAGCTCCCGAAATACTACCACCGCCATATATCAGAATCCTACGTCACGAGTGGGTTTGAAGGCAAACCGCTTTTCGCTCCAGTACGCCCCCTTGCAAATCCCACACCACTGATGCGATATTCAGGCATATCATCACCCCAAGGCCCGCCTGAACATGAACCTTGCCCAGACCCCGGACCGCCTTCGCGCGGATGCTGATTCTTGCCGCAACCGGACGAAGTGGCACACGACCCCGCCCCGAGAGGCACACTATGCACCATTTCCGGAGGCGGTTCACCCGGATCTGGTAGCGGGGCTGCGGAAGACGGGCATCCAACTGTGCTTCCACGGACATCGCGCGACCGGGCGAGCAATTCTGGCGAACTACCGAGGTCGGGACAGCCCAGCGGTACCCAGCAAAGTGACCAGCGCCAATCCCATCAAGAAAAGAT
This sequence comes from Candidatus Hydrogenedentales bacterium, assembly GCA_041859365.1. Classification (GTDB taxonomy): domain Bacteria; phylum Hydrogenedentota; class Hydrogenedentia; order Hydrogenedentales; family JAEUWI01; genus JAEUWI01. The sequence goes on from JBHEKR010000261.1 coordinate 6,789, forward strand.
CGCCCAACACATCACGCATCGACTTCGTTTCTAGCATTGGGCACCCCCCTCCTTCGCCTTCGCCTTCTCCTTCTCCTTCTCCTTCTCCTTCTCCTTCTCCTTCTCCTTCTCCTTCTCCTTCTCCTTCTCCTTCTCCTTCACCTTCTCCT
>JBHEKR010000503.1:0-8484 GCA_041859365.1 Candidatus Hydrogenedentales bacterium
ACGTCCTCCTCCTGAGGCTCCGCATCCATGCGGAAGAGGTATCCTGATGGTCGACTACAATCTTGCCAACCAGTCCGGGGCGCAGTTCCGCGCCGAGCTGAACCTGATCCTGGCGGCCCTGCAGTCCTGCGCCTTCGGGGCGACGACGCCCACCACCACCACGGCCGGGCAGATCTGGGTCGATGCCTCCGGCGCCAGCCCGGTCGTGAAGATCCGGAATGCCCTCAACACCGGCTGGACCCCGCTCGGCAGCCTCTCCCCGGGCGGGTTCGAACTGGCGGGGACATCTGAGGCCGGGCGGGCGCTGATCGCGGCGGCCACGGTGGCGGCGCAGCGCACCACGCTCGGGCTTGGCGCCGGGGCCACGCTGGGGCTTGCAAGCCAGGCGCAGGCCCAGGCGGGCAGTGACAATGCCACGCTGATGACCCCGCTCCGGGTGGCGGAGGCGATCGCCGCCTTGGTGACCGGGGTCTCGAACCTCCTGCCCGATGCGATGGCGCCGACAGCCGCCGCCGACATCGTGGTCCTGAAGCATTGTTCCGGCGGCGGCACCCTGCCCATCTCCCACGACAAGTCCGGCAACGGGACCAGCTATGTCTTCCTCGCCGGAGAAACCGGAATCACTGCCACCCGGGACTGCGCGCTCCGGGTGGTCTTCGACCAGGCCCGGGGTGGCACGACAGCCACGCAATATGCCGCCGTGGTGCGGGATGGCGTGGTCTTGCAGGAATGGACCACCTCCAGCACCTCCTGGGCCGCCCGCAGCATCGATGTGACCCTGACCGCGGGCCAGACCCTCTGCATCCGGCTTGGCGCGACGGGTGGAACAACCGACACCGGCAACACCACCACCAACACCACCGGCAGCTCACTCATCCGCAATGTCCGCTACCTCGCGGACCAGCGCTCTCTGATCGGGATCTGATCCATGCAAGCCGAATGGCGCACTGCCGAACGCACCATCCTCGCCCTCATCGAGGACAACGGCCATGTCGTGATCGTGGAACCCGGGCATCCACTCTGGGTGGAGGCTTCCGCCCGGCCGGACATCGTGCCCTACGCCCCACCCGTGGACCCTGAGCCACCCTTTGAGGATCCCCGGGCCGCGATCCCGCCGCTCACCCGCCGCCAGCTCTTCATCGCACTGCACCGGCTGGGCCTGATCACCGCCGAAGAGGCCGTGGCCGCCGCTGCCACCGGCGCCGTCCCAGCCGCCCTCGAGCCCACATTTGCCGCCCTGCCAGAACCAGACCAGACCGATGCCCGTGTCACCTTCGCCGCCTTCCAGCTGGCCTATCGGCTCGATCCCATGACCGCGATGATCGCCGCAGTTGCGGGGATGACCGATGAGGAAATCGACGCGATCTGGACGGGATTTGCCAACGTCTGAAGCACCATCCAACCCGAAAGACCCGATATGACCGACAAACCAACCCTGCTTGATGCCGTGGCGCAGTCCTTTCGCGATCATGGCCTTGCCGCGGCCATAACGGCCCTGATCGGTGGCAGCCTCGCCTTCGCAGCCACTGTCACCCGCAAGGCCTTCACCAACGAGGCCATGCTCGACCGGCTCGACCGGGAACTCACGCTGGAGCGCGACCGCATCGACAGGCAGCGTACCGAGGATCGCAAGGCCGATGCCGACCGGTTGCAGCGCATCGAGACCGACATCCGCGACATGCGCGATCTGATGTTCGAGGCCTTCCAGCGCGGCCGAACAGACTGACACTCCCCCCCTGCCGACCCACCCCACCCGCCCAAGAGGCGGGTTTTGCATTTGGAGGACCCACCATGCCGACCCTGACCTGGACCCACTGGCGCGACGTACCAACGAGCGCCTGACGCTGGCCGAACTTCTCGGCCGCCGAGATCGCCTGCCGCGGCACTGGCGCGATCAAGATCAACACCGAGGCGATGGACAGGCTGCAGGCCCTGCGCGACCGGCTGGCCAAGCCGCTGATCGTCCGCTCCGCCTATCGCAGCCCGGAACACAACCGCGCCGTCGGCGGCGCTCCGGCCTCTAAGCACATGCAGGGCACGGCCTTCGACATCGCCATGGCGAACCACGATCCCGTGGCCTTCGAGGCAGCAGCGCGGGTGGTCGGGTTCCTCGGCTTCGGCACCTACCCCCGCTCGGGCTTCATGCACATCGACCTCGGGCCGGCGCGGTCCTGGGGCGATCCGTTCCCGGTCCGGCCTGTGCCCTTCGCCCCGGAACTGCCGCCCGTGCGGGAAGTTCTCGCTGAGAGCCGTACGCTCCGCGGTGGCGGTGCGGCGGGTGCCGCCACGGTCGGGGCGGCCGGGGTGGAAGTGCTGCAGGACGTTCTCACTGAGACCCAGTCCACGATCCAGCCGCTGGTGCCCTATCTCGACACCCTGCGCTGGGTGCTGATCGTCCTCGCCCTGATCGGCATTGCCGTCACCATCCACGCCCGGCTCGACGACTGGAAACGGGGCCAGCGGTGATCGGCTGGCTCCGCACCTACGGCCCGGCGCGCAAGGCGCTGGATCTGATCCTCACCGCCGCAGCGATCCTGCTGTTCCTCGTGAACCTGCGCCGCGCGGGCGAACGCGCCGGGCGTGCCGCCGAACGGCTTGATGCCAGAGAGAGAAACGATGCCGTCCACCGCCAGATGCTCGATGCTGCCGCCCGCCGCCCTCCTGATCGCGATGCTCTGGCTGACCGGCTGCGCGATGGGCGGTTTTGACGCCCCAGCACCTTGCCCGCCTGTGGTCGAGTACACCACCGCCGAGCAGGCCCGCGCAGCTGATGAGGTCGAGGCGCTGCCGGAAGGCTCCGTCATCGTCCGGATGCTCAGCGACTACGCCGTCCTCCGCGACCAGGCGCGGGCAAATGGAGGTCAATAACGGGCGGAGCAAGGACCCTGAGTGTGATGAAATCTGGCACTTCCAGTCCAAGCCAACCAGCGAAATCTAACCCTCGACGAAGACTGGTTGCTGCAACGCCATGCCGAAAAGGGTATAAATCGACTGGCAGGTCTGGCCGGCTGCGTCGTTGTAGGCAGGCTGTCGCCCCCGCTTGCCTGTCGGCTGCGCCACCCATGCCATGCCTGGATCAAACCAGATTTTCAGCGACCCCCGGCACTTGAGCGCCTCGTCGTAGGCGGGCAGTTCGTGGTCTTGTAGGTCGGTGTGTCTGCTCATCCACCCCAGCCATCACACTGAAGTTACGACATGAATCCTTCACGAGATTAATGCAACGGACCCGCAGAGGCGCAGAACTGCCCCTCTGCGGGTAAACTAAGCTGGGGTAGAAATCCAACCAACGCCGCTTAACCGTGTCAAAACTTCACTTGCTTTGCGGCATCGATCAGTTTTACCGCATCCTCGGAGAGCAGGAAGCCCCGTTGCACCAGGTTCCAGGTCGCCACCGAATACTTCTTCACATAGTCATCCGGGCTCGAATACATCGACTTCAGCGTCTCGGCGCTGAACGGCTCAAGCTCGGGGCATCCGTCTGACAATGTCGCGCGGCCTTCGCCGTAGGAATTGATCGGCACCGCAACCATTGGCATGCGAAGGCCGCCTTTTGCCGTGCCGTTTTCATCATAATCGACATCAAACGTACCATCTTTCAAAGCGATGGGTTCGGCTTTGGGCGGAATGATACCATGTTCGGTCCAGTTGATGAGGTGTTCGTACATCGCCTTTTCGGCCATGTAGAGCGGCACTTCCGGCCGGTCCACCGGGCAATTCCAAGCGGACCACTCGCTGCCACCGAGCAGATCGCCTTTGGCCAGATCCGCATGATCGGCGTCACCGTAAAGATACTGCCAGAGCCAGCCATGATTTGCGCCGGCCAGCTCCCAAGTGCGGGATTTGTCACCCTCGGTGTCGCTGTCGGGCTTTGCCTTATGTTTCCGATAGGGAAAGAAGTCCCACTGGGAGTTGATCAACATCAACGGGGCAGCGCGACCCGGAATGATCTGCTGCGGATCGTCTTCCGCAAGTGGCGTAGCACACTGCGAGATCGGTGCTCCTTCGGGTGAGACCGCGGCTTCCAACGGGTATCCGTCGAAAACAGGTTGCTTCTTGCCGTCGGAGTCCAGTTGGGCTTTCGGGTGGAAGTACTTGTAATACGTCACGATGTAATTGCCGCTCTGTGACTCGCCAGTCAGATAGACCGTCTGCGCAGCTATGCCTAGGGGGCTCTTTTCGCCTTTGAACATTGTCCCGACCTGGGTGAAAATATCCCAGGCAAGACCGTTTTCCTCTAGCTTTGATAGGTTGGGCGAGTAGTCCTTTTCTCCGGGCATCATGCCGCATAATTGCTGATCAATCGGCACAGGGTTCTGGAATTTCAACCGCCCATATCGTTCCGGATCGAACTTAATCAGGCCCGGAAAGACTGCCGGTTTGCTGGTGATGCCGACGTAGACGTCCCCATTCGCAACGACGCGTTCCCAAAGTGCGGCCCACATTGCGGTCCAGTCATACAACGCACTGGGATTGATGATCTCAACCACCACACGCCCACTGAACTGAGACATGTCAGACGGGCGGCGGATCGTCATCCGCGTCACATATTCGCCTTCGCCAGTGACCGTTGTGGAATAATTCCCGTTGGGCGTCCAATCGTAAACGTTGGCCTTGCCACTGATCAGATATTCATCCTCCTGAAATCCATACAATGAGAGGTCAATCGGCTCGAGCTGCCACGCAGCACCATTGAAAATGTGCGAAGTCTCGGTCACCGGGATAGGACCTTCAACTTTGGGCACGGCAAAGATGTCTGCCGCGTGCAGTTGGTATGTTGACGCCGCGAAGGCAGCACTTGCGACCGTGGCGGCGAGAAACTTGAGGCGGTTCGACATTTCGATGTTCTCCATGTGGGTGGCTTAACCGTTGGGACTGTTTTTTATACAACGGTACTGTCGATTGACCCACCGGTCAACACTTGATCTTGCCGGATATTGTCGCCAGTATAACTTTGGAGGTACCATGCAACTCTCGAAGCTCAGCGACATCAGACGACAGGAACTGCGGCGCGCCGCGGTGGTGGTCATGCAACGCGAAGGAGCCGCAGGGACAACGCTTGAAAAGGTCGCGGTCGAGGCTGGCGCATCCAAGGGCATCGTGTTGCACTACTTCCGAAACAAGCAAGAACTCTTCGAACATGCGATGCGTGAGGCCAATACCGGTTTGAGAGACAGTGTTGTCCAAAGGCTCAAAAATGCCGAGACGCCATTTCAGCGGCTATGGGGCATCATAGACGAAAACCTCGGGGCGGCGGCGTTTCGTGCTCCACATGGTCATGCCTGGCTGTCCCTGTGTGCCGAGGCCCCCCGCGAGCCGCAACTTGCCCGTATACAGAAGGTGATTTCATGCTCGGATGCATTCCAACCTGCTTTCCGCGCTCAGACCTGTAGTTGCAGAACAAGACGCAACGGCAATCGCTCTGAGCATCTCTGCGCTGATTGATGGCTTATGGGTTCGGCTGGGAATCGGTGATACGTCTATCGACCACAACACTGCACTCGATTTGGCGTACCGACTCTTACAAAATGCTCTGCCTGCAGCCGCTATGGAACCGCGAGTTGTCAAAGCTTGACGTTGGTTTTTTGCTGTCTATACACACATTGGTCCCTGAAGGCGGGCAAACAAAGATTGGTGCGGACCGGAAGCATGTCGCCGGGTCGAGCTTGCCATAACAGCAACAGATCTTCCCGAAGCGCGATGCCGAAAACCTGTAGCTGACGCGGCTCATGTGTGAAACCTTCGCCGGTATTCGCCCGGCGTCAGGCCGACGATCCGCAGAAAGACCTTTCGGAACGCGCCGGTGTCGGAATAGCCGACCTCCCATGCGACTCGCTCGACAGGCTGCTGTCCGAACTGCAGCAGTTCCTGCGCCTTCACCACCCGCAGCCGTTGGGCATAGTCCGTCGCAGTCAGGCCTGTGGCTTTTTGAAAGCGGCGCAAGAAGGTGCGCTCTTCCAATCCGGCGGTTTCGGCAAGGGTGGCAAGCCGCGCGTCGCGCCCTTCGCTTGCCTGCAACACATGCTGCGCTTTCAGGATGGCCGCGTCTCCATGCGTCAGCCGTGGCACGAAGCCGCTATAATAGCGTTGTTCGCGCCCCGGCGGATCGACCAGCATCATCCGGGCGGTAGCGGCCATCGTTATGGGGCCAAGAAAGCGCTCCACCAGTTTCAGACCCAGATCGGTCCAGGCCATCAGCCCGCCGGCCGAGATGATGTCGCCGCCGTCGATAATCAGGCGATCGGTATCGACTTGCGCCTCCGGGAAACGGTCCTGCAAATCCTGTGCATGAGTCCAGTGGGTGGTCACCGCGCGCCCCGCCAGCATTCCTGCTTCGCCCAGAAGAAACGCGCCCGCGCAGATCGATGCCAGCACGGTGCCCTCGCCGTGAAGTTGGCGCAACCAGTTTGCAAAAGGCGCGGCAGCCTTGGCGCCAATGGGCGGGGCAAGCGACGGCGGCAGGATCATCACGTCAAATTGGCTGGGCCCGTTGGCGGCGTCGACACTTGAGTAGACGTCGCGCGGACTGCCGTCCTCCACGCTCAGATGGCGCACCCACATACGGGGGACGGCAGCTGTCGCCCCGAAAATGCCATCCGCAATGAGGAACAGATCAGTCAGACCCAGCACAGCTGACATCTGCACACCGGGGTAAAGCAGAATGCCGATCTCGGCCTTCATTGTCGATACTGCCTCTGATTCTGTCGAAATCGCCAATGGCCTCAGCATGACCCCGCAAACATATTGGGTTCAAGCGACAACCAATACCGAAAGGACACCCCATGTCGAAACGCGCCATTCTAGTCGTTGACCTGCAGAACGAATACTGGCCTACCGGCAACCTGCCGCTGGTCGGCATCGACGACGCCGCCGCCAATGCCGCCCGTGTCATGGCCCATGGCCGTGCCAACGGCGATCTGGTGGTCAGCATCCGCCACGAAGCTCCGGGCATGCCGATTTTTGTGCCGGGTAGCGAAGGCGCCAAGATCCATGACGGCGTCCTTCCCCAGGGTGACGAGCCGGTCGTGACCAAGAACCACCCCAATTCGTTCCGCGACACCGGACTGAAGGCGCTGCTCGACAAACACGGCGTTACCGAGGTGATCGTTGTCGGCGCGATGAGCCACATGTGCGTGGACGCCACCACACGCGCCGCCAACGATTTGGGCTACAAAACCACCACCATCCACGACGCTTGTGCGACCCTCGATCTGGCCTTTGATGGTGTGACGGCCCCTGCCGCACAGGTCCATGCGGCTTTGATGGCCGCCCTTGCGTTTTCCTATGGCGAAGTCATCGGCACCGACGCGTTCCTGGCGCTCTGACCGAGAACAACCCCAGGACCACGGCTGACCAACGAACAGAGCGCGCCCGGTCGTTTTGCCGGGCGCGCTTTTGCTCAAGCGAAGCGTGATTTTGTATCTCGTCCGAAACTCGGCTGGTTTTCTTGCGAAACTCAATCATGGCGCGATGCTGCCACAGCAGCTTTCGGGAGATCACAACGCAAAAAGCCCCCGGGGTTTCAAGGGGACTCGTCAAACGTTGATGTGGCGTTGATGTAAAAACGCGAATGCAAAAAGCGCCCTGGAGGGCGCTGTGCATGTCTTTGATCTTACGTGATTTTTTGGTTGCGGGGGCAGGATTTGAACCTGCGGCCTTCAGGTTATGAGCCACATCCCCCAAAAATGATAATCGCTTTGATGTCAGTGACTTGCGCGGCAAGCATTTGATTCAGCGGACCTTTTCATCAGCGACAGTCCTCTTTCGCCGTGTTTCAACGGATCAGAATGTGTCTCAGACCGAATTCATGGGTTGACCAGACGTTGACAAGAGCAATCGCGAAGATAACCATCAAACAATCGGAAAAGCTGCTCATTGCGATCATCCAGCGGGGCTGCAGCGCTCAAAGCATGTGAAACCGCCACTTCTTGATATGAACAAAAAGACGACGGGTTGACGGCCCGCTCCTACCGTCATTTTACCCGACAGCCGATTGATACGGACCACCGCGAAGGCGCTTGTGTGTGGGCTGCCAACAGCCATTTGGTCAGAGCGGAGCGCCATTCTCAGTATACGTTGCGACTGCGCTTCGCGTCCAGTTCTTTGATCAAGTCAAACTTATCTCCCCAGGCTGTAAACCAGTGATCCGTGACACCCTGCACCCCGGTCAGTTCAGTCGCATCAAGGCCGAAGATCGCGCCCGCCGTGACCTTCGTGTCGTGGGCCACGTACGGACAGACAATCAGGTCAAGGAACAACATCAATGCTTCGGCATCATTGGGGCAGTGGATCTTGACAAACTCGAGCTTTGAAAGGGCTTGCTTTTCGATAAATGCATGCAGCTTCACATATCGGACCTTGTTCCTAATATAAGAGAGTAGGACTGTGATCGAGAAATGGTTTAAGAACTCTGCTCGAAAGTACTCTCCACCCACATTCTCCAAGTAAGTCGCTGATTTCGCTGTCGTAATCGTGATATTTCGCATA
>JBHEKR010000065.1:0-68404 GCA_041859365.1 Candidatus Hydrogenedentales bacterium
CCCACGCCTTCGCCACGCTCCCGGCGCTTCAACTGGGCAAGCACGTTTACTGTGAGAAGCCGCTCACCCACAACATCTACGAAGCGCGGGTCATCCGCGAGGCGGCGAACAAGGCGAAGGTCGCGACCCAGATGGGCACTCAAATCCATGCGGGCGACAACTACCGCCGCGTGGTGGAGCTGGTGCAGTCGGGCGCCATCGGAACGATCTCCGAAGTCCACGTGTGGGTCGGACGCGCCTGGGGCTGGCATGAAAATGAAGAGGCCTGCAAGAAGGCCCAGGACATCGTTTTCGTGCAGGATCGGCCCGCGAACGAGGATGTGATCCCCGCCGGGCTCAACTGGGATCTCTGGCTCGGACCGGCGCCTGCGCGGCCCTTTAACAATGTCTATTTCCCCGGACCGAAGTGGTACCGCTGGTGGGATTTTGGCAATGGCACCATGTCCGACCTGGGCAGCCACTGGATTGATCTGCCCTTCTGGGCCTTGAACCTGGATCACCCCCTGACCGTTGAAGCGGCCGGCCCGCCGGCAAACGCGGAAATCGCTCCGGCCTCCATGGAAGTGAAGTATACTTACGGCGCCCGGGGTGATCGCGGCCCGCTGGAACTGAGCTGGTACCAGGGTACCAACCGCCCGAGGCTCTGGAAAGAGGAAGCCATTCCCCAGTGGGACAGCGGCTGCCTCTTCGTCGGCGACAAGGGCATGCTACTGGCCGACTATGGCAAGCACATGCTCCTGCCCGAAGACACCTTCCAGGACTTTACGCCGCCGGAACCCTTCATCCCCGCGTCCCTCGGCCACTACGAGGAATGGATCCACGCCTGCAAGACCGGCGACCCGACCACGTGCAATTTTGAGTATGCCGGCTGGCTCACCGAAGCCAACCACTTGGGCAACGTGGCCTATCGCGTGGGCAAGAAAATAGAATGGGACGCGGAAAACCTAGTGGCGAAAAACGTGCCCGAGGCGGCGCGGCTTATCCATCGAGAGTATCGCAAGGGGTGGACGCTGGGCTGAGGTTCGCCTGAGCTACCCCCTAAGGCGGTGAGGGGGGCGACGATTCGCCCCCCGCAAATCCCGCAAGATGGCTGCATTCATGTGACTTTCCGTGGTATACTCGTATCGCTCAGCAAGGCTCTCTGCGCATGATTGTGCAGTTTTAGGTGTCGACAAAAAGAGGATTGAGACGCGACTATGAACCCTTGTGAACGTTGCCAGGTCTTGCCGGAACCGCTGCCCGCCGAGGGGACCCTTTATTTTTCGCCCCCGGAACCCTCCACCCAGGCCAAGCTTCTGCTCGCACTCCGAAAACTCGGTCTGGATCATCAGCCGGACGAAGATGGCATTCACACGGCGCGGATGACCGTGGACCAGTTGCGGGTCTGGTGCCGGGACATCCAGGGCCAGCTGAACAGCATTGAGGCCCACGACACGCGCTGTGTGTTCCTCGACATAGGACGGCCGCTCACGGTGCGCGATGCGGTGCGCATGCAGACGCTGACCCAACTTATTGCGGAAGCCAACAGCGAGGTCCTCCGGGATCTCCTCTCCCGCGAGCGGCTCACCTGTTTCTTTCAGCCTATCGTACATGCGGCGGACACCACCCAGGTCTACGCCTTCGAGTGCCTCCTTCGCGGTTTGGACGACGACAACAATCCCATGTCGCCCGGCCCGCTGTTCAAATTGGCGAGCGATGCGGACATGCTCTTTCAGCTTGACCGCGCGGCGCGCCTCCAGATCATCAAGAACGTCAGTCACCGCGATATCAAGGCGAATATCTTCATCAACTTTGTGCCGACATCGGTGTACAATCCCGAGTTCTGCCTGCGCACGACGGTGAAAGCGGCGGACGAGGCGGGGCTTTCCCGCGATCAGATTGTTTTCGAGGTAACCGAAAGCGAGAAGATCACGGATCTGAAGCACCTCCAGAATATCCTGACCTACTACCGTGAAAACGGCTTCCGTGTTGCCCTGGACGATCTTGGCTCAGGCTACAGCTCGCTCAACCTCATCCATCACCTGCGGCCCGATTTCCTGAAGATGGATATGGAGTTGGTACAGGGCGTGGATCAGGACGGATTCAAGGCGAGCGTGTCGAAGAGCCTGCTCAATCTGGCGCAGGAACTCGAGATTCCGGTAATCGCGGAAGGTATCGAGCGCGTGGAAGAGTACGAGTGGCTCCGCGAGAACGGCGCAACCTATATGCAGGGCTACCTTTTCGCACGCCCGGCGGCTGACCCACCCGTACCGGTGGCTCCACCATCGCGGCGAGGATAAGGGCGTCCTCAGCGGGCGGGGGCGCTCCGGCCCGACTCACGGTAACGCCCCAACAACGCCGACAAGCGACTCGTCACCTCCGGCTGGGCAGCATAGGCATTGCTGCTTTCGGACGGATCCTGATCGAGATCGTAGAGTTGGCCTGGTGCGCCATCCTCCCCACCCCTGGTCCAGCCGCCGCTCCCCTGCCCTTCGATCAACTTCCATTTTCCCTGTCGAATGGCAAACATGCCGTTGATCGAGTGGTGCACGGTGGCTTCGCGAATCGGTGTGGCCATCTCTTCTCCGCTCAGCAACGCAGGAAGAATATCGTAGCTGTCCGGGGCGGCATTATCCGCAAGTTGTGCGCCCGTAAGCGATGACAGCGTCGCCATCAGATCCACCAGGCAGATGATTTCCTTCGAGTTGGCCCCGGCGGGAATCCTTCCCGGCCATTGCGCGATAAAGGGCACGCGGTGGCCGCCTTCCCAGATGTCCGCCTTCATGCCGCGATAAATGTGACTCGGGTTGTGGCCATAGGTCAGCACGGATCCCGGTTTGCCGCCCATGTTTTCGCCGTCGTTCGCGGGCGATCCGTTGTCGCTCGTGAAAATCACCAGTGTATTCTCAAGCTCGCCCGCGGCCTTCAGCGCCTCCATCACCCGCCCGACGACCCAGTCCGTTTCCACCACAAAATCACCGTAGCGGTGCGCGCCGCTCTTCCCAGTGAATTCGGGCGCGGGCGCCACGGGGTTGTGGGGCGAGGTCAGTGAAAGGTAGAGAAAGAAGGGGGCGTCTGCGCGCCGTTGAAACGTGGCCACGCTCGACGGCGCCGTGATATAGGTCACGGCCCGCTCCGTAAGCGTGGGCAGTACCCGGGTCAGATCCCAACCCTTTACCATGGGGCCCGGGGAACCAAACATGTCCTTGGGCTTTGGAATGTCCGGCACGCCAAGCAGACGATCGTTTTCGATGAAGCAGTAGGGTGGGAAGTTGGGCACGTCGTCGCCGAAGTAGTAGTCGAAGCCGCGTGTCGTGGGACCGTTGGCCACGGGCTTAAGAAGATCGATCCGGTCGCCCAGCGGGCCGCGGACGGCTTCATCCCACTTGCCCATCGGGATCACATCGTTCGGGCGCGATCCATCTTTTGTCGCCCAATCCCAACCCAGATGCCATTTCCCGATGCAGGCGGTGTCGTAACCCGCGTCCCTCAACATCCCCGGAAGCGTTTGGGCGCCCTCTTCGATGAGGGGGCCATCCCAGGCCCAGAGCACGCTGCTCTTCAGCGCGCTGCGCCAGGCGTAGGTCCCCGTGAGCAGGGCGTAACGCGTGGGTGAACATACCGCGCTCGGCGAATGAGCATCGGTAAAGCGGATGCCCGACGCCGCCATGGCATCCAGATTTGGCGTGGGGATCCTGGAGTCGGGGTTGTAACACGCCACGTCGCCATAGCCCAGATCGTCCGCGAGAATCACCACGATGTTGGGGCGCTCCGATGGGGCGGCGACTGTAGCGAGCGCGAAAAGAGCGGTGACCAGAAGAGCCAGCGACTTCATGATAGAAACCCTTTCTGCTGCCGGAGCATTCGACCGCGAATCTACACGAACAAGGACTTAAGCAAAAAACGGATGGACCACGGAGCGCACCGAGGCACGGAGAGAAAACACACTGGGGAGAGATTCTGGAGGGGCTTTTTCAAATGGAAGTGTACCGTGATGTGGCGCCAGTGCTTCTGCACGCCACCTCTTCTCCGCGCCTCCGCGTCTCCGTGGTTAAGCTACTCGACTGCAGCCAGTTTTTGCTCTAAGTCCGTGTTGAAACTCTTAGCATGTGGTATGCGTTAGTTCCGGGCGAGTATTGAGTGGCCTTGCCCTGCAACGATGACCATCCACAGTTCACTCCTGCGCCTTTTGGGGCAGCTCCAGCGTCAGGCTGTCGGCCGCCAACATATTCTCCATCAACTGATATCGCAGTTTATAACGCAACGCCTCCGATGGCACTGCCCAGGCCTCGCGGGTTCTGATCGCTTTCAAGTTCCGCGCGATCTGCATGGGGGTGCAAAACACACCTGCCGGAAGCGCCCACCAACCAAGTCCAAACGATAAAATGCAGTCCCGCACATTCTTTCGCCGGGCGCATGGCACACAGGAAATACGCTGCACCGTTTTCCAGGACGTGATCACGGCGAGGGACCATACCTGATAGGAATCGTGGAGATCGTTTGGGCCGTCTCCCTTACAAACTGGGCAAGGCCCATTGACTACCCGCTCCATCTCCGCATCAACAAGTTCATCCGGCACCTGGCTGAGCAGATAGCCCACCGCAAAATTCTTATAGCATTCCATGTTGCAGAAATGAATGCCATCTTCAACGAATCCACGGAATCGAATCTTCCGCAAACAGTATGCGCAATTACCCATACACTATACCCCACTGGCTCAAGCGTCTGCCCAATGGCTTGCAGGCACGACGATATCCTACGGCAACGTCACCGAGTCAAACACTGCGCCGGAACGATCGATCGCCTCCAGCTTCACACCCTCTTTGCTCACGTCCACAATCCAGCAGTGCACTTCGCTTTCCTCCATGGCGCTGTACCAGCGCAGCTCGCGATCCACGTCACGGCTTTCGCGGCCCATGGCGCCGTCGCCGATGTACACCGTGCCCTTCTCGGCAACCTTATTGCCCCTGATGGGCTTGGTGCGCTTTGCCACATGGTCGTGGTGCTCGAAACCGACGCGGAGCCCGTATTGATCGAAGAGGGGCGCCCAGAGCGCACGCATCTGCGTGGCCACCTCGCCATCGTACTTGCCGAAGGCGGGATACATGGGCACGTGGTAGAAGGCGAACTTGTGGGGGACTGCCTTGTACTTCTCCAGTTCCGCGGCAAGCCAGGCGGTCTGCTCGCCCTCCACCGGGTTCAAGTGGGCGCTGTCGAGGGCGATGAAGACCATGTTGTCCCCAACCTGCCGGCTGAAGTAGGACTTCTCGCCCTGGCGCCCGAAAAGGGACAAATACCACGGGGAACGCAGCATGGGGTCGTCGTAGTGGGTCTTGTTCACTTCATGATTGCCGATGCAGGTAATGATGGGCACGAGGCCGCCGTCGGTGCGGCGCATGCAATTGAACCAGTTGTCCAGCCAGGCGTCCACCAGCTCGCCGTCGCCGAGCATGCCGTTTTCATAGGCCAGGTCGCCGCCGAGCAAGGCAAAATCCGGATCGCGCTGGGCCGCGAGCCTCAGAATAGTGCGGGCGCGGCCATCGGCGCCCATATCGCCGCCGTTCACGAAGCGCAAGGGCGCGTCGCCGCCTGGAAGGGTCTTGAACTTCAACTCCCGCGAGTAGCCAGACTCGTCGTCACCCGCGACGAAGGAATAGAGGGTGGCGGGCTTCAAGTTCTTCAATGCGACCACATAGAGCGCGCGCCCGTCCGCCAGTGCCATGGGCGTGGGCACGTGAACTGCCTCGACGTGGTTCGCGTAGGCTTCACGCGCTTCGTGACGCGGCTCGGTGTCGTAGTAGACATGCATGGCATCGACTTCACTCTCCACGACGATGTTGATGTCGATGGACGATTCAGGGGCGTCGGAATAGGTGAGAAAGATATGGCGCGGATCCGCCTGCGCGACAAGGGTCACGACGCACAGGGTGAAGGCTGCGGCGATTCGAAATGCGGATAGAAAATTCATGGTACGCTCCAAAATTTTTGACCACGGATGGCACGGATTACACGGATACTGCAGGGCAGTCGCTGATCGAAAATACAGCGTATTCAGATGGCTATGCCTCTGAATGCTGAACCAAAATCCTCCTTGCCTCAGTGTCCTCCGTGGTCAATTTTTTAGGGTGAAGTCTTGATATTACCGCTCACTGAATACTTGCAAGGACTGCCTCGGTCAGACGAAGGATAGCCCAGGCTTACAGCCCTTTTGAAATGTTTGGTTCCTGTACATGGGGCTTCGCCCCATGCTGGTATGAAACCGGCCTTCGGCCCTAAGAGAGAGTTCGGTGTTTTCCTAAGCGCCGAAGGCGAGGCCAATACCAGCCTGGGGCAAAGCCCCAGGAAAACGGAACACGAATTCGGCCAGGGCTGAAAGCCTGCACTATCCTTTGCAATATGTACCTCAAACATTGCAATGAAGCAGAACGAAATGATGTAGGCCTAATCGGTAATATCAGAATTTCGCCCATTTTTCACAGCCACACGGTTGTCCACAATGGAACTTCCGCACCCACATCATCCGTGAAATCCGTGCCATCCGTGGTCCAAGCCTGTGACTAACTTCAGTTCGCGATTTGTCCGCCCATCTGGTCCGCACCGCGCACCAGATCGTGATTGTGCGCCGCGAGTGACGCTTGGATGCTGGCGATCACGTCGGGGTGCTCCGCCGCCACATCGAACTGCTCGCCCGGATCGTGCTCCACGTTGTAGAGCAGGGGCGGATTGTGGGTGGTCACCGTCGCATCGCCGTAGTCGTTCCGGGTTTGAAAGTGGGCCTTGAAAGCGCCCTTCCGCACGGCGTAGACCGTGGTATCGCGATAGTAGAACATGGTCGAGCGCGGGCTCGGCCCCGTCCCCTGAAGAACCGGGCTCAGGTCCAAACTGTCAAGCGCGCGGTCCGCAGGCAGCGTGGCCCCCGCCAGCGCGGCGGCCGTGGCCAGAAGATCCAGCGTGGAGCCCATTTCCGCGACAACGCCGGGCGCGATGGCGCCGGGCTGCCAGAAGATGGCGGGCACGCGCATGCCCCCCTCATAGGTGCCGCCCTTGCCGCCGCGCAACAGACCCGCGGAACCGCCCTGCAGCTTGTGCGGCAGCCAGGGGCCGTTGTCGGAGGTGAAGAGCACAAGGGTATTCTCCGCGATCCCCTCCGTACGCAGCGTGTCGAGCACCTGACCCACGCTCCAGTCGATCTCTTCGATCACGCCGCCGTAGAAGCCGCGTCGACTCTTCCCCTCGAATTCGGAGGACCGAAAGAGGGGAATGTGGGGCAGGTTATGTGCAAGATAAAGAAAAAAAGGCTTCTCTTTATTCGCCTTGATATAGGCCACCGCCTCGTCTGTGTAGCGCTTCGTGATCGTTGTCTGGTCCGCAGGCCGCTCGATGATCTCCTCATTGCGCATCAGGGGCACGTTGAAGTATTCACTCTTCGGATTGCCAAAGGCCTCCGCCTGAGGCACGTTCTGATCCCGGTCCATGTCGTTGCTGTAGGGGATACCGTAGTAATAGTCGAATCCGTTGCGCGTGGGCAGGTACTGAGGCAGGTGGCCCAGGTGCCACTTGCCCACGCAGGCGGTGGCGTAGCCCTGCGTCTTCAGCAACTCGGGCAGCGTCACTTCATCCGCCGGAATCCCGCCGCTGGAGTTGGGAAAGAGGACCCGGCGCGTGTCATGGCACATGCCGCTGCGCAGCGGCAGCCGGCCCGTCATTAGCGCTGCCCGGCTCGGCGTACATACGGGCGCGGCGACGTAGAAACTGGTCCACTTCTGGCCCTCCGCCGCCATGCGATCCAGGTTGGGCGTTTGAATCGTCGGGTGTCCAAAGGCGCCAAGATCACCATAGCCCATATCGTCGCAGAAGATGACGACGATGTTGGGCTTGGCAATGGCGGCTTGAACGACAAGCGCGAGGCACGCAAAGAG
This sequence comes from Candidatus Hydrogenedentales bacterium, assembly GCA_041859365.1. GTDB lineage: Bacteria > Hydrogenedentota > Hydrogenedentia > Hydrogenedentales > JAEUWI01 > JAEUWI01. The sequence goes on from JBHEKR010000065.1 coordinate 7,899, forward strand.
CGCGAGCGCCGCACGAGAGGAGAAGCTTTTCACTTGCGCAAGACCTTTCGGGGTTTGTGGACGAAGTGGACTGAGTGGACGAAGTGAAACTAGCCGTTGTCCATTCGCCGCGGCGAATCCACTGTGTCCACTGTCCACTGTCCACTGTCCACTGTCCACTGTCAACTGTCAACTGTCAACTGTCAACTGTCAACTGTCAACTGTCAACTGTCAACTATCAACTATCAACTATCAACTACTTCTCATGTTCCAGTTTCGGGCGTTCGGGGCCGGCGTAGGGCGTGGCGCCGAGTTGAAGCCCGCGATGGGGCACGGTGGTCAGCGACACATCATTCGTCTGGGGGGCCGTGATCATCCCGTAATAACGGCCCATCCAGTAGGCGTCCAGCCAGCCGCCGGAATCGGCGACCACTGCGCCGCCGGAACCGCCATCGAGCTGCATGAAGTCACCATCCCAACGGTTTGGCTCCGTTTCGCGTGGGGAGAGGGGCTTCGGCCGTTCGGCGTATTCGCGGTAGCCCTTGGGCGTGAAGAGGTCGTCCCGATGGGAGTTGCGGTAACTGTAACGATGGAGATCGAGGGGCCAGTCGCGCAGGTGGGCCACGGCGCGATCTCCCTCCATATCGTTGCCGGTGAGTGCGCCGTAGATGAAGTGAAACCACGGCACGGCCTCGATGCGCTTCACTTCCCAGGCGCGCTCCAGGCTACGGAGCCACAGGGCCTTCAATTCGGGGTCGGTCTCGTATTGAATGAGCGAGTAGTAGCTGTAGAAGGCCAGGCGATCATCGAAGTGGGTAAAATAGCCGGGGTGGAAGGTGAGCTTCTGACGCAGGATGTCGGGTTGATAATTCCAGGCCAGCAACTGCTCCTTCGCCGCTTTGAACTTCTCGTCGCCCGTGAAGTGATAGGCCGTGGTCACGTAATTCATCGCGCCCATGCCGTTGAGGCCCCGTGAATAGTAGCCGTAGGGCGTCTGGAGATATTCCGGATCCCAGCGCGCCCAACGGGTCGGCTCGCCGTCCACGTCGCGCAGCATGAAACCGTTGTCCACGATGTGACCGATGACCCGCTGCAGGTGCTGCGTGGCCCAGACTTTTTCTTCATCGTTGGCCACAAGTTTGAGGAACAGCATGGTCTCGTAGACCTGGGCGTCGGTCTCGTCGCTGGAGGTGTCGCCCTTCCACTCGAAGAGCCCGTCTTCCGTGCGGTGCCACTCGGCGGGCAGGCCGCCGGAGCCGTGCATGGCCTTCAGGGTGGGTTCGCCGACGGCATAGATGGAGCGCGCGGGGAATCCGTCGATGGACGTAATCTCCTCACTCCACTTCACCGTCTTCATCATATTCACCGCTTCGGCGCGGGCTGCTTCGCTGCCGGTCACGGCATATTCGAAGCATTTCGCGGCCATGTAGTGGCTGCTGTAGCCCACATCGTTGTCGCTGACTTCACGGACCCACTGGCCGTCGATGAGATTGAGGGAGTGGACAAAGCCGAGGCGTTTCTGGCCCCATTCTTCCATCCATCGCTCGTAGTAGGCCGCTTTCTTTGCCAGTGTAAAGGGCTCATAGGAAATGATGCCCAAGCCACCGTCGGTGGCGAGATAGACGGCATTGTCACCCGCCGCGATGGCGTTCACCTGCTCGCTGGGCACCCAGCGAACCCCGGCGAAGTACTGGTAGTCGTCCTTGATGTTGCGCATAGCCCCGCGGGTGCTTCCGATCCAGAGATCATGATCGAAGCCTTCCGAAAGACTCGTGGTGTCCCCGTAGCAAAGGCCGTCTTCGCCCTGGATGGCATACCACGTCATGCCACGGAGCACGCCGAGGCCCTTATCGGTCGCCACGACGAGGCGGCTGCCCTGGGAAAGGATATCGCGGATGACGCAGCCGCGCTGGAGCGTGCCCCAGTCGAAGATATAGCGGTAGGTGATCGCGTCCCCTTCCATCAGGCCGACGCGCAGGCCGTCGTGGACATAGATCGTGCCGGAATAAGACGCCAGACCAAGGAGCGGTCCCGATGCGGTGGCAAGGGGCGCGAGGCCCGATTCTGTGGCGGTAAAAAGTGCCGCGCCCGATGCGGCGACGACGCTGCCGTTGTGTTCGCAGAGGTCGGAAACAACTTCCGTGGAGACCTTGGCCCACGCCGCACCATCGAAGCGCCAAAGGCCGCCGGGACCCGCGGCCCACAGCGCACCGCCGAGGGTCTTCAGACGCGTCACGGCCCCCTCGGGACCCGCGACGGTTTCCAGCGCTTCGCCAGCGATTCGGGACACACCCGAGGCGCCGCCCACATAGGCCGCGCCGCCGAATACGGCGACGGAAGTCAAAGGCTCAGTGGAAGGAATCTGGCGGGACACTTCCTGGAGATAGACTTCATCGGCGATGGGTTCCCATCGGGGGTTTTCGAACTTCGCCAACTGGGCGGAGGTGGCCAGGGGCGTGGCGAGGGAAAGACACAAAGCGAGAGCGGCAGGCATGCGCATTCGGGGCACTCCTTAAGGGGCTGTGGACGTCGTCCCGGCGCCGCCACGCCAAAGCCCGACGGCAACACTGGGAAGGCCAGTCTACAGAAGCCGTGGGGGCGGGGGCAAAACGCAGTCGCCTTGCCGGAGCCGCGTCACTGATCCAGCAGACGGCGCACCGCCCGCAGCAGTTCATCCCGCGAATAGGGCTTCTTCAGGAGGGCCAGGCCGCTGTCCAGTACGAAATTGGTGTGAATCGCGTTTTCACTGTAGCCACTGGCAAAGAGCGCCTTGAGCGCCGGATTCACCTTGAGCATTTCCTTGTAGGCCTCCCGTCCGCCCATCTCCGGCATCACGACATCGAGCAGGGCCAGGTGGATGTGCTCGTGGTGCTTGCGGAAGCACTGAAGCGCATCGCGGCCATCGACCGCTTCAAGCACAGTGTAGCCCGCGGCCTCCAGCACGGACCGGGTAAGCCCGCGCACCGCTTCGTCGTCTTCCACCACGAGGATGGTTTCGTCTCCCCGGGGCACCTCTCCCTCTATCTTCGTGCCCACGTCTTCCGCGGCGCGCTCGGAGTGGGGCAGGTAGACTTTGAAGGTCGTGCCCTTGTCCACTTCGCTGTAGACCGTGATCATGCCGTTGTGCTGCTTCACGATACCGTAAACCATGGAGAGGCCGAGGCCCGTGCCCTGATTCATGCCCTTGGTGGTGAAGAAAGGCTCGAAGACCCGGCTCATCGTCTCGCGGTCCATGCCGCAGCCCGTGTCCGTGATGCTCACGAGCACGTAGCGACCGGGCTTGGCCCAGACGTGATCGCGGCAGTACTCTTCGGTGATCAGCACATTCTCCGTTTCGATATTCAGCCGCCCACCCGCGGACATGGCGTCCCGCGCATTCACGGAAAGGTTCATCAATACCTGCTCGATCATGCCCCGGTCCGCATAGACCCGACCGAGTCGCGGACTGGGAATCACTTCAAGCTGGATGTGCTCGCCGATCACGCGCCGAAGCATGCTGCCCATGTTGGCGATAACTTTGTTTACATCGAGGTTGTCCGGCTCCATGACCTGGCGGCGGCTGAAAGCGAGCAACTGCCCGGTCAACGCGGCGGCGCGCTCGCCCGCCATGGCGATCTGGCCCAGTTCCACCTGCACCGGCGCGTCGGGCGGCAGGGCGCTCTGGGCGATCTCGGTGAATCCATTGATAACGTGGAGTAGATTGTTGAAGTCGTGGGCTATCCCGCCCGCGAGCTGGCCCACGGCCTCCATCTTCTGCGACTGAAGCAACTGGGCCTCAAGGCTCTTGACATGGCTCAGGTCGATCACACTGCCTACGAAGGTTCGCTGCTCGGCATCGAACATCTCGCCCAGCGCGAGCCGTACGGGAAAGATCTCCCCATTCTTGCGCAAGCCCTGCACTTCGCGAGACGAGCCCAGTATTCGTTGGACGCCCGTCTTCAGGTAGGTCTGAATGTAGTCGTCGTGGTGATCGCGATCCGGCTGGGGCATGAGCATGGAAACATTCTTGCCCAGCATTTCCGAGGCGGTATAGCCAAACATCTGCTGCGCCGCCGGATTCGCCAATTGAATGGTGCCTTTTGCGTCGATCACAATATTCCCGATGGGAATACTCTCGAAAGCCGCCTGGAAGCGCTCCTCCTCGCGCTTTTCCCGGGAAATATCTATCATCGCCCCCACGAGTTTCGTCGGGCGCCCGTCTTCGCGAATGACGCTTACGATGTCGCGCAGCCAGACCACCCGACCATCGGCCGCCAGCATGCGGTACTCGAAAGTGTGCTCGTGCCCTTCGTGCATCGCTGTCTGACAGAAGTTGACGGCCCACTCCCGGTCCGCGGGGTGGATATGCCGGGGCCAGAACTCGGGGTCCCCGATCCATTCTTCGGCCGGGTATCCGAGCACATTCTCCGCCTCCTGGTTGACGAAAGTGAAGGCGAAGGTATCCGGGTCTCCCTCCCACAGGATCGCCGAGGTGGATTCCACCAGGGTGCGATAGCGTTCCTGCTGAGCATGGATGCGCGCTTCGTTCTCTTTTTCTTCCGTGGTCTCATAGGTGATCATCTGAACCCAGGTGAACTGGCCGCCGTCATCTTCCAGGGGCTCGAGAAAAGTCTGGAACCAGCGCTGGACGCCGCCAATCAGGAGGCGGTCCTCGTACTCGCCCCCCGCGCGGGCCTCAAGCACGCCAGCGATGCGATCCTTCAACAGGGCATGAAAGTCCGGGACAAATTCTTCCAGCGTGCGGCCCGCCAGCTCGCCCGCGGGCACCCGGAAGAGGCGCGCGGCCACCTGGTTCACCATGATGAACCGCACACCGTGATCGAACACCATGATGGCGTGTGACACGCCCTCGAAGAGCTTCTCGAATCGCCGCTGGAGAAGGACCCGCCCGGAGATATCCTGGACGATGGCCACGAAGGCCGGCTGGTCGTTGAAGGTCTGGAGTTGGACGATCGACTCCACGTCGTAGGCGCTGCCGTCTTTACGCAGGTGCTGAAACTGGTGCTGGAGATAGAGAGCCTCGCCCCGGCGCAGTAGATCGAGGGCGGACTCTAATTGGCGTCGGCGCGCCGGTGGCGTCAGATCAAAGGCGTTTTTTGACAGCAGCTCCCCTGCTGTGTAGCCCGTATTCTTGGACGCGGAGCGGTTCACGGATAGAAACTGGAGGTCATCGGTACGGAAAACATAGACCTCGCTGGGCGAGTCATCCACGATTCGCGCCAGATCCGCCTCGTGCGTCTGCATGGCCTTCTGAGCGCCGATGTCGGCGTGCTGGCCCAGCATGCGCAGCGCGCGGTTATCCGGCCCCCATTCCACCACGCGCCCGGTGCTCCGGATCCACCGGTACTGACCATCGCGAAGACCGCGCATCCGGAATTCGATATTGTAAAGGGTTCTCTCCTGTCGGAACACCTCACGAATCATGCCACGGACCATGCCGACCTCGTCCGGATGCACCCGGTCAAGCAGACTTTCCGCGGGAAGGGGCTCGCTCGGGGGCTCGTCGCCCAGCATGGTGTGGTAATGGGTATTGGTGACGATTACCTTGCGGGGGATATCCCAGTCCCAGACGCCGGCATTGGCCGACTCCAGCGCAAGCTCGAGGCGCTGGGCCACCATCTCCCGCTCCGCGACTTCGGTCGTCGCCTCGCGAAGCAGCCTCGAAACGGCGCCGATCTGGTCGGGCAGGGAATCCAGAAACAGCCCCGCCCGCTCGCCCCTCCCGAAGGCCTGTGCGTCTACGGCCAGCCGCTGTAGACGCCGTGTGACCAGCCAGTACACCATGAACTGAACCGGCAGGACCATGATCACGAAGAGCATGAAGAGCAGAATCGCGAACCGCCGGGTGGACTCGAGCATGGGGGTTACCAGAGGTTCGAGATTCCAGCGTGCATAAAGGAGTCCATGACGGACTGGGGTGGTGGATGAAAATGCGATACTCGCCGCCGCCTCCACCTGGTTTCCGCCCACCTCACGTCGAACTTCGGTGGAGAAAACCGTTCCAAGACGAGGCAACAGCCGGTCAAAGGGTGGACGATTGGGGGCGGGCTGGCCTGAGGTCGTCGTATCGGAGGCGGCGAGGACCCGACCATCGGGATCGACCAGGACGAAAAGTTCGAGGCCGGGCATCTCGGCGCTTGCGGATGCCAGTACTTTGACCTCGTCCAACGCACCTGCGGTCAAGGCGGATTCCATGACCCGCAAATCGCGCGTGAAGCTGCCGCGAATCGCGTCCGCCGCAGCCAGCCGCGCGCCCTCCTCCTCCCCGGGGCGTGCAACGAAGACCTCGATCGCCACCACGGTGGAATAAAGCAATAGCGCTGCAACCCAGGGCATGTGGACTAGTCCGCGACCCAGCATGTAAATGCCCTCCTTTGCCTGGTACGGCCCGGACATGGGCTGTGGGTGGGCGTCCCGACGGGCATGTCGATTTCCGACCATTGCCCGGGACAGGTCGCCCCGCAAGCAAAGCCGCGCGGCGTGCAGTGTGAACCGAGACCTGTCTAAAATAAACTTGGCGTGGGCGCACCCGCCGGATTTTGGTCAGGTCGCCTCCGCCTCAGTAGCACATTCTGAGCAATTTCAGGCAACAATATCAAGTGAAAACTATGCAAATGCGGCAATTCCAGGCCTCGTGCGGTATTTGCCCACCCAAAAACTTCAGCAGATACCGGATCGGCAAAATGGCCATTTGCAGGAATTTTACCACGTGGAGTACACTGATAAAGGAACCCCTATCTATCGAGTGATTGCAGGAGACTGGCATGCCACCCCAAATTACCCTCCGTCGATTCCTGTGCGCGGGCGCGACCGCACTGGCGATTTCCGCCCCACCCAACCCGGCCTCCGCCGGCTCTACCATTTCATACAACCGCGACGTAAGCCCAATTATTTCGGAAAAGTGCTTTTCCTGTCATGGGCCGGATGAGAAGACCCGGAAAATGGGCCTCCGCCTCGATGAACGGGAAGGCCTCTTCGGCGCCACAAAGGACGGCCAGCCGATCGTGGCCCCCGGCAACCCCGATGGCAGTGAACTCATCAAGCGCATTATTCACGCGGATCCCGAGGAGCGCATGCCCCCGACGGGCTCCAACCTGGAACTTTCTCCGAAAGATATAGACACCCTGCGCGCGTGGATTGCGCAGGGCGCGCCCTGGCAAGGCCACTGGTCTTTTGAAGCGCCCGTGAAGAGCGAGCCGCCGACGGTGTCGGACCCCGCCTGGCCCCGCAACGAGATCGACCGGTTTATTCTCGCCCGACTCGACGCCGCCGGACTGAAGCCTTCGCCCGAAGCGCCGAAGGAAACCCTGATCCGCCGCGTGTCGCTGGACATTACCGGGCTGCCGCCCACACCGGAGGAAGTAGATGCCTTTCTGGCCGACACCGGCGGGGGTGCCTATGAACGACTGGTGGACCGGCTCCTGGCCTCCCCCCACTATGGCGAGCGCATGGCCAGCCCCTGGCTTGACGCGGCGCGCTATGCCGACACGAACGGCTACCAGCGCGATACAAAACGGGACATGTGGCACTGGCGCGACTGGGTGATCAAGGCCTTCAACGACAACATGCCCTTTGACCAGTTCACCATCGAGCAGCTTGCGGGCGACCTGCTGCCCAACCCGACCCTGTCGCAAAAAATTGCCACGGGCTTCAACCGCAATCATCGAATCAACGGTGAAGGCGGAATCATCCCGGAAGAATACGCCGTGGAGTATGTGGTGGACCGCGTGGACACCACGAGCACGACGTGGATGGGGATGACCATGGGCTGCGCCCGCTGCCATGATCATAAATTTGACCCCTTCTCCCAGAAAGAGTTTTACGAACTCTACGCCTTCTTCAATCAGGTGCCTGAAGAGGGCAAAGGCCGGGAACAGGGCAACGACAAGCCCTTCATCGCCGTGCCCACGCCGGAGCAGGAAGCGAGGCGCGCCGAGGTCGACGAGAAGATAGCCGTCCTGGAAAAGCAGCTCTTTGCCCCGGATGAACGGCTGGATGCGGAGCAGACGCAGTGGGAACAGAACCTCGCGACCCGCTTCAGTGAGAGTGCCTGGAAACCCCTTGGCGCGGCGACATTCAAGACGTTGAACGGTGCCGAGCTCACCCGTGGCGAGGATCAGATCATCACGGCGGGCGGTCCGAACCCGGATCACGAGACCTACGAGATTTCCTTCCAGGCCGAAGGCCCCCTGAAGTCCTTCAAGCTGGATATGTTCACTGATCCGTCTCTGCCGGAAACCGGCCCCGGGCGTTCCGCCAATGGCAACGTGGTCATTTCCGAATTTGAGGTGGAGCGTACCGCGGCCGGGGGTACCCCGGAGAAGTTGACGGTCGCCACCGCCCTCGCCGATTTCGCGCAGGAGCGGGACGACTACCAGGTCGTTTCTGCCATCGACGGGAACGAGGCCACGGGCTGGGCCACCGGCGCCCATGTTCGCCGGGAAAATCGCACCGGAATTTTCGTCTTGGGCGATGGCGCGGCAATCGCACCGGGCGATCAAGTGACCATCCGAATCAAGCAGAATTCCGAATCCGCCCAGCATGCCATGGGCCGTTTCGCCCTGTCGATATCTGAATCGGCCGCGATAACGAAATGGGCCAACCCCGATTTCAGCCCGTGGATGTATGCGGGACCCTTCCCGTTGGAAGGCAACGAACGGATCGAAGTGGCGAATCGGGTCTTGCCGCCGGAGGAATCCCCCTTCGATATCAACCAGGAGTTCGGACCTGAAAAGCTGCGCTGGAAGGAAATGCCGGATTGGATCGATGGAACGGTCAACCAGTTTGCCCAGACAGGCCAGGCGGCCAACTATATCCGCCGGACGGTCCAGGTCCATGTGCCGAGCGCCATGTCGATTTCACTGGGCAGCAACGACGCACTGAAAATCTGGGTCGACGGCGAAGTGAAGTACAATTTTACCGAAGGGCGCATTACCGCCCCGGATACGGATCGCCTCGATCTCTTCCTTACGGAAGGCGAGCACGAAATCGTGATGAAAGTGGTCAATTTCGGCGGCGGTACCGGCTTCTATTTCCGCCGCATCAATGACCATGGCAAGGCGCTGCTCGCCATGATGAAGACGCTCGAAACGCCAACGGCGCAGCGAAGCGCGGACGGCCTGCGGGATCTCCAACAGCGCTTCCGCGGCCAGGATCCCCTTTGGGTCACGAACAACAAGGAAATCACCAGTCTCCGCCTGGCGCGGACGGAACTGGAGAAATCCATCGTCACCACGATGATCATGGAGGACATGGCGGAGAAGCGGGACACCTTCCTGCTCAAGCGGGGCGTCTATGATCAGCCCGACACGAGTGAAAAACTCGAGCCCAGCGTGCCCGCGCGCCTGGGTGAGATGCCCGAGTCACTGCCAAAGAACCGTCTGGGCTTCGCCCAGTGGCTTGTGTCGCCCCAGCACCCCCTGACCGCCCGTGTTCGCGTGAACCACTACTGGCAGATGTATTTCGGCAAGGGCCTCGTGAAAACCAGCGAAGATTTCGGCACCCAGGGCGTGCCACCGACCCATCCGGAATTACTGGACTGGCTCGCCCTTCACTTCATCGAGTCCGGGTGGGACGTGAAGGCCATGCAGAAGCTTATCGTCACGAGCGCCACCTACCGGCAGAGTTCCGTGGTGACGCCTGCGTATCGGGAAAAGGATCCGGAGAATATCCTCCTCGCCCGGGCTCCCCGCTTCCGCCTGTCGGCCGAGATGGTCCGCGATCAGGCCCTCACGGTGAGTGGGCTTCTGAGTCCGACGCTGGGCGGACCATCGGTGAAGCCTTACCAGCCCGACGATCTATGGTCGGCCTTCACCTTTCAGAACAATGACGAATACGACACCAATTACTACGAACCGGACACGGGCGAAAGTCTCTATCGCCGCGGCCTCTACACCTACTGGAAGCGGACGATCTCCCCGCCCCAGATGCAGATTTTCAATGCCCCCGGTCGCGAGCAATGCTCCATGCGCCAGGAGGCCACGAACACACCCATGCAGGCGCTGTTGACCCTGAACGATCCGACCTTCATCGAGGCGTCGCGCCACCTGGCCCAGCGCATGATCCGGGAAGGGGGCATGCGTGCGGCGGACCGAATCCGCTACGGCTACAAACTCGCCCTGGCCCATGAGCCGGACGCCGAACGGCAGCAGATCCTCCTCGGCGGGCTCAGCGACTATCAGTCTCACTTCATCAGCCGCCGCGAAGATGCGCAAGCCCTCATCGCGGTGGGCGACTCCGAGCCAGACGCATCGGTGGCGGAATCCGAACTGGCCGCCTATACCATGCTCGCGTCGGTCCTGCTTAATCTTGACGAAATCATTACCCGGGAGTAGTTTTCATCATGGATCCCATACTCGAACAAAAACTGCACATCAACCGCAGGCAATTCTTTGGTCGCTGCGCCACCGGCATCGGCACCGCGGCGCTGGCTTCGCTCGTGAACCCGGACGTGTTCGCCTCCAACGCGCCCAACCCGATGGCGCCCAAGCCCCCCCACTTCGCCCCCAAGGCCAAGCGGGTGATCTATCTCTTCCAATCGGGCGCGCCCTCCCAGTTGGATACCTTCGACTACAAGCCCGCCATGAAGCCCCTCTTCGATACCGACCTGCCGGACTCCATCCGCATGGGCCAACGGCTCACCGGCATGACCTCCGGCCAGGCACGCTTCCCCGTGGCGCCGTCCATATTCAAGTTCCAGCAATACGGCCAGAGCGGCGCGTGGATCTCGGAGCTATTGCCCCACATTGCGGGCCTGGCGGACGACCTGTGCATCGTGAAAACGATGCATACCGAGGCTATCAACCACGACCCGGCCATGACCTTTTTCCAGACGGGCTTCCAGATTGCCGGTCGGCCCAGCATGGGCTCCTGGATCTCCTACGGCCTCGGCTCCGCCAACCAGGACTTGCCCGCGTTCGTGGCCCTCAGTTCGCGCGGCACGGGACGGCCCAGTTGCCAACCCCTCTATGATCGCCTCTGGGGCGCGGGCTTCCTTCCTTCGGTCTACCAGGGCGTGAAGTTCCGCGGCACCGGCGACCCCGTGCTCTATCTGTCCGATCCGCCCGGCGTGGACAAGACTATCCGGCGCAAGATGCTGGACGATATCGCCGCCATGAATCACCAGACGCATGCCGAGTATCAGGATCCGGAAATCGTCACGCGCATTGAGCAGTACGAGCTGGCCTACCGGATGCAGACCTCGGTGCCCGAACTGACGGACCTATCCGACGAGCCCGAGAGCACCTTTGCCATGTATGGCCCCGATTCGCAGAAGCGCGGCACCTACGCCTCCAACTGCCTGCTGGCCCGGCGCCTGGCCGAGCGCGGGGTGCGCTTCATCCAGCTTTACCACATGGGCTGGGATCAGCACACTTCGCTGCCGAAGGAATTGCCGAATCAGGCCCGCGACGTGGACCAGCCCACGGCGGCACTCATCATGGATCTGAAACAGCGCGGTATGCTCGAAGACACCCTGGTGATCTGGGGCGGTGAATTCGGCCGCACCATTTACAGCCAGGGCACGCTCACGGCGGATGATTATGGCCGCGACCATCACCCGAAGAACTTCTGCATCTTCATGGCGGGCGGCGGCATCAAGCCGGGCTACGTCCACGGTGAAACCGACGACTTCTCCTACAACATCGTGCGGGATCCCTTCCACGTCCATGATCTCCAGGCCACCATCCTCAATCAGATGGGCCTGAACCACGAACGGCTGGTGTACAAGTATCAAGGCCGTAATTTCAGGCTGACCGACGTGCACGGCAACGTGAATCCCGCGCTGCTGGCGTGAACGCGCCGGGAAGAGGGTAAGACCTTCGAAAATTTTCGCCCCCTGTCTTTGCCGATTCTCGGAAAGACAGGGGGCGCTTCTGTGTGGGGTGAGTCCGGCTCACCGGCCCGTTTGACACCCGCAGTGAGGGTACGCCGTTACGGATTGCCGGTGTTCAGTCCAGGTGCGGCCTCAGCCTCACCCAACTGAACTATCCAATCCTCGATCAGGCTGAGAAAGAAGGGATCCTGCTCGGGCAGCCCCCCTTCCGCCAGGGGCATCCGCTGGCGGCCGCCGATGCCGAGCAGTCTCAGGTAGAGCTCCGATTGATCCGGGCGACCGGGTGTAATCAGGGGAAATCCGTTGGTGGATGGCCCACGCTTGGAAGACTGTCCAAGCGCTTCAACCAGTTCCCGGGTCGAGTAGTCGCGATTGGGATCGAGCTTGAAGGCCGCCACGCGCGCATCGGCGATGGGCGAGAAGTTGTGGCAGGACACGCAGTTGTTGCGGAAGACGGCCAGAAGCTGCTTCGTCTTGGCTTCCATCAACTCCGTCTTGTCCGCGTGGAGCGCATTCGCCGGACGCAACAGCACTCGGGCGCGCTGCTCCTCCTGAACCGCTTCTTCCTCGCGGGCCAGCACGGGCGCGAAGGAATCCCCAGCGAATAGACCCTGTTCGATGAAGTTCTGAATCGAGCGGGCCGTCAGATTCCGGGGGTGAAGTCCGAAGGCGATGGTGCGTTCGCCATCCGCTTCGTCGTACGCGGCCGCGGCCCCGTTGTGGCAGCGCGTACACGCCGTACGGCCCGGAAACACGTAGGGGAACTCCGCACCCGTGTTGTCATAGAAGGTCACCTGCGTCGGCGCGGATTTCGGCACCGTCGGCATCCATTCTTCCGGGCGGAAGAAATACGCCGAGGATTCCGGAGTCCACAGGAAGCTCACGATGTCCTGAACGTTTCCCGACACGCCATCGGCCCCTTCGGGAAGATAGTGCGCGGTGTACAGGCGCCACTCGCCCTTTCCTGCCAGCTTCCGAAGAAGCCGCCGCTCGACAAGCTGCGAGCCCTGGCTCGTTTCGATGTAGAACTCCTTCCACCACATGGCGCCTTCGGGAACCTCAATATGGTCCACCTCCACACCGTCCTTTATGAGCTTTTCAAAGGTGATGCGACTTGTCTCCGGCACCCAGAGCCAACGTTTCTTCACTGGAACGGTTCGTCCATTCCGAAGGGGTTCGCGCACCTCATAGGGAAGTGCGTCCCGGGGCGGCGGCGGAAGGTAACGGTCCAGTTGGGACGGATGAATGTCCGCCCCGCGCTCCGCGTAACCTTCAGTCGCTTCAAAAGCACGAATGCGTTGCCGGGCCAGTTCGGGGTTTTCCGCCGATGCGGGAGTTCCGATACAACACGCAATGGCAGCACCGGCGGCCAGCAATGTCGAAAGGGGGAAATTATTGGAATACATCTTATTTTCCTTGAAGTAAAGACTAAACTCACTGCTGCCCCCGTTTGTGCGCTCACCCGGCGCGCCGGATCGGACGCCGTCGGGACACGACGGCTCACGGGCGCCTGGCCGAGGCGCAACGACGGGGATATACCGCTACTTCCGAACGGGGCCGATCGCACAATGCCATCTCGACCGCAGGACGGAAGAAGTGATGCAAGCGCGGCGCTCGGACGGCGTTCAGGCCGGAAAAGGGGGCGGCGCCCGTGTGGGACCTGAAAGGTAGGAGGCGAGTGACCGCGCGTGCTGAATGCGCGGGGCGGGTACATCTTGCGTGATCGGCGTCGCTGCGAGATCGCGCCAGAAATAAGGGGAAAAATCGGCGCAGGCCTTGACCAGATTGCAGAACGCACAATGCCTGGAGGGCGCGCGCGGGGTGTCTTTGCCGGACGCGGGTGCGGGAGACTTTGCTCTTCCCGCGCAGCACGAACGAAGTCCGGATAGCTGCGCCGTGCAAGATCCCGATTCCATTTCGGAGGCTTGCCCGGCCTCGCGAAGGGTGAGACAAATGCCGGGCACAAGTCCACGGGCCGACGCGAGAAGCAAAAAGAACACCATGGTCACGGCAAGAGCGCGCGACCAGATCTTACGCTTTCGGTCAGGCTGCAACATGAACTGAACTTCCCTGGCGGGAATACGATGCTTCCTCGCCAAGCCCTTCAGTATAGCGCAGCAAGATTGCGGCGTCCAAATCCGCGAATCGCGCCATCCAGAATATTGCTGGCAAACTCTTCATCCTGTCATTTGCGGGCTCACCGCGCGGGGAAGCATATAATTCTTGTGCAACTCGGTTGCTGTTGAATTTAGGGAAACTCACCCTTCAATCGAGGTACACATCCTTCGGCCGCAACCAGATCTTCACTACGAAGATACAACGGGTACGAAGAGAAAAGCGGGGTAACACGTTAGCGATTTGAAGCCAGAAGAATTTCCAACCAAAAATCAACCTCAAGTTTCCATCACGATTTCCCCCCCGCCAATGAAGGCAAGGTGACGGAATCGTTCCATTCCAATACAGATATTGACGTATATTTCGATACAGGGTACTATTCACCTTGAGGGTGCGGTGGCTTTGTGGCTGCGGAATCGCCCACCCGAGACGAGCAGCAGTGATCCGTGTGTTCTTTATGCGGCTCCACCAACGGTTGGACTGATTCCATGCATTACCCCATTCGATTCAACGCCCGGATAAACGCGAACACGGAGGCGGGCCGGTCGGCTGGAACGCTCCCCCGGACACCCGGCAAGGCACTTTTCCTTCTCTGGACGCTCCTCCTGGCGGCGGGCGCGGGCGCTCTATCCCGCTACGAATTCAAAGGGAGCACAGTCACGGGACCCACCGATCTTTGGCCCGACAATCCAGTCATCCAACTCGATTCGGAGCGTCCCACACTGGTGATGTTTCTTCACCCCCGGTGCCCCTGCAGCGCCGCAAGCATTGCCCAGTTGGATCGGGTTTTGAGCCGATATCCCGGGCGCTTTCGTACCTGGGTGCTGATTGTGAAGCCCGCGGGTGTGCCCAAAGCCTGGGAGGAGGGCGCCAACGCGGAGGCGGCCCGGCGCCTGCCCGACAGTACGCTGCTGCTGGATCCGGCCGGCGAACTCGCGCGGCAATTCGGCGCACAGTACTCCGGCACGGTCCAGGCCTTCGACCACCAGGGAAACCGGCGCTTCGCCGGAGGTATCACCGCATCCCGGGGACACGAAGGCGAAAGTCTCGGCAGCCTTGCCCTGCAAGACATCGGTGCGGGAAAAGTCCCAGGCGCGGAATCGATGCCGGTCTTCGGGTGTTCCCTGATGGGCACCCAGCAACGTCAGGGAGCGCAAACGTGATCGAAGATACCGCAAAAGCGCCCTTGGTACCCTACGCCGACCGGGCGGCCGAATTGGAAGCCAGATCCTTTCAGACCCTCTGCGAGCGCGTGGATCGAAGCTTCGCCGTGTTGATGCCGGTTCAGTGGCTGGCCTGCGTGGCGGCGGCCTTCTTCCTCACCCCCTTGACCTGGGACGGCCCCGACAGCAGTATCCATCCCCATGTCGTCGCGACGGTCCTGCTCGGCGGACTGGCCACGGCGGGACCGCTATACTATATCCTCCGCTGGCCCGGCCAAGCCCTGACGCGCCACGCCATTGCCGTTGGCCAAATGGTCATGGGCGGGCTGCTGATCCACCTCACCGGTGGACGCATTGAGGCTCATTTCCACATATTCGGGTCCCTGGCCTTTCTGGCCATCTATCGCGACTGGCGGGTTCTCGTGACGGCCTCGCTGATCGTCACCATCGATCATGCCGCACGGAACTATCTCTGGCCCCAGTCCATCTTCGGGGTGCTCACGGCCCCCCAATGGCGATGGATGGAACATGCCGCGTGGGTGCTCTTCGAGGATGTGTTCCTCATCTGGCAGTGTGTCCAGGGCCGGAAAGACATGGGCGCGGACGCCCTCCAGCGGGCACGTCTCGAAGCGACCAACGCGACCATCGAACAGGAGGTGCGCGCACGAACCCGCGAGCTTGAAGAAGAGCGCCGCCTGCTGCGGCTGGCGCAGGAGGAGCTCAAGTACCAGAACGAGATGCTGGTCGAGGCATCGGTTCGGTCCGAGGAGCTCGCGCAGGCCGCGCAAGCGGCCAACCAGGCCAAGTCCGACTTCCTGGCCACCATGAGCCATGAAATCCGCACGCCGATGAATGGTGTTATCGGTATGACTGAGTTGCTCAGCGGCACGCCCCTTGACGCTGAACAGCACGAATTCGTCCAGGTCATTCAGCGTTCGGGCGAGCGGCTGATGAGCATCATCAATGATGTCCTCGATTTCTCCAAGATCGAGTCCGGACGCCTCGACTTTGAGACTATCCCGTTCGACATCCGCACGACCATCGAGGACTGCACCGATCTCTTTACGGAGCCCTGCGAAGCAAGAGAGATCGAACTGATCTGCATGTTCCACGATCCATTGCGGCACCGCGTGACCGGCGATCCAGGACGTCTGCGGCAGGTCATCCTTAATCTCCTTTCCAATGCGCTGAAGTTCACGGAATCCGGCGAGATCGTCTTGCGTACCCGTATCCTTTCGCAGGAGGGCGGAGAGCTTTCGCTTCGTATTTCCATTGAGGACACCGGACCGGGAATTCCGGCGAGCAAGGCCGGGCTCATTTTTGAGCGCTTTGCCCAGGCCGATGCGTCCACCACGCGGCGCTACGGCGGCACGGGACTGGGACTGGCCATCTGCCGCGAGCTCGTGGCGCGCATGGACGGTGAAATCGGCGTCGCCTCGGAGGAAGGGAAGGGCGCGGAGTTCTGGTTTACCGCGCGGTTCCCGATTGACGACGTACCGACCGCCTGCAGCACGCCCCAGGATGACCTGACGGGCAAGCAAGTGCTGGTGGTCGATGACAATGAGACCAACCGACAACTCCTGGACATGCAGCTTCGCCGTCATGGCATGGTTCCCTGCACCGCCAACTCGCCTGTGGCCGCCATAGCCGCCGTGGAAGAGTGGCAACAGCCTTTTGATCTCGCTATTGTCGACTTTCGTATGCCCGGCATGGACGGGATCGAGCTGGGGCGACTATTGCGGGAGAAGAGCGGCGGGGCTCCCCTCCCCATGCTCCTGATGACGTCGTTTTCCTCCCGGGGCCATGCGCGAATGGCGGCGGATGCGGGCTTCTCCGGCTATCTCAACAAACCGGTGAAGGAACGGAGATTGCTGGACTGCATCAATGGGATCTTCCAGGAGGCGCCCGAGGGAGAATTGTCGGCGCTTTCGTTGGTCACCCGACACACGGTCCTCGAAGCCGAACGGGCAAGTTTGATACATGTGCTGCTGGTTGATGACAACACCGTGAACCAGAAGGTCGGCGTCAAGATGCTTACCAAACTTGGCGTGCGCGTGGACGTTGCGGGCGACGGCGCCACCGCCGTCGAAGCGTGCCGAGCGCAGCGCTACGACATCGTGCTCATGGACTGCGAGATGCCGGGCATGGACGGCTACGAGGCCACCCGCGCCCTGCGCGGCCTGCCCGAATACACCGACCTGCCGATCATTGCCGTAACGGCCAATGCGGTCGAGGGTTCCCGTGAGAAGTGTCTGGCGGCCGGCATGAGTGGCTATGTCTGCAAGCCCCTCACCCTGGGGGCGCTTCGGGACGCCCTGGAGGCCCACCTGCCGAATCTGGCGAGCACGCTATAGGTACTCAGAGGCCCCGAACGATAGTCGGCAGCAGCCCAGGTTGATAGAATCCCCCGATTTCATCCCGGACATCACCTCTTCGGAAAGTCGGTACAACACGGCCTTCCCGTCGCGCTGCGAGCAGACAATACCCGCGTCGCGAAGCACCCGCAGGTGGTGAGAGAGGAGGCTCTGCTCCAACTGAAGTGTGGCGTTGATCTCGTTCACCTGCTGGGGCCCGGCCATCAATTGGCGGACCACGGCAAGCCGAGTGTCATCAGCCAGCACTTTCAGTATTGTCGCACAGTTGTCGGCGGTCTTCGCCATCGGGCCTCTCCAGGGAAACACGGGAAACGGTTGAGTGGATTCCCCTATGCTACCACAATCGGGCCGGGCGACCGGAATCGCGGCCCGTCAGCCGTCCGCGAGGATCGCGTCCATGTTGCGGTAGATGTCCCGGCACATGGACACATGCGAGCCTTTGGGAATTCCCGGCGGATTAAGCCCATACGCCTTGTATAAACGCGCAAACTCGCGCCGCGCGTCCCGATAGTAGTCCAGCCCCGGCGGTTGACTATCGGGTGCCGTGGAACCCGGCGGCGGCATCCAGACCGAGAAAGCGGGCACAATACCCCGCACCGCCAGGTATTCCGCGCCTTCGAGCAAGGAGTCCAGAGGCTCGGTCCCGGCGACAAAGGCGCTGAAGGCCTTGTTGGGGCCGAACTTCGCCGCGATATGCTCCAGCGCCCGCAGTTGAGCGTCGCGCCCAACGGCACGGGCGTGGCCCGGTGCGAACTTTGCATGAAGGGACGGGTCCCACACGTGGAGGTCGTGGGCCACCCGGTCCGCGCCCGCTTCGAAGACCTGGTCGACCCAGGCGGGTTCTTTGGGCGCCGTCATATAGCAATAGATCTCCGAAGGGATGTTGTGAAGTCCTACGCGCGCATCGACCGCCCGGAGCACCTCGGCGTATTGTGCGCATTCCTTCTGCGTGGCAAATCGCGTGCCCGCTGTGAGTTGGATCTCTTTCACACCGGCGTGCTCAATGCCCCACGCGATGATCTCCGCCACATCCTCCGGGGAGGCCGTGGGCAGCGCAATACCCATCTGTTCCGCGCGAACCTGAAAGCAGAACGTGCAGGTCTCGTTAGTCTTCACGTACTCGCAGGGCCACATGTAGAAGAACGCCAGTACCCCATCGCCCTCCAGCACCGCCAGGGCGCCGTAGGGAATGCCCGAGGCCGTGCGCTGTTGGTAGTACGTGGTGGTCGGCGGAAAGTCCACCGCGCAAAGCCTTTCCCCCTCTCCCCACAGGGAGACTTGCCCCTGATCGTCCACATCGAGCACAAAGGGCGAAGCGTCGTTCGCGTTCAGGTGTACAGCCACCTCGCCCGGCAGGATGAGACAGTTGCAGGCAAACGGATTGCTTGGTGGCTCCAGCCTCGCGTGGTCTGCCACAGCGGCGTATACGTGATCGGGATAGCGCACCCCCGCACCGAGCAGCGCACATTTCAAGTCGAGTATGTCGGGAATCGATACCGTGGTCGTTTCCATGAGAAATGCTCCAAGGAAAAGGGGAGGGCCGCAACCCGGCCGCCCGCCGGGTTGTCCGATGAACACAAGTACGCTTAGAAGAGGGATACGAAGGTCGTGTAGACGCGCGTAATCGGAAAGTCGCCGGGATACTTCAAGAAGGCCACGTGACCGTCCATGTAGAGGACGTTCGATCCGCCTGGCACGTGGTTGAAGGCATCCGGCACGGTGCTCGTAAAGTCGTACATCACCGCGATGTTGCTCTGGGCCTTCGCGCTGGCGCCGGGATTGTTGATATCGGTTATAAAGAAACGTTCGACCCCCTCGCGGGTCCGGGGAACGCTCACCGAGCCGCCCGCGATGTCTTTGTCATAATCGCCAAAGCCCATCGCCACGGTCACCGTCTGGGTTGTGAAGGCGGTAACGAAATCCACGCTGATGTACGGCCCCACTATGTTCCCCGCGTTTACCCCGGGATCATTCGGATCCGCGCCCAGCGCCAGATGGTCTTTGCCGGGTTGGTCACTGAAAACCCATGCCATGTAGATGTAGGACTCCGGCGTGAATGCGCAGGGATCGAACTCTTTCCGGCCCGTGGCCGACAAGACGTCCTGGTTGTACCAGAGCCCGCCACTGGCGTTCATCGCCGTGTCCTGATCGGAGTCCGATGGACACAGGAGCACTTGAGGGTCGGAAAGATACTCCGGATACACGGACGGCGAATCCATGAAAAACGCCACCGCCCCCTGGCCACCCGCGCCCGGCGTGGGTTCGAAGGGATTGTTGTAGAAGCAATCACCGTTCACCGGCGGCTCGTAGTTGCTGTAGTCCACTTTGGCCGCGGGATCGGCCGGGTTGAGATCGCGCGCCTCATAGGAGAATCCGTCCGCCATCGCTGGAAACTTCTGGCCCGACGATTCGTTTGAATACATTTTGAAAACCAGGCCCAACTGCTTCAGGTTGTTCGCGCAACTTGCCCGGCGCGCCGCCTCGCGCGCCCGCGCCAGCGCAGGCAGGAGAATGGCCGCGAGAATGCCGATGATGGCGATCACCACCAGCAATTCGATCAATGTAAAACCTGAACGAATTCCGAGGAAATGACTATAATCAGCTCTTCTGCTCTGTCCCATTTCATGACTCCTGTTGTACCGGGAAACCGCGCCAATCGCTACTCAAGCGCGCAGTATACATGAATATGTATTCATATGAAAAGATTTTTATTTCAATGCGAACTTCGGAATCGGGAAAGACCCTCGCTGGGAGGTGACCAGCGGCACTGTGGTGGTCTCCGCAATGATCAGATCACGCTAACACGAATGAGCGCGTCACGCTCATACGCACGGAGCTTCGCCAGGATTTGTCCGCCCCGCTCGGGATCGGCTTACGTTCCCACAAGACGGAACTCGGGTCAGCCTCGGCGGTATACAAGCTTCGCGATCACCAGAAGATCATCCCCCGTACCGCTTCCTTTTCAGTAACGCCAATCGCCTCTTCCGCCAGGGCGCGCTGTTCCGCCGCCGGAGCCGCGAGGGCCTTGTCCAGCGCGGCGCGGAGCCCGTCGAGGTCCCGAAGCTGCTGCCCGATTTTCGAGTAGCCAATATCTCGAACGCCGAACACTTCATTGGACTGATCACCCAATCGCCCGGCCTCCTCACGCAATTCGATCATGCGCTCGGACTCCGGGGCTTCCGCCGCAATGCTGCGGGCCGCTGCGAGGGCGGCGGCAAGATCGCCACCCTCCAGTGCAGGCTTCAGGACGCGACGCACGCGGGCCTCCTGGTCGAGCTCGCGTTGCAGGCGCAATTGCACGTAGCGATCCAGTGATGCTTTCTGCCGGTGGAGGAGCCAGCGATAATTATTCTTCATGAAACGGGGCGACATGCGCTCGCCGCCTTCGACGACGAGGTCGAAGTAGCGCTGGATGCCCTGGTTTTCCGCCAGAGGCGCTTCGAGATTCAACTCCAACTGAAGCAGCGCCTCGGCCATGGGGCCGGCGGCCTCTTCGCCGAAGTACAGCGTACAGTACTCCTTCAAAAGATCGTCCAGGGAGATGTCCGGGTTCCACAATAGCCGCGCCCAGATATACTGGTGGAACTCGTCGTGGTGCCCTTCGGAATAAATGATATCCCCTTCGGAAAAGGGCATGATCTGGTGGAAAATCTTGTAGTAGGCCCGAGGGCGCGCGTGGAAGGTCCGGCGCCCGAATGATTTCTGAATGTAGACATCCGGATTGGCCACGGCGAACTGGGCACTGATCCAGTGGGTAATGTCGGAGAAGTGCACGATCTTTTGCTGCGGTGGCAACTGGTGCAGCGTGTGGGCGAGGTAGCGGTTCACCCAGCCATCACCTGGATATTCAAACAGGTCCTCTCGGAGCTCATCGCGAAAGTAGGGCGACATGGCGTTGGTGCCGGGGCTGTAACAAAGGGCATACACCCAGTCGCGCGGCTCGGCCTGGAGATAGTCGAAGATTAACTGATCGCCCCGATTGTCCAGATCCTGATTGGCGATGAAAATCTTGCTGTCCGGGTGAGTCTCATGCCAGATCGCGGCCATCTCCGCGCAGAGCTCCACCCAGGTCTTGCCCCAGGGCTCGCAGCGGTCATCCTTGCAGCCGCCGGGATCGCCCGAGTAAAAGCGCATGATGTCGTGGTCCGCGCGCTGGGCAAAATCCTCCCGCCATTGCTTCAACAGCGCGGCGCGTGCTTCGGGAATGCTCGGGCAGATCCAGGTGTCGCCCTCCCACGATTCCCGCTTGCCCGCGCGCCATTCGTCGGGAAACTTCTCATAGTAGTTGTTGGGCCGCGCGTCGGTCACGGTCATCAGCCCGAGTGACTTGAGCTGGCGGTAGTTTTCATCTTCATTGCGCCCTGCGTAAAAGGTGTTCGCACCCGCCAGAATCGAGTCAAAGAGCCGTTCCTGATGCTCCAACTCCGTCCAGCCCCGCGCGCCGGTATGCTTCATCATGGAGCCGCCCTGACTCGGCGAAAAGCCACGAAACCGATAGGCCGGCGCCGTGCTGACGTCGATGGCGTCAAAGGTGATCGTGCCCTCGCCCACCCGCGCGCGACGATAGATCTCCCCGGCGGCATAGAGCGCACCGCGATCATCCGCCGCAAGGGCCAGAATAGTGGGCTTGCCATCGATCACGAGGGACTTCACGGCGTAGCCTTCCGCGAAGGGCTTCTCGCGTCCGGGCAATTTCAATCCTTGCGCTTCGCATCGGGTATCGTGATTCGAATCGCGTCCTGCGACCCCAAGGTATATTTCGGCGCGCACTGTGCTGCCATCTACTTCCACACCCCGTGCCGGACCCAGGTGTCGGTTCAACCGCTCGTTCAGCGCGATGGCGGCAGCGTTTTCCGCCGGGCTTGCGGTCTGGGGCAATGCGACGATGAAATCATTCACCTCCAGCAAAACCGCCTCAGCAGCCGAGGCCGGTAATCCCGAACCGGGCCCTGCGAGTGAGAGGGCCAGACAAATGCCGATGAGCGAGAGACGCCCCCGATGCAGGTTACAAAAACGGGCCACTGTTCTTACCTTTCCTGGTTGTGCCTCAGATTCTGCGGCATGCTCCGATATCCGATTGCCGGTGTTTGCGCGCCACGGCGTGGGGGAAATCCTACTTCGGAGCGGCTTCGGGGTAAAGTCGACTTATACATTCCGGGCAGATGCTGTGGGAGAACTCGGCCTCCGAATGTTCGCTGACATAAACTTCGATCTGGTTCCAATACCCGTCATCGTCCCGGATTCGTTTGCAGCCCGAGCAAATGGGAAACAGGCCCTTGAGCCGCTTCACCTGGGCCAGGGCTTCGCGCAGTTCGATCTGGGCCACCACCTGCCGCGAAAGTACCTGCAGGGCGCGCTCTTGAAGCGGACTCAGGGTGCGGGGTTTGTTATCCACGACGCAGAGGGTGCCCAGGGCGACACCATCGGAACAGACCAGGGGCGCCCCAGCATAGAAGCGAACGCCTGGCCCGCTGGTAACGTAGGGGTTGTCGGCGAAACGGGGATCCTTTGTCGCATTGGTCACCACCAGTAACTCGTGGGGCTTGCGTATGGCGTGCGCACAGAATGCATAGTCCCGATGGGTCTCCGAGATTTCCACCCCCGTCTTCGCCTTGAACCACTGCCTGTCTTGATCGACAAGGGTCACAAGCGCTATCGGAGCATCGGCCACTTCGGAAGCGAGAAACACGATATCATCATAAACCGCCTCCGGGAAGGTGTCCAGAATCCCGAGACTTCGCAACTTCCGCAAGCGCTTTTGTTCATCGTCGGGCAACGGTGCCTGCATGGATCATTCTCCGCTGGTCGCTCAATTCCGCGAGGCCAGTCTAAGATGCTGGCGTGGTCGCGAGCAAGTTTTGAAGGAGCACCGAGCCATCGGTCAGCGGAACCTCAGCGTGGGACCTGAACACAACAAAAAGCACGATGCCGCCGGGCTCGGGGCCCGGCGGCATGCGCACCTTGTAGAACTCGACTTTACCTTCAGACAGACAGGTCGAAGCGGTCCGCATTCATGACTTTGGTCCAGGCCGCAACGAAATCGTTCACGAACTTATCCTTCGCGTCTTCGCTGCCATAGACTTCCGCCAGGGCCCGAAGCTGGGAATTGGATCCGAAGACCAGATCCACGGAAGTCCCGGTCCATTTGACCTTGCCGGATTCGCGGTCGGTTCCCTCGAAGACGTTCCCGTCCTTCTCGGACTTCCGCCAGGACGTGTTCATGTCCAGCAGATTGACGAAGAAATCGTTGGTCAAGGTTTCCGGCGTTGCGGTGAATACGCCCAGCGTGGAATCCCCATAGTTCGCATTCAGCACCCGAAGGCCGCCCACGAGCACCGTCATTTCAGGCGCCGTCAGCGTCAGCAACTGGGCCCGATCCACCAGCAGTTCTTCCGCGGGACGATCCTGGCCTTCGCCAAGATAGTTGCGGAAGCCATCGGCTTTCGGCTCCAGAACCGCAGCGGAAGCCACGTCGGTCATCTCCTGGGTCGCGTCCGTGCGCCCGGGGGAGAAGGGAACCTTCACCGTATGTCCAGCTTTCTTCGCGGCGTCTTCCACGGCGGTACCGCCGGCAAGAACGATCAAGTCTGCCAGCGAGATCTTCTTCCCGCCCGTCTGAGAGGCGTTGAAGTCATTCTGGATCTTTTCCAGCACCGGCAGGACCTTGGCCAGTTCGGCGGGCTCGTTGACCGCCCAGTCTTTCTGCGGGGCAAGACGCAGGCGGGCGCCATTCGCACCGCCCCGGTTGTCGGAGCCGCGGAAGGTGGATGCGGAGGCCCAGGCGGTGGAAACCAACTGGGAAACGGAGAGCCCGGAGGCGCGGATCTTCTCTTTCAGCACGGCAATCTCCGCGTCACCAACAAGCGCATAGTCCGCCGCGGGAACCGGATCCTGCCACAACTGAGGCTCGGGAACCAGCGGGCCGAGGAGGCGCGAAACGGGCCCCATGTCGCGGTGGGTCAACTTGAACCAGGCTTTGGCGAAGGCCACTTCAAACTCCTTCGGATTTTCGAAGAAGCGTTTCGAGATCTCCCCGTAGATCGGGTCCATCTTCAGCGCCAGATCCGTGGTGAACATAATCGGCGCATGGCTCTTCGATGGATCGTGGGCGTCGGGCACGGTGCCCTGTCCCGCGCCATCTTTGGGAACCCACTGCTGGGCGCCCGCAGGGCTCTTTACGAGCTCCCAATCGTAGGAGTACAGGTTGGAAAGGTACATGTGTGACCACCGCGCGGGCGCGCTGGTCCAGGCCCCTTCGAGTCCGCTGGTGATCGTGTCGCCGCCGTTGCCGGTACCAAAGGCGTTCTTCCAGCCGAGGCCCTGCTCCTCGAGGCTCGCGGCTTCGGGCTCCGGGCCGACGTTACTGGCCGGCGCAGCGCCGTGAGCCTTGCCAAAGGTGTGGCCGCCGGCGATCAGCGCCACGGTCTCCTCGTCATTCATGGCCATGCGGGCGAAGGTCTCGCGAATGTCTTTCGCGGCGGCAAGGGGATCGGGGTTGCCATTTGGCCCTTCCGGGTTCACATAGATCAGACCCATCTGGACGGCCGCCAGCGGATTCTCCAGTTCGCGTTCACCCTTGTAGCGTTTGTCGCCGAGCCACTCGCTCTCGGGACCCCAGTAGATATCTTCCTGGGGTTCCCAGACGTCCTCACGACCACCGGCAAAACCGAAGGTCTTGAAGCCCATGGACTCCAGCGCGACGTTTCCGGTGAGGACCATCAGGTCGGCCCAGGAAATTTTCTGGCCGTACTTCTGCTTGATGGGCCAGAGCAGCCGACGGGCCTTGTCGAGGTTGGCGTTGTCCGGCCAACTGTTGAGGGGCGCAAAGCGCTGCGTGCCATCGGAAGCGCCGCCGCGGCCATCGGAAACGCGATAGGTGCCGGCGCTGTGCCACGCCATGCGGATAAAGAGAGGACCGTAGTGGCCGTAGTCTGCGGGCCACCAGTCCTGGGAGGTGGTCATCAGCGCCTCGATATCCTTCTTCAGGGCGTCCAGGTCAAGCTTCTTGAACTCTTCGGCGTAATTGAAATCCTCTCCCAGCGGATTGCTCTTGGCCGAATTCTGGCTCAGAATATCCAGATTCAACTGGTTTGGCCACCAATCGTCATTCGACATGTGTCCCGCCGCCGTGGGCTGCGCCCCGGGAAGCATCTGCCCCGTCACCGGGCACTTGGCCGCGCCGCCTTCCGCGGGCGGATGGGCAGCGGCATCCTCGGCAGCCACCGCAACCCCGTGGGCTCCGGCCAGACTACCCAGGGCCAGTGCGGCCATCCAGATGTTCCCCGCGCCGCGTGCGCGCCCCAAGGCGCCTCCTTTCAACACGGCTCTCTTCTCTTCCGTTGCATTTTTAGACATGGTTGTTCTCCTCGTTTTCAATTAGGCGCAACAGCTAGCGCCCAAAATGTTGGCGTGTTCATGTTCTGGATTCGACCGCAGGCAACGCGGCGCAAATCCCCCGAGCCGCTCCGGGGGACCGCCTGGAGGTTTCT
This sequence comes from Candidatus Hydrogenedentales bacterium, assembly GCA_041859365.1. Classification (GTDB taxonomy): domain Bacteria; phylum Hydrogenedentota; class Hydrogenedentia; order Hydrogenedentales; family JAEUWI01; genus JAEUWI01. The sequence continues at coordinate 33,853 of JBHEKR010000065.1, forward strand.
CCAGGCGGGTTCCCCGGCGGCCATTGCAACGACATCCGATGGCACTTCCCCGTGCCACCGGTGCTTCAACAACAATCAGTCGTGGGTATCGAAGCGGTCGGCATTCATAACCTTGTTCCAGGCTGCGACGAAGTCCTCCACGAACTTTTGTTTCGCGTCGTCGCAGGCGTAGACCTCTGCAAGGGCCCGGAGCTGGGAGTTTGACCCGAAAACGAGGTCCACGGCCGTGGCGGTCCACTTGAGTTCGCCCGTGTCACGATCCCGGCCTTCGTAGAAGTGCTCACAGCGGGGTGACTTCTTCCACTCGGTGCTCATATCGAGCAGGTTAACGAAGAAGTCGTTGGTCAGGGTTTCGGGCGCGTTGGTGAAAACGCCGAGTGCGGACTGGCCCGTATTGGCGTTCAGGGCGCGCATGCCGCCAACGAGCACCGTCATTTCCGGCGCCGTCAGGGTCAGGAGATGGGCCCGGTCCACCAGAAGCTCTTCCGCCGGTCGGGTGACGCTCTGCGCCTGGTAGTTGCGGAAACCATCCGCCGTCGGCTCGAGTACGGCGAAGGATGCCGCATCGGTCTGCTCTTGAGAAGCATCGGTGCGGCCCGGTGTGAAGGCAACCTCTACGTCATGGCCCGCCTTTTTCGCCGCCTGTTCCACGGCCGCGCAGCCGCCGAGCACGATCACATCCGCGAGGGAGACTTTCTTGCCGCCGGACTGAGCGCCGTTGAAGCTGGCCTGCACCTGTTCCAGGGTCTGCAACACCTTGCCAAGTTCAGCCGGGTTATTAACAGCCCAGTCTTTCTGGGGCGCCAGGCGAATTCGCGCACCATTGGCGCCGCCGCGCTTGTCGGTGCCACGGAAGGTGGATGCGGAGGCCCAGGCGGTTGAGACGAGCTGGGCGATCGACAGTCCGCTTGCGAGGATCCTGGCCTTCAGATCCGCGATATCCTGCGTATCGATCAGCGGATGGTCGACGACGGGAACGGGGTCCTGCCACAACTGCGCCTCGGGCACCCAGGGGCCCAGACACCGCGATACGGGTCCCATATCGCGGTGAGTGAGCTTGTACCAGGCCTTCGCGAAGGCGTCGGCGAACTCGTCCGGGTTCTCGTGGAAATGCTTGGAAATCGGCCCATAGACCGGATCGAGCCGCAGCGCCAGGTCCGTCGTAAACATCATGGGCGCGCTTTTCTTGTTCGGATCGTGCGCATCCGGCACGGCGTCCTTCGCCGCGGGGTCGGTCGGCGTCCACTGCCACGCGCCCGCCGGACTCTTCGTCAGGTCCCACTCATAGCCGAATAGCGTATCGAAATAGCTGTTGTCCCATTGCGTCGGGGTCGGCGTCCAGGCGCCTTCCAGCCCGCTGGTGATCGTGTCGCCCGCGTTGCCGGTGCCGTAGGTGTTCGTCCAGCCCAGCCCCTGCTCTTCGAGACTCGCGCCCTCGGGTTCGGGGCCGACGTACTTCGACGGATCGGCCGCGCCGTGCGCCTTGCCGAAGGTGTGGCCGCCCGCAATGAGGGCCACGGTCTCGTAGTCGTTCATGGCCATGCGCGCAAAAGTCTCTCGGATATCCCGTGCGGCGGCAATCGCGCTCGGCTGGCCGTTCGGACCTTCCGGATTAACATAGATCAGACCCATCTGCACCGCGGCCAGAGGATTCTCCAGATCGCGGTCGCCCGTGTAACGCTGATCGGCCAGCCACTCGCCCTCGGGACCCCAGTAAATGTCATCTTCGGGCTCCCAGACGTCTTCCCGACCGCCGGCAAAACCAAACGTCTTCAGTCCCATCGACGCCAGAGCGCAGTGCCCGGCAAAAACCATGAGATCGGCCCAGGATACGCTGCGACCGTATTTCTGCTTCAAGGGCCAGAGCAGACGACGCGCCTTGTCCAGGCTGGCGTTGTCGGGCCAACTGTTCAAGGGCGCAAAACGCTGGGTCCCGGAGCCCGCGCCGCCACGGCCATCGCTGATGCGGTAGGTGCCCGCGCTGTGCCACGCCATGCGGATAAAGAACGGTCCGTAGTGCCCCCAGTCGGCCGGCCACCAAGACTGAGACGTGGTCATAAGATTTTCCATATCCCGCTTCAACGCATCCAGGTCGACTTGCTTGAAAGCCTCGGCGTAGTCGAAGGCCTCCCCCATGGGATTCCCCGCGGGCGGATTCTGGTGAAGGATTTTCAGGTTCAACTGATTCGGCCACCAATGCTGGTTCGCCGTGTTCCCAATCGCGATATGGGTCGTTGCTCCGGACATGACCGGGCACTTGCTGGGATTCTCAGACACGATAAGCCTCCTTCTGTTGGAATGGAACGGTTGCTTGTTCCGGCAGCGAACCTTTGCTCTCTCGGCGCCGGTGTCGTGGCCTCAGAGTAACAGTTTGGTTGCAATTCGTCCAATCGATATTTCATATTGCTTCCATAGAGAGAATCTATGATGACGTTGATCAGATGGATTAGACTGGTTGGCGCACCCTGATGGAAAGGAACCCATGACCCTCCGCGATCTCGAATATTTTGTTGCCCTCGCCGAAACGCGCCACTTTGGTCAGGCCGCCGAGCGCTGCCACGTCACCCAGCCCACGCTGAGCATGCAAATCGCCAAGCTGGAACTGGAGCTGGGCACGCCCCTCTTCGAACGGGGCAAACGCCGCATCGGCCTCACGGCCGCGGGCAAGCAGATCCTGGCCCGGGCCGGGAGCGTACTCGACGGGGTCCACGAGATCCGTGATTTGGCGCGGGGGGCGGCGGGGGAGCTCGCGGGCCCGCTCTATCTCGGTGTTATCCCCACGATCGGCCCCTACTTGCTGCCCCACCTGTTGCCCGAGCTCAAGGCCATCTACCCCGACGTGAAGCTTTTTCTCCGCGAGGATATCACCCGAAACCTCGTGGAGCAGCTTCAGCATTCCACGTTGGACGCCGCCATCATGTCACTTCCGCTCGATGCGCCCGATCTTGAGCATGTCGTCTTTTTTCGTGAGGAATTTGTCGCAGGCTTGCCGCTGAATCATCCGCTGGCGCGCAAAAAAAGTCTGGCCGTTCAAGAACTCGCCGAGGATGCCATTCTGCTGCTGGAGGAGGGCAACTGCATGCGGGACCAGACCCTGCAATTGTGCCGGGGCGCCCAGCCCTCCGATCCCGAGGGTTACCGCGCCTCCAGTATCGAATCGCTGCGCCAGATGGTCAGCGCGGGCATGGGCTGCACCTTCCTGCCCAAGCTGAGCACCATCGGGCCTTTCGCGGCCGCCTCGCCCATCGCCATACGCCCCCTGCACTCGCCCACACCCCGACGCGACATTGCCCTGGTCTATCGCAAGACCTACCCGAAGTCCGCAAGCCTGAAGGAACTCGCTGCCGCGGTGCAGAAGCGCATGAGCCGACTGAATCGGGAGGAGTAGCGCCCCCGCCAGGCCGCTGGCCCTGTTGCGGGAGCTTGGGGTACACTAATCGCCTGGCATCAGTTCGCCATTGGCAGAAAGGTTCGAGAGCACCGTGATTCGCACATCCTCCATCGCGCTCACTATCGGCGCCGCAGTTTTGTCCCCCCTGGCGAGCGCCGCGCCAATATCCTATGACCAGCAGATTCGCCCGATCCTGAGCGACAAGTGTTTCCAGTGCCACGGACCCGACGAGGCCGCGCGCAAGGCCAAATTGCGCCTCGACGTCGCCGACGCTGGCCCCGACGCCCCCGTGGTCATTGCCCCCGGCAAGCCCGAAGAGAGCGAACTATTCAAGCGGATTACAACGACGAGCCACGATGACCTTATGCCGCCTGCGGAGACCGGCAAGCCCCTGAACACCGATGAGATCGCCTTGATTCGGAAGTGGATCGAAGAAGGGGCGCACCGCACGAGCCATTGGGCCTTCTCCACACCGGAGCGCAGCGCCGTCCCCGCCGTGAGCAAGCCGGAATGGGTGCGCAACCCCATCGACAACTTCATCCTCGCGCGCCTCGATCGGGAGGGCCTCGCGCCTTCGCCCGAAGCGGATCGCGAGACGCTGCTGCGTCGCCTGAGCCTCGACCTCACCGGATTGCCGCCGACCTTGGAAGACATCGCCGCGCTCCGCGCCGACACATCGTCCGACTGGTATGAGAAACAGGTGGAGCGCCTCCTCGCCTCGCCCCACTATGGCGAGCACTGGGCCCGCAACTGGATGGACGCCGCCCAGTACGCCGACTCCGACGGCTTCGAGAAAGACAAACCCAGGCAGGTGTGGACCTGGCGCGACTGGGTGATCCAAGCGATGAACGAGGGCAAGCCGTACAACGAGTTTGTCATCGAGCAGATTGCAGGCGACATGCTGCCGGGCGCGCACCAGCCCGAACGCGTGGCCACGGGTTTCCTGCGGAACAGCATGGTGAACGAAGAGGGCGGCATCCAGCCGGAGCAGTTCCGCATGGAGGCCATGTACAACCGCATGGATCTCGTGGGCCGCGCTGTCCTGGGCCTTACGGTCGCCTGCGCCCAGTGCCATTCCCACAAATACGACCCACTGACCCAGACCGAGTATTACCAGATGTTCGCGTTCCTCAATAATTCCCACGAGGCAACCGCGTCGGTCTATTCGCCCAGGGAGCTGCAACAGCGGCAGAAGATACTCGATCTAATTGCCGAGATCGAGGAAGGAATCAAACGCGATGCGCCCGACTGGCGCGATCAGGTCGCCGCCTGGGAAGAGAAAGCCAAGGTGGAGCCCGAGCCCGCCTGGGAAGTTCTCCCCCTGGCCTTCGATGACAGCTCCGCGGGCGGCCAGAAGTGTCTGCCACTGGACGATGGCTCCTACCTGGCTCAGGGGTATGCGCCCACCCGCAATTGGCCCAAGATGACCACGACCACCGCCCTGACCACCATCACGGCGGTGCGCCTCGAAGTTATCGCCGATCCCAACCTGCCCCGGGGCGGCCCGGGACGCTCCATCCACGGCGGGCTCGCCCTCTCGGAAATGGAGATGCGCATCACGACGGAAAGCACACCCATCGCCGAGTACGACAAATGGACGCCGGTGAAATTCGCCTCCGCGATTGCCAGCGTGAACCCGCCCCAGCGCAAACTCGGCGCGGAGTTTCCCGAGCGCGATAAACCAGAGAAGCGCGTCACGGGGCCCATCGAGATGGCCATCGACGGCAATGGCGACACCGCGTGGACCACCGACATCGATCCGGGCCGCCGCAATCAATCGCAGTACGCCATCTTCAAACTGGAGACACCCCTGGCCGTGCCCGCCGGGGCCACCATCGCCTTCCGCATCGGCCAGCTCCACGGCGGCTGGAACAGCGACGATAATCAAACCAACAACATCGGGAGATTTCGCATCGCCGTCACGGGTGACGCGGCCCTCCCTTCGGAGGCCTTGCCCCTGCCCGTGAAAGCGGCCCTCGCCGATACGAACCGAAGCGAGGAAGAGATCAACACCCTTTTCAACCAATGGCGCACCACCGTGCCGGAATTTGCCTGGACCAATCAGCGCATCGACGGTCTCTGGCAAGGCCACCCCCTCGGCGCGACGCAACTCGTGCTGGCGGAGCGCGACACCCCGCGCGAGACCCATCGCCTGGATCGCGGCGATTTTCTCAGTCCCGCAGAAGCGGTTAAGCCCGCCGTGCCCGCCTTCCTCCATCCTTTGAAGAGCGACGGCACGCCGGATCGCCTCGATTTCGCGAAGTGGCTCGTCGCCCCCGAATCACCCACGACCGCACGCGCCGCCGTCAATCGCGTGTGGGCACGCCACTTTGGCGAAGGCATCGTCAGCACCACGGCCGACCTGGGTATGGCCGGCGACCCGCCCAGCCACCGAGAGCTCCTCGACTGGCTCGCTGTCGAGTTCGTGGAGGGCGGCTGGAAGCTCAAAGATCTCCACCGCCTCATGGTGAACTCGGCCACCTACCGCCAGGCCTCGAATGTCTCACCCGAACTCCTGGAGCGCGATCCCTACAACCGCCTCCTCGCCCGAGGCGCCCGCTTCCGGGTGGAAGGCGAGACCGTGCGCGACATCGCCCTGGCGGCCAGCGGACTGCTCAACAAGCGCATCGGCGGGCCGAGTGTCTACCCGCCCGCGCCCGAGTTCCTCTTCGTGCCCCCCGCGAGTTACGGCCCCAAGACGTGGAACACCGATACCGGCCCCGACGCCTACCGCCGCGCCCTCTACACCTTCCGCTTCCGCAGCGTGCCCTATCCGGCCCTGCAGGTCTTCGACGCCCCCGCAGGCGACGCCCCCTGCACCGCCCGCGAGCGCAGCAACAGCCCCCTCCAGGCCCTCACCGTGCTCAACGAACCGGTCTACTACGAGTCGGCCGTTCACCTCGCCGAACGCACCCTCGCCGAAGCCCCGGCGGACGACCGCGCCCGCATCGCCCAGGCCTTCCAGCGCTGCACCAGCCGCGAGGCCTCCCCCGAAGAACTCGACGCCCTCGCGGCGTTCCTTCAAGAGCAGCGCGACCGCATCGGCAAGGGCGAACTCGACCCGACGACTATCCTCGCGCCCCTGAACGGCAAAATCAACGGCGACGCCAACGACCTCGCCGCCTGGGCCCTCACCGCGCGCGTGATCCTCAACCTGGACGAAACGATCATTCGGCAGTAAGGGGACGTACCGCCGCAGGCCCTGGATGCAAGAAAGAGGCGTCTGCAGGATCTTGGACAGGAATGTCCAAGATCCTCCGTGGTAACGAGTGGAAGAGCCCCAAGCCCGCCAAAGTGACTTCGAGCCATGGGCGCGACTACCGCGCACAAGAAGAACCCGAAAGCGCTGTCAACTGTCAACTGTCAATTGTCAACTGCTAGACTACCTCGCCCGCAACGGCACCGGCCACCCCCGTGAGATCGCCCGCGAACTCTACTACTCCCAGAAGGCCGTCCACGACACCCTGGCCGACCTCGCCTGCTCCGGCGTGATCACTTCCTCCAAGGGCGCACGCGAGCGCATCTACCGCCTCAGCCCGGGCACCCTCCCCTTCCTCGATCACAACGCCAGCGCAATGCGATGGATCAACTGGCCCGTGTTGCTGTCCGCAGCGGAGACGGTCTGGCACTTGGCCGAGGAACTGAGCACAACGGAGTTGGAGCCGAATGTGGTGGAGTCGGAGATAGAGATGGTGATGGGTCCGGTCGTTGACAGACTTAGCCGCGCGCGGTGGGTGACTGCACTGGCGGGATCTGATTCATCCCGCAGCATCCTGCCCTTGGACCAGTTTCATTTCACATTCAAAGCGTTGACGGCTCGACAATAGCCCGATTCTGGTCGGCGAGGTATCGCTATTTAGTCACGCATAATAGCAGCTTCTGAGCATCGCGGCGGTTCTGCTAAGGTGTGGTCTCGTCTTCGCCACCCCCGGCCGGGGGCGATTGCACCGCGAGTATGTCCTCTTCCGACATCCAGTCCACCGTTTCCATCAGCCTTTTGCATTCCTCCCCGAGCATTCTCGCGCCGCGTATCGTCCGACCATCCTCGCCAATCACATTGATCATTACATAGTCCGGCGCCCCGGGGCGTCCAGTCCCGACGCAGCTGTAGAGATAATAGAGCTTTAGATCGAGTTGCTTGAAGATGGAACACAGGGCCTCCCGCGCAGTTACCCGAGAGAATGATACGTCAACCGGCCTCTCTTCTATCAGTATGGCCGGGGGATGCTGCAACACGGCCGGTCCTGGGAAAACAATGAGCAGGGGGCGTGCCCGACCGCTTTGAACGTCGTTTGCGCTATTCACCGCACGGGCCAGGGCACACATCGCATCCCACACGGACGCCGCTTTAATGTTCACCGTGACGACCGTATCCAAAAGCGTTCCGTATCCCGCCACTTGTGGGTCCGGCCGCAGCACAGGCACGCCATGAATTTCCTGGAAGTTCCATCGCCCCTGCGAAGCCACTTCCAGCCGGGCGATGACGTCGCTGAAGGACTCCCCCTCGGCGATGGAAAAAGGTGCGGGAGGGACCTCCGACCCGGCCGCCCCGGCGCAGTGCTCCGGCAGGGGTTCCTGGGATAGTAACGTGCCAAAGCAGGTTTCAATGGCTCTTGCAAAATCGCAAATACTCTCGGGCTGCTCAAGAGCGGCAGCGGACTGCGCTGTACGATCACGCAAGGGGACTTCGGGTTCCACGACTGCACTGTTCGCCTGACCCATTTGAGCCGCTGCTACGATACATAGCGCAACAATGTGCATTGCCACATTGGGCGTCATGGGACAACCCTTCGGCTGCGTGCAGGTAACACGTGCCTCCAAATGCGGGAACCGGCCTGCTCCGCAGGGGAGCGGCGCGAACAGGCGGCCCGAACTATATTGCCAAGTTTGTAGTCCATATCGACGTTCTAGCCAGTTTGAGCATCTCCCGTTTGCGACGCGGACTTTTGCATTACGAATACTCCATACCGACGCAACACAACCGTCACCCCGCGAATAGCCAGGTAGACCATAAGCCCCCCCACGGCCACGAGCCATTCCTTTATATAGACGTCAATAAAATAGGGCCGCTTCCGGTCGGGATCCAGAAACAACTCACAATAGAGATACGTCGCGCTCGCTATCATCAGGATCACGGTGCCGTAGAGGATGAACCATGTCGTGAGCGAACGTTTACGCGAAAAGCACAACAGCGCCAGCGGCACCAGAAACGGGACGCCAAGTTCCATGCCTTGATGCACAGAGCGCGAAAGATTCGCCCCTTCCGACGAGTAAAGGTGCGCTGCGAAATTCTGAAGTACCCCCAGCGCGATGAGGGCGAGCAATACCCCGCCTGCGATTTTCGACATCATAGTTCCTGTCTCCACTGATCGCCATTATCTTGCACTGAAAATTTACCCCATTACCTGGTGGTCTACGGATTTCGCGCCTCAATCATTCGAACGACCTCTCTTGCCAGTTCACTAATCGGAGGCTCTCCAGCCTTGACCCGCTTGTCATCGAGTTTAGCGGTCTGGTCTGCACTTTCAATTTCCGACGCCAGTTTCTCTACCAAAGTTACGTCATCGGTGGCACCCGCCATGGCGAGTACGTGCAGAATCGCCCGGCGCATCCGGTAATCCAAGTGGCTGAACTTGCTGCGCCTGATCACGTCCTCGGGGTACCAATAGAGCGCGAGAGAGCGCTCTACATAATCGAGGATCTCATCATGATACTTGTCGCCCAATTCAGGCCGATGCTTCAGAATTCCCCCGACGTACTCCATGGCGCGAAGGGCCTGTAAATCGCCGTGAGTGTCCGCGCGGTACACCCTGTCAAACACCGCGTGGGCCGCAGGGTCGGGGCGCGTTCCAATCGTGCCCGTGAAAAGATGCTGAAAGGTCTCCTCCACCCGAACTTGGGAAAAGTACGCCTCGTCGGCAGCGCCATAAGTGAAAGACGCGGCGTCCCACAAGTACTCATAGAGTCGGGGTGACTGGGTTGAAAGGGCCAGCGCGCCCAATTGGTCCCGGTAGTCTTGTCCATTCTCGCCAATATGGCGCGCGGGATCCTGTTCTGGAACGCCGACCAGCAAGTCGCCATCGCGTTCGCGCGCACGCTCCAGGCGTGATCGCCAGAGTTCGATGTTTCCGAGAGCCAATGCTCTGCGCTCCGGCGTCAGATCGGCTTTGGCAAGCCCCGCTTCCTCCGCGCGGATCGAATAAAACCAGTCGTGTTGAACCTCGGCTATGTAGAGGTTCACGACCCGATCCACGATCGCCTCATTCCCATACCGCAGGCGTAAGATGGTCTTGCCCTCGACTTCCTCCTGTGCGATCAGCCGCCCAAGCATGCTGCCCGGCCCGGTCGCCAGCCCCTCCGCCATACTGCGGTCCCACGCCCGACAAAACGCTTCCAGCTCCGCATCCGCCATAGTTTCCAGGGGCAACGAGCCGGGAATTTTTTCGTCGGAAGGGCTCGCCTGCGCCACGGCGTCAAGCCGCGCCTCGTCGAGGGATTCGGGAGAACTACTTGCCGCCCAAGCCGCCTGCCCCACACTCAAGAGCCCCAGGGCCACCACTGCGAGACACTTCCATTTTGAGCTTTTCATGCCACCTGGCCTCCCGTTGGTTGGTTGAAAGAGCCCATTCAGAATAGATCAGATCTCCCTTTCTGTCAAGAACTTTAGTTCTTCACACTCCTAGCACACTCGCAACCCACACAACAACACGAAACTCCCGATTAGCCCGGTACGCCGATGTGTTTCTCGCTTGGAAATTCCCATTTTGGGACACACCATTCCCGTATTGGGACTGTCTCCACCCATTTGCACCGCCTCACCTTCTCCGCTACACTAACCCTTCAGCGCAGTGCCCCACACGCATGAAAGGGATTATTCCCCGTGATTTATCGTAGTCTCATCTTCTTATCCGTCCTCGCGCCGCTGGCCTCTTCGCCGGCGCTGGAGCCGGTCTCGTATGACCGCCAGATCCGCCCCATACTGAGCAACAACTGCTTTGCGTGCCACGGTCCGGATGAGGCGTCGCGCAAGGGCGATCTGCGCCTGGATGTGGAAGTCGCCGACTCCACGGCCATCGTGCCGGGTAAGCCGGAGGAGAGTGAAATCCTCCGGCGCATCACCAGCGCGGACCCGGAGGAGCGCATGCCACCCGCGTCGGATCACGACGCCCTTTCGCCGGAGGACACCGAACTGATCCGCGCGTGGATCGCGCAAGGCGCGAAGCGCACGGCGCACTGGGCTTTTCAGACGCCGCAGCGTCCGGAAGTCCCCGCCGTGTCCAACCCCGCGTGGGTGCGCAATCCCATCGACGCCTTTGTGCTCGCGCGGCTGGACCGTGAAGGCCTCGGGCCGTCGCCGGAGGCGGATCGCATCACGCTGTTGCGCCGCCTTAGCCTGGATCTCACCGGATTGCCTCCGAGCCTGGAGGAGGTGGAGCGCGTGAGCGCGGACACGTCCAACGACTGGTATGAAGCGCTGGTCGATCGCCTGTTGGCCTCGCCCCACTATGGCGAGCACTGGGCGCGACACTGGCTCGACGCCGCGCAGTACGCCGACTCGGACGGCTTCGAGAAGGATGCGCGGCGGCAGGTGTGGGCCTGGCGCGACTGGGTCATCCGCGCGATCAACGCGGACAAACCCTACGACGAATTTGTGGTGGAGCAGATCGCGGGGGACCGCCTTCCCAATGCGACGCAGGATCAGCGCGTGGCCACGGGTTTCCTGCGCAACAGCATGATCAACGAGGAGGGCGGCATCGATCCGGAGCAGTTCCGCATGGAGGCCCTGTTCAACCGCATGGACCTCGTGGGGCGGGGCGTGCTGGGGTTGACGGTGGCGTGCGCGCAGTGCCACACGCACAAGTACGACCCGCTCAGCCACACCGAGTATTACCAGATGCTCGCTTTCCTGAACGATGCCCACGAGGCGAACATTCCCGTGTATTCCGAGAAGGAGAATGCCCAGCGCGAGACGCTGATGTCCCTCATTTCGGAAGTCGAAGCGGAGATCAAAGCCGAGAACACGGACTGGCCCGAGCGCATGGCCGTGTGGGAAGAGGAACTGAAGAAAGAGCCGGAGCCCGCGTGGGAAACGCTGGCCCTGGCCTTCGACGACAACTCCACGGGTGGCCAGAAATTCCTCCCGCAGGAAGACGGCTCCTACCTGGGCCAGGGCTTCTCGCCCACGAACACCTCGCCCAAGATGAGCGGAACCACCAGCCTCCAGAAGATCACGGCCCTGCGCATCGAGTTCATGAACGATCCCAACCTGCCCCGGGGCGGTCCCGGCCGCAACCGCGCAGGCGGCTTCGCCCTTTCGGAGGTGATCGTCCGCAGCACGGCCGAGGGACTGCCCACGAAGGATTTCGACAAGTGGACCCTTTCCCCCATCGCCTCGGCGTTGGCGGATTTGAATCCGCCCCAGCGGGTGCTCGGGCCGGAGTTTCCCCACAAAGAGAAACTCGTTCGTTACACGGGACCCATTGAACTGGCCATCGACGGCAAACCGGAGACCGCCTGGACCTGCGATATCGATCCCGGCCGACGCAACCAGGCGCGCGTGGCCATCTTCACACTGAAGGAGCCGCTGGTGGTGACGCCAGGCATGACCCTCGGCCTGATCCCCCAGCAGAGCCACGGCGGCTGGAACAACAACGACAAACAAACGAACAACATGGGTCGAATCCGCGTCAGCGTGACCGATGCGGAGGCCCTGCCTTCGCGAGTCGTTCCGGCGCCCATCAAGGCCATCCTCGCCACACCCCGCGATGCGCGCACCGATGCCCAGCAGGCCGCCCTCTTCAGCTATTGGCGCGAGAGTGTGCCCGAGTTTCACGCGGCGAACAGTCGCATCGAGGGCCTGTGGCTCGCCCACCCGGAGGGGGCCTCGCAGCTCGTGCTGCAGCCGCGCGAAACGAACCGCGTTACCCACCGCCTGGAGCGCGGCGATTTCCTCAGCCCTGCGGAGGAGGTGACACCCGCCACACCGGCCTTCCTTCATGCGTATGATCAGGGCACGCGCGACCGCCTCGGCTTCGCCCGCTGGCTCGTGTCGCCGAAGGCGTCCACCACCGCCCGGGCTTATGTAAACCGGGCGTGGCAGCGCTACTTCGGCAAGGGCCTCGCCACCACCACGGGCGACCTCGGCATGCAGGGCGACCCGCCGAGCCACGTGGAACTCATCGACTGGCTCGCGGTCGAATTCGTGGAAAGTGGTTGGCGCATGAAAGATCTCCACCGCTTGATTGTTTCTTCGGCGGCCTACCGGCAGCAATCGATCGCCACACCGGAACTGTTGGAACGCGATCCCTACAACCGGCTCATCGCGCGGGGCTCGCGCTTCCGCGTGGAGGGCGAGACCGTGCGCGATATCACCCTGGCGGCGAGCGGCCTGCTGAACCCGGCCGTGGGTGGGCCGAGTGTCTATCCGCCCGCGCCGGACTTCCTCTTTCTGCCGCCCGCGAGCTACGGTCCCAAGACCTGGGCCTACGACACAGGCGCGGACAAATACCGCCGCGCAATGTACACCTTCCGCTACCGCAGCGTGCCCTTTCCCGCGCTCCAGGTCTTCGACACGCCCTCGGGCGAATCGCCGTGCACCGCCCGCGAACGGAGCAACAGCCCGCTGCAAGCATTGACGACGTTGAATGAGCCCCTCTTCTTCGAGACGGCGGTGAAGCTTGCGGAGTATTGTCTCGCCAATGGCGGCGGCACGGATCGCGAACGCCTCGCCGTTGCCTTCCGCCGCTGCGTCACCCGTGCGCCCGAGGCGGACGAGCTCGACGCGCTGGAGAACTACCTCGCCCAGCAGCGGACCCGTCTGAGCGCGGGCGAACTCGACCCCAAGGCGATCCTCGGCGAAGGGGCCAGCCCCGACCTCGCGGCGTGGACGCTGGCGGCCCGGGTGATCTTGAATCTGGACGAGACCATTGTGCGGCAGTGAGGGGGACGTACCGCCGCAAGCGCACTGCGTGGCGCAAGAGAGCCGCGGCCACTGAAACCATTTCAACGAGTATAGCGCCCCACAGCGCGGCGGCATGTCCCTGGGGATGTAACGTCACGACGTGAAAGTCGAAGCCGCGAAGTGGGAGCGGCCATTGATTCGAGTCAGCCCACCCATCCACTGGAACAGGCCCGCGCCCTGAGGTCTACGACGACGGACTGTAGAGTCCCCGATGGCCGGGAACTACCTCGCGCTGTTGAAGTAATCCGGCGCGGGTCCGTCCCTGCAGCCCGCCTTCGAAAAGATGACAATCCACTGAAAATGGCGTAGAATCAGTTTTATACGCAGGCAGTAGCAAAAGGAGTTAGCTTCCCATGGCAAGAAACTGCAATCACAGCCTCCCCGCCGTCGGGCCGAATGTAGCGCGACGCTGGTTTCTGCAGCAATGCGGTGTGGGCCTCGGCGCGGCCGCGCTGGGCACCCTCCTCGGGCCCGACATGGCATCCGCCGCGACTGAGAGCCCCCTTTCGGCGAAGAAGCCCCATTTCCCGGCCAAAGCAAAGAACGTCATCTTCCTTTTCATGGCCGGGGCGCCGAGCCAGTTCGAGCTGATGGACTACAAGCCCGATCTCGTGAAGTTCGACGGCACCCTGCCGCCCGCGGAATTGCTGAAGAATTACCGCGCGGCCTTCATCAATCCCAATTCCCGCCTCCTCGGGCCGCGCTTCGAATTCAAGCAATACGGCCAGGCGGGCGCTTGGGTCTCCGAACTCATGCCCCACTTCCAGACCATCGTGGACGACGTCACGATCGTGAAGAGTATGTCCACCGACGCCTTCAACCACGCGCCCGCCCAGCTCCTGATGAACACGGGTTCCCAGCAATTTGGCCGCCCGAGCATCGGCGCCTGGGCGAGCTATGGCCTCGGCAGTGAAAACCAGAACCTGCCCGCCTTCATCGTCTTCAGCTCCGGCTCGAAAGGCCCCAGCGGCGGCTCGGGCAACTGGGGAAGCGGCTTCCTCCCCACGGTGCACGAGGGCGTGCTCTTCCGCACCAGCGGCGATCCCGTGCTCTACCTGTCGAACCCGCCCGGCGTGGATGATCAGGCCCAGCGCGACACGCTCAACACGCTCAACGCGCTCAACGGACGTCGCCTCGACATCATGGGCGATCCCGACATCGCCACGCGCATCAACTCCTACGAGCTCGCCTTCCGCATGCAGAAAAGCGCGCCCGAACTGATGGACGTGGCCAACGAGCCCCAGCACATCCTCGACATGTACGGCGCGAAACCGGGCGAGCCCTCCTTCGCGAACAACTGCCTCCTCGCCCGGCGCATGGTCGAGCGGGGCGTGCACTTCGTGCAACTGTTCCACGAAGCGTGGGACCAGCACGGCGACCTGCGCAACGGCCTGAAGAAGAATTGCAAAGACACGGACCAGGCCTGCGCGGCGTTGGTGAAAGACCTGAAAGCCCGGGGACTCCTGGAAGACACCATGGTCGTCTGGGGCGGCGAGTTCGGCCGCACGCCCATGGTCCAGGGCGACGGCGACGACGGCCGGGATCACCACCAGCACGCCTTCACCATGTGGATGGCCGGCGGCGGATTCAAGCCCGGCGCGGTCTACGGCAAGAGCGACGGCCTCGGCTTCAACGTGGGCAGCAACAAGGTCCACGTCCGCGATCTCCACGCCACGATTTTGAACCAGCTCGGCTTCGACCACGAACGCTTTACCCACCGATTCCAAGGCCTTGATGCAAGACTCACGGGCGTGGAACCGGCGCATGTGGTGCGGGATATTCTGGTGTAAGTGACGAATGGTGCTATTGCCGGTCTCGCCAATGTGTGCTACCATCTAAATATGAGCGACCTGAAAACAGCCGAAGATTTTCTGCCGATGCTCTCCTCGCTATCGAACCATGAACGGGTTCGGCTGATTCGGCTGCTAATCCAGCAGACCACATCCAGCGATGCCGAAGCGTATGCATTGATGCCGCCGGGAGAAGATGAATTCTCTTCGGACGAAGAACCACTTGCGTGGGAGGCGGAAGGCTGGGAGGAGTTTTATGGAGACGGGGCGAAATCCGATGGTATACCTTTAGTCTGCCCGACAAGAAACGGCCTGTCTTGATTCTAACCCGTGGGGACATCATTGATCGGGTAAATGAGTTGATCGTCGTTCCGACAACACGAACAATCCGAGGCATCCCCAGCGAAGTCCTTCTCGGGCAGATTGATGGGATGCCTTCCGTCTGCGTGCTGAATTTCGACCATGTGTCACTGGCGCAGCGAGGCCGACTTGGGAGCCTGCTTTGTGTATTACCCGAAGAAAAGTGGGCGGAAGTCCGTCAGGCGCTGCTTCACTCCTGTGGATTCCGCGAGTGAATGGCGCTATGGGTCATGCCACGCGTATTGGTGCCGACGGCGTCCTCCATGTGACTCTCGAATGTGGTGAGTCTATAGCGGTGCCCGTCGAGGGCAATCCCCGACTGTCTCGGGGGACCGAGTCGGAACTCTGCCACGTTGAGCTATCTCCCTTCGGCATTCACTGGCCGGCCCTGGACGAGGACCTTTTGTTCGACGGTATCTTGCGAGGAGACTATGGGCAGCGCTGATTCCTTCGATAGCGCGCCCGAAGGCGCGAGATACGCAGAGGGGCCCGGCATATCGATCGGGTGTATGGCCTGGGTTTGCGCCAAAATCCCAGTCGAGCGAATGCTGCCGAGTGCTGCCTCTACCCTTCAACCCCACCAGAAGCGCCTGCATATGCGAATCGCACTCATCGCCTGCATTGCCCTTTGCCTGTCGCTCGCCGCGCCCGCCCAGGATGTGGAAGGCAGCCATGATCACCCCGCCGTCACGCGGTACCCTGGCTCGGTGATCCAGTGGTACACCTCCGAGAACCACCGGGCCTACAAAGTGCCCGTCGGCCCCGCCACGGGCTATCGGCTCATCGGCGATTGGATCCACGCGGAAGGCCGCCTCACCCGCATCTACTATGCGCTCGAGGGCGGAAAGCGCACCCACGGCGAGGTCTATCAAAACTACATAAAGGCCCTCCGCCAAGCCGGATTCGAAATCCTCGTCTCGGGCGTGCATGAGAAAAACAGCCGCGGCCCCGAGGTGGGCACGCGCAACTGGCAGGAAATCTTCTTCGCCGCCAACCCCTGGAAGAATAACAGCGCCGCCAACAACATGCTGAGTGGCTCTTCCACGGCGGGTGGAAGCGGCTCCATCATCGCGAAGAAGGAGCGCGCGGACAATACGCTCTATGTCGCCGTGTCCGTCTATCACTTCAGCGACAAAAACGTGAGCACCCTTGTGGACGTGCTGGAAACGGGCGAGGCGGCGACCGGGCTCATCGTGGCGGATGCCGAGGCCATCGGCAAAGGCATTCGGGAAAACGGCCGCGCGGTGCTGGATGGCATCCTCTTCGACACCGATCGGGCCACCCTGAAACCGGAGTCCAAAGCTGCCCTGGATCAGATTGCCACCTTCCTGAAAGAGTACGCTGGCGGCAAGTATTATGTCGTGGGCCATACCGATTCCGAGGGCACACTGGAGCACAACCAGGCCCTCTCGGAAAAGCGCGCGAAGGCCGTCGTGAATGCCCTCGTGAACAATTACGGCATCGATGCCGGACGCCTGGAAGGCTACGGCGTCGGCCCTCTGGTTCCCGTATTTACCAACGCCACCGAAAGCGGCCGCGAGCAGAACCGGCGTGTGGAACTGGTGGAACGGTGAGCGGTGAAGCAACAGGGGGTTGGACATTCCTATCCAACACACGGCACACTTGAGGCCTCAGCGGTACGACGCTTTTCTAGCGCGTATCGACTTCAAATCTAAGACTATCACGTCCAGTTCAGGCCAATTGTCCGAACAAAATCCAAGGGCGCTACAGGACGTACCGTCCGCTTTGTGTCGGACAGGAATGTCCAATCTCCTTTGGCTCCGCGAACTATAGGCAAAAACACATCAAGGCAGAAAGTAACCCATGAAAAAGATACTCATTGCATACACCCTGGCTATGCTCTTCATTTCTGCCGCCCACGCCCAGCCGCCTGTTTCCCTCCTCCACGACGACTTCACCACCTATCCCGCGGGCGCTTTCTCGTCCGAGGTCGGCGCGCATCTGGAGTACCACTATCTCCCCGAGGCCGCCGCGAATGGCAACTGGACCGTCTCCACCTTCCGCTCCAGCATCCCGAACCAGCGCGCGTGGCGAATCGTCGAAGTCCACGGCAAGCGCGCCATGCACCAGACCTACAAGAACTCCTTCAAGCAGAGCCACCCCATGCTGGTGACCGGCGACATCGCCTGGGGTGATTACTATGTCTCGGCAAGATTGACCCCCCAGACCACAGAGAAGATTGCGGGCGTCGCCTTTCGCTACCAGAATGATCGCTGCTACTACTTCGCAGGTGTGAAGGACGACAAGGCGATCCTCATGCGCGCCAACCACGAGGTGGCGGTGCACCAATTGGATGAACAGATCCTGGCGGAGGCCCCGTTAAAGCGCGACGCGGGCGAAACCATTTCCGTCACTATTTTCTCGGAAGGCAACCGCATTCGGGCCACGATCAAGGGGGTTGACCTCGCGGCGGAGGATGACACCTACAAGACCGGCAAAGTCGCCATCCTTTCCGATAATCCGACCCTCTTCCACTCGGTCGACGTGAAAGCCTCCGACACCGAGGCCGCGCGGATAAAGGAAGCCATCGCCGCGCGTGAAGCGGAAGAAAAAGCCCTGCAGGACACCAACCCCTTACTCGAACTGGTGAAGAAAATCGATCTGAAGGATTTCGGCATGGCGCGCAGCATTCGCTTCGGCGATCTCGATGGCGACACCACGCCCGACTTTCTCCTCGGCCAAATCGTGCACCACGGTCCAAAGGATCGCAACAGCGAATTGAGCTGTCTCACGGCCATGACCTTCGAGGGCAAGCAGCTCTGGCAGGTGGGCGAACCCGATCCCTGGAAGAACACCCTGACCAACGATGTGGCCTTTCAGATTCACGATCTCGACGGCGACGGCAAGAATGAAGTCATCTATGTCATGAACATGGAAATCATCGTCGCCGATGGCGCCACGGGCGAGACGAAGTACAAAGCGCCCACACCCGAAACGCCGGATAATACGAAGGCGGAGCATGCCAAGTTCCCGCGCATCCTGGGCGACAGCCTCTACTTCTGCGACCTGCGCGGCACCGGGCGCGACGCCGATATCGTCATCAAAGACCGCTACCTCAGCTTCTGGGCCTTGAACGACAAGCTGGAGGTGCTATGGAGCGCCCAATGCAACACGGGCCACTATCCCTATGCCTACGATGTGGACGGCGACGGCAAGGACGAGCTCCAGATGGGCTATACGCTCTTCAACAGCGACGGCTCCGTGCGCTGGAGCGTGGAAGACAAGATCACCGACCACGCCGACGGCGTCGCCATCCTACCCTTCCTGCCCGGCGGCGAGCCGCGCCTCCTGTGCGCCGCGAGCGACGAGGGTATGTTCTTCGCCGACATGAAGGGCAACATCACCGAGCACTATTTCCTCGGCCACGTGCAGAATCCCGCCATCGCCGATTTCCGCCCCGACCTGCCCGGTCTCGAAGCGGTGGCAATCAACTTCTGGGGCAACCAGGGCATCGTGAACTACTTCGACGCCAATAACCAGCGCTACCACGAATTCGAGCCCGCCCAGCACGGCAGCATGTGCCTCCCCATCAACTGGACCGGCGAACCGGGCGAATTCTGGATTCTCTCGCCCAACGTGGAGGAAGGCGGCATGTTCGACGGCTGGGGACGCCGCGTCGTCCGCTTCCCCGCCGACGGCCACCCGGATATGTGCAACGCCGTCCTCAACATCATGGGCGACGCGCGCGAAGAAGTCGTGGTGTGGGATCCCGCCGAGTTGTGGGTCTACACCCAGAGCGACAGCCCGAAAGAGCTGGCCTTCATCTCCGACAAGAATCCGCTCTACAACTATTCCAACTACCAGACCACGGTGTCGATTCCGAGATAGCAATCCCGTGAGTCAGGTCTTTCGTGGAGCCGGAGAGCTGTAATGCACTGGATTGAAAACGCGCAGGCGTGTCACTTCGAGACATGCCGAACGTGGGTTAAGCTTCCAGCTTGACATACTGCATACGGTGATTTCCGCCGGGCCAGAAGAATTGTGGATTGACCTGCGCTGTTGTTGGGTGTTTCGGGGCTGCTGTGGTATTGGCGCACACTTTGTGTCAAGCTGGAAGCTTAACCCACGTTCGGTGCACTTGGAGTTTATAGAGGTTACGCCTTCTATTCTTGTAACCTGAATCTCAGCCCGGTCACTTACTCTACCGGCTCAAAGAGCAGCAATTCCGAATCCGCCAAGGCGGACAGGCGCACGGGGATGCCCTCGTGCATCAACTGGCTTCCTGACAGTTCGGCCGTGGCGCCATCGCGATCAAAACTCACGCGATAGGCTGCACCGGGGTCAAGTCCCCGCGCGCGGAACAGAAAGGTATCCGGCCCCTCGGGTGCAATGCGCACGAAGGTGGCCCAGCCCCGGGATCGATCCGGCGCGGCGAACTCCATGGCAAACCAGCCACCATCCTCCACGCTTGCCGTGTCGGTAATGGGCGCGTGGTGGAAGACCAGCGCCTCTTTCAACACGGGCCGCACGAGGCGCTGATATATGGCGGCATAGTGGAGAAACTTCTCCCGTCGCTGCGGGGTCAGTTCGTCCACATTTCGGGCCACCATACCGGTGAAGATCTGGGGCGTGCACAGGGTGTAGGAAAGGCGCAGGGCCGTATCGAAATTCTCCGGATAACCGGGGCTCAGGTGCCCATTGGCGCCGAAGAGCCCCACGATAGCCTCGGGCGGGAAGGCGAGGAGCTGGCCCGCGAAACTCATGGGCATCCGGGGCAGCCAGTTGCCGTCGGTGAGGTACAACTGGTGAAAGACTTCCGACATGCCCAGATCGTTGCGCGCGCCGCCACCGGCCGCCTGCTGCAGAATGAGATCGGGGTACTCAGTGCGGATCTCGTTGAATACCCGAAAGAAATTCTCATAGTAGCGCCAGTAGTTGTTCTCCGGCATCCCCTGTTGAACGGTATGGATGCTGTTCCACACCACCTCGGGATTGTAGTCAATACGGAGCAAATCGAGGTCATATTGCTCGACAAGTCGCACACACTCGCTCTTGACCCAGTCGGCGCACGCGGGAATGCCCAGGTTGAATTGATCTTTCGGGCCAAGCCACTCGGGATGCTCCCGGGCCATGCGGCTCTCGCGCACGTTGCCCCGGCCACCTTCGGGCTCGATGTACAGCCCGAAGCCCATACCGAGTTCCCTGGCACGCTTCACCAGTGGCTCCAGGCCATTGGGGAAGCGCTCGGGTGGAGGCACCCAGTCCCCGGTCACGTCCCACCAGTAGGCGTCGAGAATAAAGAGCTCGACGCCTATTTCGTGGGCCAGCTCGATGCTCGCCAGCGCCCCGGCTTCGTCCAGTGGCATGTAGTAGCCAAAATCGCCCGGCAGCACAAACTGGATCCGATCCGCGCCCGCCGGGGGCCGGGGTATGGCCGACTGGCGCAGGTGGCGGTGCATGGTTTGGACTGCTTCGCTCAGATCGCCACTGAGATGCCCCAGGTGGATCGCGGGCGTGGTCACCGTTTCGCCCGGCGCAATAATTCGCGCGGGCGCTTCGGAATAGGGGCCGAACTCGAACGTGGTGATCCCGCGCAGGTCA
Organism: Candidatus Hydrogenedentales bacterium; assembly: GCA_041859365.1. Taxonomy (GTDB): domain Bacteria; phylum Hydrogenedentota; class Hydrogenedentia; order Hydrogenedentales; family JAEUWI01; genus JAEUWI01. The sequence continues at coordinate 54,917 of JBHEKR010000065.1, forward strand.
TTCACAAATTGCAGACGCCAGTTCGCGGGCCAGGACAGGTGAGCGATGAACATTTCCCCCGTCGTTGCTCCGCGCAGCACAAAGAATGGCGCATCGTGGCCCTGCCCTTTCAGGCTGAAATACTGCGAATCCCACCTCGGCAGGGATTGCCATTGAAACCAGCCTTCCTTACCGTGGTTATCCGCCGTGAATCGCCCCAACTCAAACTGTTCGCCACGAGAGAGACGTCCGGCCCAGGGCGACACCCAGGAAAGGGGCAGGGCGGCATCAGACTCGTTCGTGATGCGCAACCAGCGCTTCATCACCGGCGTACCGTCCAATGCCGTGTGTACATCGACACGGAGCCGCGTCGCAGGGTGGCGCAGCGACAAGAGTCCCTCAACCGCACCGTCATCCCCCTTGGTCTGGGAAAACCCCGCATACACCCAACCCGTGTCCAGGCGCTCGTAGCCAATGTCCATAGCAAAGGCCGGACTCTCCCAAATCTCGTTGGACATGTTGAGCCGTCCGTCACCGGAGCGAAAGTCGACATTCAGGCGTCCATCGCGAAGGGTTTCCACGTAAAGCATGGCGCCGGAAGTATAACGCAGACTTGGCCCGCCGGCATCGTCTATCCGGATCTCGGCACGCTCGCCCGCCGCAGCGACAACGCCCGACACGAAGATCAGCGGAATCGACCACATAAGCCAAAAAAAGTGACGCTGGTGCACGGTCGGAACTCCTCTCTCTTCGTATTTCCGGAAAAAATCCGTAGATTCGCCGAGGCGAATTCTAGTCGCCCACCACCGGATCCGTCAATGCTGAAAACGCCCGGAGCCGCGCCAACGGGCCCATCGCGCGATCAGCGCGCGAGCCCGGCTTGCGCTTCAGACGCCCTATCTGCTTCAATATACGGCCAGTGCGTCACGCGAATTCTCTCTCGAACCGCGGTGCTGGTTCTCACCAGCAATGGTTTTATCAGGACCGGATTTCAGCAGATTCCGGATAGAGCAGTACAGCCACTATGGAAAAACTTGTCCCCCACATGCGACACCGCCTTATCTCCGGTATCGTGGTGTTGATCCCCGCCGTCATCAGCTTCATGGTCTTGAAGCTCGTATACAATCTTACGGTCGGCATAGTAACAAACGCCGTACGTCCCCTCTTCCCCGGAATGCCCACCTCCGGTGTCGTGCTCATCTCCATACTGACCCTCACGCTGCTGTTGTATGTCGTCGGCGTTCTCGCCACCAACATGCTCGGCCGCCAGGCGATCCACCGCGTGGAGCGGCTCATCGCCCGCGTCCCCCTGATTGATTCCATCTACTCCACCGCCAAGCAGATCGTGGAGATGTTCCGCACCCAGCCGGGCGTCTCGCGGCGCACCGTGGTCATCGTGCCCTTCCCCCATCCGGAAACGCGCGTCATGGGCTTCAAGACCGGCGAAATCGTCGTGGAAGGTGGGCGTCGCATGGCCACCGTCTTTATCCCCACCACGCCCAATCCCACAACCGGGTTCCTGCAGATCTTTCCCCTGGAAGTCGTCCACGAACTCGATGTTGACGCCGATCAGGCCGTCCAGTTCATCATGTCGGCGGGCATCATTCAGCCGCCGGGACTCGCCGCGAGCATCGATCTCTAAGTCGATGCACCATTCGCATGCGTCTTGAGACGCCCGCCTGCGGACGGCTATAGTGACCCACGCACGTAGCGTATCGTGCCCGTCACTGAACCTTGGCAAGGCGTCTCCACCATGTTGTATCTACCCGCCCTTCGCATCGCAATCCTGACCTGGGCGCTTCTGAGTCTCGCCGGCGCTCGGGCCGAATCCCTCCTCCCCGCCTTTCCCGGCGCCGAGGGCTTTGGCGCGGCCACGCCAGGCGGACGCGGTGGAAATGTCCATTTCGTTACCACCCTTGACGACTATCTCCCCGGCCAGGAGGCGCCCATCCCCGGCAGCCTCCGGGCCGCCGTGGATGCCGAAGGACCCCGCTACGTACTCTTTCGCGTCGGGGGCACCATCACCCTGAAATCCGACCTCTGGATTCAGAAGCCCTTCATCACCATCGCGGGCCAATCCGCGCCGGGGGGTGGTATTGCCATCCGCGACTATCAGGTGGTCATCGCCACGAATGATGTGATCCTGCGCCACCTCCGTATCCGCTCGGGCGACCGCACGAAGAAAGAGCAGATGTCCGTCGGCATCTTCGGCGGCAGCAACAGCATCATCGATCATTGCTCCATGTCCTGGGCCATCGACGAGGTCATGAGCGCTTTCGGAGCCTACAACCTCACCGTACAGTGGAGCACCATCGCCGAGGGCCTTTCCCGCTCCTTTCACCCCAAGGGCGAGCACAGCAAGGGCTCAATCCTCGATGGCACGGGCGGTATCACCGTCCACCACAGCATCTACGCACACAACGCGGCCCGCAACGCCCGAGTAAACACCATCGTTCTCGATTTCCGAAACAACGTCGTCTACAACTGGGGTTATCGCGGCGGCTACACCACTGCCGGGCCCGCCTTCATTAACTACGTCAATAACTACTTCAGGGCGGGCCCCGACACCGGTAAAGGCGTGCGCACCCGCGTCTTCGAGCCGGGCGACGACACGCCCCGCTTCTACTTCGCGGGCAATGTCCTCGCCGACGGCCCGGAGCAGACTGAAAACAACCAGCTCCTGATCCGGACGCTCAAGAACGCGGACAAGGATGCCTTCGCAAAGCTCGTATTCGTGAACGAAGCCTTCGCCGCGCCGGACGTCGCCACGGATACGGCCCAGGTGGCGATGGAGCATGTCCTCGCGGAAGCCGGAGCCACGCTGCCCCTGCGCGACAGCGCGGACGCGCGCCTGATGGAGGAAATCCGCACCGGTACGGGCCACATCATCAACTCACCAGACGATGTGGGCGGTTGGCCGGAGCTCGCGGCAGGGAAAGCAGCCCCGGACATTGACAACGACGGCCTGCCCGATGCCTGGGAGGCGCAGCACAAGATCGCGGAAGCGTTGGAAGATACCGATGGCGATAGATACCCGAATATTGAGGAGTTCTTCAACGCTACAGACCCCAACAAAGCCGAAGCGGCGACGCTGCTTGATGGTGATCGATTCTACAAGCTCCAACAGGACGCGATTGATCGCTGTGCGGAAGCTGGCCGGGACTTTAAAGCGCGGAACGAAGCCCTGGCGAAAGATCGCGATGCCCAGCGCGATGCGGCCCTCGCTGCGATGGAGATCACCCTCACTCCGCGACAGGGAGGGCGTCCCGGCGGCCAGATCATCGATCTGGGCGGCGAGGCCACTATCGTGCTGGAGTCCATCCCGGCGGGTAGCTTCCTAATGGGGTCGCCCGAAAGTGAAGGCGGCGCGGCTGATGAACATCCCCAGCAGCCCGTGACCATCAGCCGCGACTTCCACATGTCGGCCACCATGATCACCAATTGGCAGTACAACACCATCATGGGCGCAACCGATCGCCGTTCTCAGACCGGGGAAGAGAACTTCCCCGCGGAAGAAGTGAATTGGTTCGACGCCATGGAGTTCTGCGAGCGCCTGGGCAAGAAACTCAACCGCACTTTCCGCCTGCCCACCGAAGCGGAATGGGAATACGCCTGCCGCGCGGGCACCACGGCCGCCTTCTACACCGGCGACACCATCACTACGGACCAGGCCAACTTCGACGGTCAGGAGGCCACGCGCTACAACCCAGCGGGCGTCTATCGTGGCGACATCATCGCTGTCGCCACCTTCCCGCCCAATCCCTGGGGACTCTACGACATGCACGGCAACCAGTCCCAGTACTGCCTCGACAATGTGGGCCGCGTCTACACCACGGAACCCGTCACCAATCCCATGGGACCCGACGGAAACGGCGCGAAGGTCATGCGCGGCGGACGCGCCAAAAGCAAGGCCGAGTTCATCCGCTCCGCCGCCCGCTACGGCTACGCCCCCGGCATCGGCTATTGCTTCCGCATCGTCATGCTGCCAGAGAAAGACTGAACCACGAATGGATGAAAATGAGATTCTTGGCCACGGAGTCCACGGAGACACGAAGAAGAAGGAGAGGTCAGGAATCATGAATGGCAGGTCACGGCGCAATTTCGTTTTCAAGTCCTTTACCTAACCACGAAGGTCAACTCTGGGACGGCAGGATTCACTTGCCAGTTATAGAGTGATGCGGAACTCATTCTCTCCGTGCCTCCGTGCGCTCCGTGGTCAAGTTTTTCTTATTTCGGTCATTGGAAGCTTGAACCGATTCATGGTCTAATGGCGCGCACCCAATTTCACCCGGAGAGTTCGCTGTGAAGTCCGTTCTTAAATCGATTCTTATCGCTGTTGCGCTCGCGTTCCCCGTGGTCGCAATCGCCGCCGAGCCCCTGAAGGCTGTCCAGATCACCCACGGTCCCCAGCACCACTTCTTCGGTTACATCGGCCATGTGGGCAACACCCCGTGGAACGGCAATGGTCGCTACCTCATCGCCCTGCGCACCGACTTTCAGGATCACATGCCCGCACCCAACGAGGCCGCCGATGTCGTCCTCCTCGACGCCAACGACAACTACAGCGTCACAAAGATCGAAGAAACGCGCGCGTGGAACTTCCAGCAGGGCACCATGTTTTACTGGAACCCGGACGCCCCCGAGACCCAGCTCTTCTTCAACGACCGCGATCCCGAGACCAACCACGTCTTTACCGTGCTCTACGACATCAAAGCGCGAAAACGCATCCGCGAGTTCCGCTTTGACGATACGCCTTTTGCCAATGGCGGCGTGGCGCAAAGGGGTGGCTTCTTCCTTGGCCTGAACTACGCCCGCCTGGCCTGGCTTCGCCCCGTCACGGGTTACCCCGAGGCCTTCGACTGGACGGCGGGTGTGCTTCATCCCAAAGACGACGGCCTCTTCAAAGTGGACATTCAAACCGGCGAGAAGTCGTTGCTGGTCTCCTACCACCAGCTTGCGGAAGCGCTGCGCCCCACGCGCCCCGATGTTGATCGCAAGGCCCTCTTCATTAACCACACGCTGAGCAATCGCGAGGGTGACCGGGTCTACTTCTATGCGCGGGGCGACTTCGAAGTGAAGGGCGAGCGCATCGACGTGCCCTTCACCATCAACACCGACGGCACCGGCCTCACCCTGCATGAGATGCACATCGGCGGTCACCCCGAATGGGCCGAAGGTCACACCGTGATCGGTAGCTACGACAAGAGGCAGGTGCTTTACGACACGGATACGAAAACCATCGCGGGCACGCTCGGCGATGCCACCATCTTCCCCAAGCCCGGCGGCGATGTGGCCCTTTCCCCCAGCGGCGAATGGCTCGTCAACGGCGCGCGTTCGGGGCCCGGCAACACCTACGTTTTCCTGAACCGAAAAGACGGTCGCGTGGTCCGCTCGGAGACCTACCCCATCGACAACTGGACCGAAGGCCCCCTCCGCATCGACCCCGCGCCCACCTGGAACCGCAAGAACAACGCCATCGCCTTCCCCGCCCTCGCCGACGACGCCGCGCGAACCCGCCAGATCTTTCTGATGACGTTGTAGGGACGTACCGCCGCAAGGGCACTGAATAGAACCGAAGCGCTCCCAAATCCCATTCGCCACTCTTCGGACCAGCACCGCCCAAGAGCGGCGGCATGTCCCAGTGGATGTAAGGTCACCACCCGGCCTTCTATCGCGGTCCCATTTTCCAATCGTTCAAGCCGCCACCCTACATCCTCCGGGACATGCCGCCGCTCTGAATCCCTTCTCTTCGAACCAGGCTACTGCTCAACGAAACGCGCTCTCCTCGTGGCTAACTTGCGGCGGTACGTCCCAGGACTCACATCCCCAATACCAGATCCAGTTCCTTCGCCCCCTTCCAACCCAATTCCTCATTGGGCAGGCCCGTCGCGATCACGATCAGCTCCGTCGTCAGATAGCCGTCGTAGCCCACCGCGCGCAGCGCCGCCATCACGGCGGGCCAGTTGGTCGTACTGTCGAAGAGGCTCTCTGTAAAATCGCTCATGGTTCCGCCGCCCTGGGGCTGCTCGCGAAAGCCCTTGACGTGCACCCGCGTGATCCGGTCGCCCAGGATCTCGATCCAGTGCTCGGGATAGCCGCTCGCACCCACGTTGCCCACATCAAAATAGCACTTCACCCACGGCGAGTCGAAGGCGTCCACAAAGGCCTTGAATTCAAAGGGCCCGGTGAGAAATTTCGCCCACACATTTTCCAGCGCCATCACGATGCCGTGCCGTTTCGCCACAGGAATCAAACGCTGGATCGAGTCCTGCGCCTGATCCCACGCCTTGGCCGCCGGCACCACGGGTCGCGCCGGGTTCCAAGGCACATACACCGAACCCGGCAGCACCAGCACCGTGTCCGTGCCCAGCGCCGCCGCGCAGGCGATGTACGACTCCGTAAAGGCGATGGCGGCCTCCCGCTCGGCCTCGTCATCCGCCGAAAGGGACTTCGTCCAGTAGTTGCCAGAACACAGCGATGTGATCCCGATTCCGATCTCCTCCAGCGCCGCGCGGATAGCCGCCAGGGTTTCCGGCGAGGCCTCGGGCACGAGTTCGCCCTCACCATAGCAGAGCTCAATCGCGTCGTAGCCCATTTCGTGGGCCAGGCGTGCCACGTTGACCACCGGCACCGCGCCATCGAATCCGCCCAGGGTCCAGTAACTGATGCTTTTCTTCATGCCGTTCCTTCCAGAGGTTGCGCCCCGCCTTGGGGCATTCTACGCCGTGGCGCTCATGTCAGCCAACCTGGTTGCAGGGAGACCAGGAACGTGCCCGCAGTAAGCTCCAGAACTCAATCGATCAGAGGCAAGCCCCGGGTGCCACCTCAATCGAGCAACGCTCGTTTGGGTGCCTTGAGCGGCGGCGACTCGCAACATGGGAGAGTACCTGTGTGGACTTGGTCAACTTAGAAGCACTCGCCATTGTATGGGCTGAATCCACGAGCCGGACTTGGTTCCTTTTTTACTGACCGCCGCTTTTCTGCCACATCGCACCCAAGAGCGTTGCAAGAGCGTTGCTCGATTGACAAGCCCCGCGCAATCGCTATACCCTGTCCTTTCGACAATCCCGATCAAACCTCCGGCAGTTAAAAGGAAATTCACCATGCTCGACATCCTCCTCTGCGGCCTTCTCGCCCTCGGCGCGCCCGCCGAAAAGCCCGCCGCGCCCGCACCCGTCAAACTCATCTTCGACACCGACATGGGCAACGACGTGGACGACGCCCTCGCCCTCGGCGTCATCCATGCCCTCCAGTCGCGGGGCGAATGCGAATTGCTCGCCGTCACCGTCACCAAGGACGAGGCCATGTGCGCGCCCTACATCGACGCCGTCAATACCTTCTACGGACGGCCCGACATCCCCATCGGCGTGGTAAAGGACGGCCCCACAAAACAGCCCAGCAAGTACACCTTCATCGCAAACGACGAAGCCGATGGAAAGCCGAAGTACCCACACGATCTGCTCTCCAGTAACGATGCCCCCGACGCCACCATGCTCCTGCGCCGTATTCTCGCGGAACAGCCCGACAACTCCGTGGTTATCGCCCAGGTCGGCTTCTCCACGAACCTGGCCCAACTCCTGGAGACCGAGGGCGACGACTATTCCCCCATGGACGGTATGGAGCTGGCCAAGCGCAAAGTTAAGTTCATCTCCATCATGGCCGGGGCCTTCAAGCCCTTCAACGGCAACCCACACCCCGAATACAACGTGGTGGAAGACATCCCCTCGGCCCAGAAACTGGTCTCCGACTGGCCCACGCCCATCATCGTGAGCGGCTTCGAAATCGGCATCGAGACGGCCCTCTACAAGGAGAGCCTCATGTTCGACTACAACTACAAGCAGGATCACATCCTCGACGTGTCCTACCGAACCTACCACGGCCAGTACACCGACCAGCCCTCCTGGGATCTCACCAGCGTGCTCTACGCCGTCCGCCCCGATCGCGGCTACTTCACCCTGTCCCCCAAAGGCGTCGTCACCTACGACGACAAAGGCTTCACGAGCTTCGAAGAGACCGGTGAAGGCACCCACCAGCACCTCATCGCCAGCCCCACCCAGGCCGAACGGGTGAAGGAAGCCCTGGCAGCACTGGCCAGCCAACCGGGTACGAATTGAGAATCGTGGATGAGGGACCTGAGCGCGGTGCGTCGCCGCGGCTCAGGCCCCTCGCCACTGCACCGGGCTATTGAGCAGGCTCTTGCTTTTTCATTCCCTGACCCTTTTTCTCTCCCGCGCCCGTATTGCCCGACTTACCCGACCGTGGAGCTTTGCCAGATTCACCGGCTATTCTGCTCGCACGACCTGACGGCGGTTTAGAAGGGTCATACTGTGGATTCTTTTCGGGCAATCCGGCTCCCACGGCGCGAAGCCGACTTTCCAGGAGGGCCGCCAATTCCGAGGTTTTCTCCGGCATGCTCGTGGCCAGATTGTGCTGCTCGCTGATGTCTGCGGTGAGGTTGTACAACTGAAGTTCGCCTGTTTCGTAGAACTTGAGGAGTTTGAAGTCGCCTGCACGGATGGCCGACTGTGGCGTGTTGCTTCCCTGATAGTGAGGGAAGTGGAAAAGCAATCCAGGCAGGGGTCGCGATACTTCACCCGTTCCGACCGCAAAAAGCGATGCGATATTTCCCCCCTCCACACCGGCGGGCAGCGCCCCATTCACCCCGGCGAGGCAGCAAAGCGTTGGCAACAGGTCATAGCCCACAATCGGCACATGGCACCACGAGTTGGCGGGAATGCCGGGACCGCGAATGATGAAGGGCACCCGTATTCCGCCCTCCGCCAGCGCACCCTTGCCGCCACTCAGTCCTCCTCGAGCCCCCTTGCCACCACCGCCGGACCCGTTGTCCGACATGTAGATGACGTAGGTCTGGTCTGCGATGCCCAGCGTGTCGACCGCGGCAAGCACCCGCCCGACGCCGCTGTCCAGATTCTCGGCGATGGCCGCGCGGGTAATCACACGCTCAGCCGCATTCGGCATTTTCGACCGGTACTTCTCAATGGTGGACTTCAGGGCGTTCTCGGAATAGTGGAGCGCATTATAGGAAAGCTGGATATAGAAAGGACGGCCCGCCGCGACGTTCGTCTCCATGAATTGGCAGGCGCGTGTCGACATGCCGAAGATATCCACGGGATTGGGGTCTACAAAGGGAGCGGCATCCTCATTTCCCGTGTCGCCGTCATGCTCGTCGTAACCGAAATTGCCCGGCCCGCCCCCGCTGATGTGCCACTTGCCATAGTGCGCTGTGGCATACCCGGCGGATTTGAGGAGGGTCCCTATGGTCACGCTTTCCGGCGCGATCGAACGCTGTTGCGTTGGCGGCACCAGAGGGTACCCATCGGCCGCGGTCATGGACGGGGCCGCCTGGGTCCAGTGAACCTGCGCGGGACTCTTGCCCGTCTGGATGCTGATGCGCGTCGGCGAACAGACCGGCGCCGGGGCGTAGGCATTGGAGAATCGCATGGCCTGCGCGGCAAGACGCTCAAGATTGGGCGTCTCGCAGACCGGGCTTTTCGACGCGGCAACCTCAGGATGCATGGGAACCGACAATCCATCCCAACCTTGATCGTCGGAGAGGATCAGGATGAAGTTGGGGCGCTTCACCGCGCCGGTCTCTGCCGCCGCCGCGCAAGAGACGAACACTACGGAAGCCGCCAGGAAAATACCGGCCGAAAGCGCGCGGAATACTTCTTGAAATTTGGTGCGTTTCATGATGCTCTATTCTCCCGACTGGCCGCGGTCTTCCGCGCCATTCTGATTGTTTCGCCGCCCCTTGGACTGCTGTCCGGTTCCGCGCTGCGACGCCTTCAATTCGGTGGCAGAAGCTATTCCATCGCGATCGCTATCCATTCGATCAAACATCCGCGTGGCCACGGCCAGGAGTTCCTCCCGGGTGAGCCCGGCATCCCCATCTTGATTGACCTCTTTCGCGTGGCCTTTAATGAAACCGCCCATGGCGGAGCGAACACTGGACTGTTTACCGAGTTCGTCGGAACTCAGCGAGTCATCCTTGTTCCCGTCGTAACCGTCAAACGCGCGGTTGGCTTCCAGCGTCACTTCAGCGCGCGAGATTGCGCCGTCCTGATCGGTGTCGAGTTCGACCGCGTGCGCCAGAATCCACGGTTGGCGTGGCTCGCCGTCACCCGATGGGGCAGGGCCCCGGGACCCTTCCCGCGGGGGCACCGCAGAGGCACCTTTCCCCGCAACAGGCCCGCCTCGCTCCGGCCGAGGCTCGCCGCCGCGTTTTCCACCACCGCGCCCTTCACCAGCGGCCCTTTCGCCACCACCCCCTCTACCGCCGCGTCCCTCGGATACCGGTGGATAAGATGCGCTTGTTGAGGTCCCATCGGCGCCCGTGAAGGAGAATCGTGCGCCATCATTTCCAACGACGTACGCAATGGAACCCGTCGCACCCTCCACCTCATAAGTCAGGCGATAGCTTCCCTCGGCCGTCTTTTCAAATCCCGTGATGCGGGCGCCCCGCAGCGGTTGGGTGTAGGGCCTGACCCCGATCGCCCGGGGACGGTTTTCCAAGTCGACAACGCCGCGGTAGCTGATATTCAGATAGGGGAAGGCCGTCGTACTGTAGTAACTGTAACCTCCTGACTCGTCAAGATGCCCGTGGTTCTCATCCAGGGCCAACACCGGCCTGCCCCCATCCTCCTTCGCCACGACGATTGGATAGCCGTCGAGGGAGTAGGCCACGGGATTTCCTTCACCGACGACTTTCTCCAAGTGACGAGGCGCAATGTGGTAGTGATAGTCATCTGCGCGTCCCGCGTGACCGCCATACTCGTCGAGTTCGCCATTGGCCACGGTGTCGGTCCGGCCATCCTGCTTGATTGGATGAAAGATCGGCACGCCGTTTACCGCCACCGCAATCGCACTGAGGAATGGGGCCGGGGTGGACGATGGGGCCACCTGCGGCTTCAAGGGTATATGGAAAGCGTTGCTACCCCGGTAGGCCTGCGGGAGAGGCACCTGCTGATTCCATGCGCGAATCCCCACCATCATGGGGTGATCCGGCATGCCGTCGGACTCCACGACAAGGTGAGTCTCGTTCCAAGAGACGGAAATATGCGGCACAAAGGGCTCAAAGTAGCGTACGGGCACCGGCACATTTCCTTTTTCGGCCGGTGCTGGAACAGTCGGCTCCTGTGCGCCGGCGGTCGTGGCGAGCGTCATGTTAAGCGCGTGAATACCAGCGACGCGCTGCGCCACCCAGCTTCTATCAGAGTCACTAAGCTCTTCCATCCCGACGCGCACCATACCGTCGTCTGGTTTCCGCAACAACACGGTCCCATTGCGTTCCAGTACAAAGGCGGCGTCCCACCGACGGGCTCCGGCCGAATCAGACCAGTGCCGATAGTCTGAACTGGACTCCCCGTGGCCCGCGTGGGCGAATACGGTGGGCGCCGGAAGCATCGCAAGCATGTACAGCAACGCAAGAATATTTCGGTTCTTCATTTTTCTCTCCTGTCGGGTCAGTCGGCCTTAGCCCTGACGCCGTTTTCCGTTTGCGCCGGGGGCGTTCATTGGCAGGTCGTTGATCCCGCTGAAATCTGGACGCGCCACACCGTCCGGCGGCGCGGGCACGGTGCAGCGGAACAGCACCGTGTTGTCGATCCTCAGGTCCCGGCCCCAGATAAATCGCGCGCCGGAGAAATCATGCTCAAAGTACGGCCCCTTCGGATCTACTTCGGCCTGACTGTACTCGGTAGCCGCCTCCCAGGCGCTGTCGTCAAAGTCCGGCAGATACCAGCCATCGGGAAGTGGCTCGTGCTCCGCCCTCGGCTGGGAGCCCTGGGCGTTCACGGGACCTCTGGAAACCACCCGGGTCTTCCATGAGACGTTGGAAACGGTGCCGTCGCCCAGCTTGAGAATAAACCCACCATCGCCTACGTTGGTGTTGGCGTACTCCATCCCTGTTTTCGAGTCGGCATTGTCGCAGGCCATCACCGCGAGGGTCATGGGGTAGTCGGGGAGGACATCGACCGAAACGACGTTATGCGGCAGGAAACGAATCGGATCCACGGCCACCAGTTCGCCATTGATGTAGAGTTGAAACCAGTTGTCTGCGTACACGCTTAATTTGACCGTGTCCTGAAGGGTTGGCTTTCTGGGCTTTCCTTCACGCGCAGGTTGGGCCATGACACGAAGCCCCAGACCCAGCGCCACTACCAAAAGCAGAATCAGGATAATCTGACCACGTCGCTCTCTCATCGTCTTTCTCCTTTCCAATTACTTTGCACCGCGGGCGGGAATCGTATATTCATAGGCCTCTTCTGCGTTCGGTGACGCCCCACTGCCGCCCGGGCTCAGGGGCGTCCTTATGAATGCCACCGTCGCCGACTCGGGGCGAACTGAAACGCGCAGATAGCCCGAACCCGTTTCAATGTCACCCGCGACGTAGCCGTACTCCGCCGCACTACGCGAACTCCCCTGACCCTTGTGCCCCGGTTGCGGCAAGAGTTGATAAACGACACCATCGCGCTCCTGCTTCATAAAGAAATGATCGTGCCCGTGAAACACGGCCGATACGCCCTGACTCAGCATCAGGTCGTGAATCGGTTCCGACCAGCCCGGACGCCTGGCATCAAATGCTTCGCTTCCGTCCAGTTCGTGGCCGCCCCACTCGAAAAAGTGTGAGGCTTCCGCTCCGCCACGCGCGTTCTTGTCCGAGCCGCCGACCAGATGGTGAATAAATACAAACTTGTGGGCCGCCTTGCTCTGGGAAAGGGTCTGAACCAACCAACGGTATTGCGCCTCGCCCAGGCTGCGATCCCAGAAGGCTGCCGGCCCGCGATTACTCGTGCCCGTGTACCAGAAAGGATCGAGGACGACGAAAAGCGCATCGCCCCAGGTCCACGCGTAGTAGTTCTCCAGCAGGCCGGCCTCCGCATGGGCCACGCCGTCGCCAGTGTAGAAGCCATCCGGCACCGGATTGGGAAAGTACTTCTTGCCACTAGTGTCCGGTTAAAAAGCCTAATGATTTCAATGCCTTAGTCAATTGGGCCTATCGGAAAGTGTATTCGGCGCTCAAAAACGCCTGTAAAATCGCACCTTTTGCGAACAATACGATGATTAAAAACTGTAGAATTGTGTAGGAGCCGCCACCAAACCTTGTCCGTAATTGTTGAATAGTTTGCTAGTCGTACAACCTAAAAACACCAAGTAATCGGCCATGAGATCTATTTTCCATCGTCTTGTCGGGCCTCCCATTGGCTGCAAATGGTATCGCCCGCGCTGAAACAAAAAGAGGGATTGAAATCGAAAAACTCAACCAGCATAGTTAAATCACTATGTTGCTATGACTTAGGACGATTGATCGCGGTCTCAACCGGACACTAGTGATGCATTATTTTAATTCACTAGTGTCCGGTTAAGTTTTCTGTGTGTGCGTACAAGCGGTTGAAAATAAATGATTTAAGAGCCCCGACTAACTTTTTCGATTTCAACTTGGTGACCCCTTTCGGCGATGATAGCCCCTCTTTCCACATCGAACGAGGA
>JBHEKR010000071.1:0-4371 GCA_041859365.1 Candidatus Hydrogenedentales bacterium
AAATGGCGTCGACCAGATTGGGAGCGGTGCCAGGAGAAGCTCCCCTGGTGCGCCGATCCCCGATCCGCGCTAGAGGAAGCGCTGCATGTACGAGAGGCTTTTCGTTGCAATGGCCTCGGGACCAGGCTCGAAATTGAAGACCTCGACCGAGGTGTAGCCTTTGAAGCGGATGTCTTTCAACGCCTCGAAGATCGGCGCGAAGTCCACTGCGCCCCAGCCGGGCCCGTTCAGATTCTCGTCGTTGGCGTGGTAGTGCCGGAGGTACTTGGCGTATTTCCGGATCAGCGTGGCGCGGTCTTCTTCCTCGAAGGCCATCGCCTTGGTGTCGAGGATGAGCTGGAAGTTCGGGTGGCCCACCGCCTCGATCAGGCCCACCGTCTCGGCGACACTCTGACAGAAGTTCGTTTCGAGGTGCGTCAGGGGTTCCATGCAGATGGTGACGCCGCGGGCTTCACACACCGGCATGACGGCATCGAACGCCGCACGGGCATAGTCGAAGGCATCGCCGTAGCGGACCCCGTCTTCGACGTTGCGCTGCTTGGGCGAGCCGAAAATGATCACCTTGCCGCCGATGTCGCCGCAGAAGTGAATCAACTGGGCAAGGTACTCGGTGGTGTGCTTGCGAATGGCCGCATCGGGGTGCGTGAGGTGGACGCCCTTGGGGCCGACGAAAACCCAGTGAATCCCGAGGATATCCAGATCGGCCGCGGCCGCGTGCCGCACGATGGCGCTACGGGTCGCATCGCTGATGTCCGTCACCTCGGGCGCGAGGGTGAAGGGCGCCACTTCGAGGCCATCGTAGCCAATCGCCTTGACGTAGTCGATGGCGCGCCCGATGTCATTCCAGTCTTTGAAAATTTCGCTGCAAATGCCCAACTTCATGGCGTGCTTAACTGCGGCTCCGGTCGGTGGTGGGTTCCGTGGAAGGCGCTGCGGAAGGTTCCGCGGCGGACTCCTCGGCCTCTTCAGTTTGGATCTCGGTGTGCTTATCAGGCGTATACACGAAGACGCGGTTGCCGCCGGAGCGCTTGGCGTCGTACATCATGGCGTCGGTGAAGCGAATGAAGGAGCGCAGGGAGCTTCCCTCGCGATAGCTCATCAGGCCTACGCTCAGCGTGAGCGAGTCGAAGCGCCGCGATGCGAAGCTCTCGCGAATACGCTCGGCAATCGTCCGGGCTACGGCCTCACCCGCCTCTGGAAGGATCACAGTGAACTCGTCCCCGCCATAGCGAAAGCCGATATCGACGTGCTCACGGGTGCACTCCAACACCACATCCCCCACCGTCTTGAGCACGCGGTCCCCTTCAAGGTGGCCGTGACAGTCGTTGTAGGACTTGAACTGGTCGACGTCAAAGAGCAACAGCGACAGGGGATGTCCCTGGCGCTTGGAGCGCTCAATCTCGGACTCCAGCCGGTCGTAGAAGTGACGCTGGTTGTAGAGCCCGGTGAGGCTGTCCTTGATGGACATCTCCTTTAGCTCGAACTCCAGGCGCTTCTGTTCGGTAATGTCCTTGCAAATACCCAGGAAGGAAATGACGTTGCCAGAGCAATCCTTCACCGGGGAGATGGTGAGGTTGACCGGCATCTGAACGCCATCCTTGCGGATGAGCTCGGTCTCGTAGTTCTGCAGGGGGCGGTCCGCGCTTAGCATGCGCTCCACGTAGCGGGCTTCGTCCACCCCGCCGGCGTACAGCTCTCGCACGTGCTTGGTCAGCAATTCTTCGGTCGTGTAGCCCAGGGTCGCGGTTGCGCCGGGGTTGGCAAAGGAAAGCCGGCCTGCTGGGGAAACCGTAATGATCGCGTCGGCCGAACTGTTGAGTAAGCTTTCCAGGTAATCCTTGGTGTTGCTCAATTCGGCGTTGGTGCGCTCGAGATCCCGGGTCGCCTCTTTGATGCGCGACTCCAGCTCGTTCTGGTACTTCCAGTTCTCGAGCACCAGCCGCCGGCGCTCCAGCGCCTTCTCCACCGAGAGGGTGATCTCGGTGAGATTGAACGGCTTCATGAGGTAGTCGTCGGCGCCCGTCCGCAGTGCTTCGACCGCGTTCGTGACCTCCAACAACGCCGTCACGACGATGACTGCTATGGTCGCATCAATGTCTTTGGTGCGGCGAACGACTTCAAGACCATGCATCTCGGGCATGCGCAAGTCGGTTATAAGAAGGGAGTACTCGCCAGTTTCCAGCCAACTCAGTGCCTCGCCGGCCGAGGTGGTCTGGACACAATCATAGCCGCCTTCGGCCAGATGCTGGCCAAGAATCTCAAGGATGGATGGCTCGTCGTCGAGGAGGACTATTCGATCGTGCACGGCGCATACTCTCCGGAACGCTGCCCTGTCCCTTGCTCCCGCCGTACTGCGTATTCAGGCCCGGCGACTGAAGTCCCGTCGGCTAGAGATACTTGATCGCCGCAATCATGGCCACCACGGACCCGAAGGCGAATCCCATCTCCAGCTTGCCAGGCAACTTCTCCGCATCGATCTTCTTGCTGCCCAAGGAACCCGATACGCCCTCTTTGCTGGCGATGGCCTTGTCATTGGTTGTCGCAGCTTTCTTAGATGGATCGGTCTTCTGGGCATACGCATCGCCGGAAAATCCAGCAAGCCCGCCAAACATCAGAACCAGTGCAGCACCGAAGAGCAACCGATTGCGTTTCATGTCCGTTCTCCTGAACCTCTGTTTGAGCTCGGGTAATTCTACCCAGCTTCCGTGTAAAGTGCAAGGCTTGGAATGGGTTAGCTGGGGAAGTGGTGCGAGGCCGTGTCGTTGCCGCACGCCCTTCCAGCAGCATTTGGGACGTTCCTTCCTGCGCCCCATCGCGCACCATAGAATATCGCCATGCGTTCTTTCTTGTTGGTATATCTCCGCTCATTCATGGCTTGCAGTGGTTCCTGTGCTCCCGCTTGCGCCAATGCACCCGGACTGTTATAGTGCCCACCGGCATTCGCGGGGCCCGTGGGCGTGCCCCGTATGGAGACCCTCCCCCATGGAAAAGATTCTCTCAGTGGACGACGTCGCGGGCATTCTGCAGGTGAAACCCATTACCGTGCGCGAAATGTTCCGGGAGAAGCGCTTGCGCGCCTTTAAGGTGGGTAAGTCCTGGCGCACCACGCAGACCATGTTGCAGGAGGACATCGCCGCACTCGCGCGCGGGGAGGCTCCCGAAGTCTTGCCCCCGGCAACGGCCTTCGCGCCCAGCAGCCGGCTGCCCCGCGTTCCTGGCATGCCTGCGGCCGAGGCAGCACCCGCCGCGCCCAAGGCATCCACCCCCACACCACCGCCTGCGCCGGTGACCGTGGATCCTGTTATGACTGCACCTACTTCGGCCCCCGAGTCGAGCGATGAGGAAGCTGCTCCCACGCCCAAAACGAGAAGCCCCCGGGCCGCGAAGCCAAAGCCCGCAGACCCGGAGGCCGATGTCGAACAGCAGTTGTTGTTCTAGGCTGCGGGCTTAGCCCTCCGTGAGAAGGCAGTAACCGTCCTCACCGCCCACGCACACTTCGTAGCCCAGCGAATTGTAAATCTGGATCGGCCGCAGCAACTCCGACAGATTGATGTCCCAATCCTGCGGGTTGTAATCCGCCGCGTGCGGCGTGCAGGTCTCATCGCCCGGCCCCGGTGCGTACCCATCCTCGGTACCCACGCTGCAATGGTAGGCGCCCAGGTTGTAGAACTGGATCACGCGCAGCAGTTCTGAGAGGCTGATCTGGCCGTTGCCATTCTGATCGGCACTGTGCGGAGTTCCTTCAAAGCCACCGCCTTCACCCTCCTCCGCGCAGACCCCGACGCCTTCCACGGCAATGGGTGCCAGCGAAACGCCGAGCGCGCCGTCCAGTTCGGGCGGGGCGGCCAGCACAGAAAGCGCCAGCGGAATGATGCCGGACTCGGGTCCCTCCTTCACGCGGAAATAGATGGAACCCAGCGCCAAGGTGATGCCTTCCGGGCCAAATACGATGGGCGTCGCGTTCTCCACATTGACGAAGTACCCCTCGGCGTTGAAGCTCGCGCCGACCACACCGCCAAACGCATCGGCGAACGCTGCCGATGTCGTGGCCAGCGCGCCACCGGGGCCCGTCGCCAATTCAAGCAGGCTGTTGCTGTAATTGATCCGCACGCGAAATCCGGAGAGGCCATTGTCGGGGCAATTGATCCCGGTCAGGCTGAGCTGCACCTCGACCACATCGCACACGCCTACGGTTACACTGCTCAGTGAGAGGGTGGCCGCCGCCGGCGAAACGCACAATTCACCCTCGCCTTCACCCTCGCCTTCACCCTCGCCTTCACCCTCGCCTTCGCCTTCGCCTTCGCCTTCGCCTTCGCCTTCGCCTTCGCCTTCGCCTTCGCCTTCGCCTTCGCCTTCGCCTTCGCCTTCGCC